>NZ_CAAKGZ010000025.1:0-381372 GCF_901007645.1 Pseudomonas sp. FG-3G
CAAGCTCCCTCGCCACAACAGCATTCGCATGGCTAAGCGAGCGATTACAAATCCACAACACAGGTTTTTTCCTGACCACTGCGTCAAGGCGTAGAATGCGCCGCCTCGCGCTTATTTTTTCGGACGTTTCGCCTGTGAATCCTGTGATCGACCACGCCACCACCCTCTCCCGCCCGGCCCGGGTTCTCCTGGAGCTCAAGACGCTCCTGGCCCTGGCATTGCCGATCATGGTGGCGCAGCTGGCGACCACTGCCATGGGCTTTGTCGACGCGGTGATGGCCGGCCGGGTCGGACCACGGGACCTGGCGGCGGTGGCACTGGGCAATTCGATCTGGGTGCCGGTGTTCCTGTTGATGACCGGCACACTTTTGGCCACCACGCCGAAAGTCGCCCAGCGCTTCGGCGCCGGCACGTACGACGAGATTGGTCCGCTGGTGCGCCAGGCGTTGTGGCTGGCGCTGGTGGTGGGGTTGATTGCCACGCTGGCGCTGCTCGGCGCCGAACCGATCCTGCACATCATGAACGTGGACCCCGAACTGATCGGACCCTGCATGGAGTACCTGCAAGGCATCGCCACCGGCCTGCCGGCGGTGGCGCTGTATCACGTGCTTCGCTGCTTCAGCGACGGCCTGGGCCGAACGCGACCGGCGATGGTCCTGGGTTTGTGCGGGCTGGCGCTGAACATCCCGCTCAATTACATCTTCATTTACGGGCATCTGGGCCTGCCCGCCATGGGCGGCGTCGGTTGCGGCTGGGCCACGGCCCTGGTGATGTGGTTCATGGCCCTGGGCATGGCCGGTTGGGCGCGCTGGGCACCGGCCTACCAGTCGAGCCGGTTATTCAACCGCTTCGACTGGCCACAATGGACCGTCATCAAGCGCCTGCTGGGTATCGGCCTGCCGATTGGCATCGCGGTATTTGCCGAATCGAGCATTTTTGCAGTGATTGCCCTGCTGATCGGCAGCCTCGGCGCCACCGTGGTGGCCGGGCACCAGATTGCCCTGAACTTCAGCTCCCTGGTGTTCATGATTCCCTATTCGTTGGGCATGGCTGTGACGGTGCGGGTCGGCCAGGCCCTGGGCCGGCGCCAGCCTCGCGAAGCGCGCTTCGCCGCCGGAGTCGGCATGGGTACGGCGCTGGCGTATGCCTGCCTGTCGGCGAGCCTGATGTTCTGGCTGCGCGGGCCCATCGCGGCGATCTATACCGGCGATCCGGTGGTGATCGAAGTGGCGTCGATGTTGATCGTCTATGCGGCGTTGTTTCAGTTTTCCGACGCGATCCAGGTCACGGCGGCGGGCGCGTTGCGCGGCTACCAGGACACCCGGGTGACGATGATCCTGACGCTGTTCGCCTACTGGGGCATTGGCCTGCCCGTGGGTTACATCCTGGGCCTGACCGACTGGCTCGGCACCGCCAGCGGTCCGAGCGGGTTGTGGCAGGGCCTGATCGTGGGCTTGAGCTGCGCGGCGCTGATGCTGTCGATCCGCCTGACACGCAGCGCACGCAAGCAGATCCGCATCAGTCGTTCGGCGGACTAAGCGAGCTTCTTGCGGATCCAGTAGCGGTAGGTGCCATCGACCTCGTCCTGGGCCACCAGTTCGTGGTCGAGGAACACACAGAACTTGGGAATGTCGCGACGGGTCGAGGGGTCGGTGGCAATCACCTTCAACAGCCCGCCGGGCATCAGGTCGCGGATGTGCTGGTGCAGCATCATCACCGGCTCCGGGCAATTGAGGCCGGAGGCATCCAGCGTACCGTCGACCGGTGTATCGTTCATTTCACTCATGTTCTACTCCTGAAACTGGCGGGCATTGTCGCGCAATGTCGGTGCAAGGTCACCTCTGGCTTAACACCGCCCCCTGTGGGAGCGAGCCTGCTCGCGATAGCGTCGGGCCACCCAACATCGATGTCCACTGATGCACCGATATCGCGAGCAGGCTCGCTCCCACAGGGATTTCATTGCCTTTCAAGCGCTAGCGGGACTTGGGCTTTTTGGTGTCCAGCCGCCGCAGATGGCACGTCACTTCCTCACGGTCGTGGTACAGCTGTTTGCAGCCGATCTCGACCTTGATGCCCCGGGCCTTGAAGCCGTCGGCGATACGTTCGAGCAGGCGTTTCACTTCGGCGTAACGCTGCTTCATCGGCAGTTTGAGGTTGACCACCGCCTCGCGGCAGTGCCCTTCGCCGATCCACTCTTCCAGCATCGCCGCATTACGCGCCGGCTTCTCGACGATGTCGCAGACCATCCAGTCCACCGGCTGCTTGGGCTTGAACGTAAAGCCGTCCGCCATCAGGTGCTGCACCAGCCCCGTGTCCATCAGGCTTTCGGCCATCGGCCCGTTGTCGATGGCCGTCACCAGCATGCCGCGGTTGACCAATTGCCAGGTCCAGCCGCCCGGCGCGGCGCCTAGGTCCACACCGGTCATGTCGCTGTGCAGGCGCTCGTCCCACTGATCCCGAGGAATAAAGTGGTGCCAGGCCTCTTCAAGCTTGAGGGTGGACCGGCTCGGCGCCTCCCGAGGAAACTTCAGGCGTGGAATGCCCATCGGCCACATGGCCGAATTATCGGCCTGCGCCAGGCCCAGGAAGACTTCGCGACCGCTCTTGAAGGTCAACAGCAGGCGTGGCTTGTACGGGTCATCCACCAGTTTGCCGGCGCCGGTGAGCGCCTTGCGCAGCGGCCCTTCGAATTTCTTGCAGAAGTTCGACAGCTCTTTACCGTCATTGGTGTCCACCACCTCCAGCCACAAGCTACCGCAGGTCGGGAAGGCGCTCATGTGGGCCAGGATGACACTGATGCGGTCTGTTTCCGGCAGATCGATGAAGCTGCCACGCGCCCACTGGCGCGGAAAAATCAGCTCGGCGAAACGCTGGCCGCGCATCAGTCGCTCGGCGCCGTCGTCTTCGGTACAGACAAATTCGGCGCAGGCGCTGGCCGGCTTGGCCTTGGCGTAGCCGGCCACGTTCAGCCGTGCGGCGTGTTCGGCGATCTCGGAACAGACCTCGCCTTCGAAGCCTGGTCGGCAGTGCATGAAAAGCGTGTTCATTGAAACTCCGTAGCAAAGCCTGTCACGAAACCCGGCGCATGATAGCGGAGTTCGGAACCCCAAACCCGCTCGTAGAGTCCAGTGATTAGTCATACGCTCAAAACAGAGCTAGGTTAAAGGCTCTGTCCGTCCCGTCAGTCCGTAGCCGTGCGGACTCAAAGGAGTCATTTCAATGCCGTCCCTCGATAGCCTGAAAACCCTTAAAACGCTGCAAGTCGACGCCAGGATTTACCACTATTTCAGCCTGCCCGACGCCGCCCGAAGCCTGGGAGACCTGGACCGGTTGCCCATGTCCCTCAAAGTGCTGCTGGAGAACCTGCTGCGCTGGGAAGATGTAAAAACGGTCACCGGCACCGATCTCAAGGCCCTCGCCGGCTGGCTGAAGGAGCGTCGTTCCGACCGGGAAATTCAATACCGTCCTGCTCGGGTACTGATGCAAGACTTCACCGGCGTCCCGGCCGTGGTCGATCTGGCCGCCATGCGCGCCGCCATGGAAAAGGCCGGTGGCGATCCGCAGCGGATCAACCCGCTGTCACCCGTGGACCTGGTGATCGACCACTCGGTGATGGTGGACAATTTCGCCAGCAGCCAGGCGTTCGAACAGAACGTCGACATCGAAATGCAGCGCAACGGAGAGCGCTACGCCTTCCTGCGTTGGGGCCAGAGCGCCTTCGACAACTTTAGCGTGGTGCCACCGGGCACCGGCATCTGCCACCAGGTCAACCTCGAATACCTGGGCCGCACCGTGTGGACCAAAGAGGAAGACGGACGGACCTATGCGTTCCCGGACACCTTGGTGGGCACCGATTCCCACACCACCATGATCAACGGCCTCGGTGTACTAGGCTGGGGCGTCGGCGGGATTGAGGCCGAAGCGGCCATGCTCGGCCAGCCGGTGTCGATGCTGATTCCAGAAGTCATCGGTTTCAAACTCATCGGCAAGCTGCGCGAAGGCATCACCGCCACCGACCTGGTGCTGACGGTCACCCAAATGCTGCGCAAGAAAGGTGTGGTGGGCAAATTCGTCGAGTTCTATGGCGACGGCCTTGCCGACCTGCCGCTGGCCGACCGCGCCACCATCGCCAACATGGCCCCGGAATACGGCGCCACCTGCGGTTTCTTCCCGGTGGACGACGTGACCCTGGACTACCTGCGCCTGTCCGGACGTCCGACCGAAACCGTGAAGCTGGTGGAAGCCTACTGCAAGGCTCAGGGCCTGTGGCGGCTGCCCGGCCAGGAACCGGTATTCACCGACACGCTGGAACTGGACATGGGGAGTGTCGAGGCCAGTCTCGCCGGGCCAAAGCGTCCTCAAGACCGGGTCTCACTGCCGAATGTCGGCCAGGCTTTCAGCGACTTCCTGGGCCTGAACGTCAAACCCACCAGCAAGGAAGAAGGCCGCCTGGAAAGCGAGGGTGGCGGTGGGGTCGCGGTAGGCAACGCCGATCAGGTGGGGGAAAGCGAATACGAGTTCGAGGGCCGAACCCATCGCCTGAAAAACGGCGCAGTGGTGATTGCGGCCATTACCTCCTGCACCAACACCTCCAACCCCAGCGTGATGATGGCCGCCGGGCTGCTGGCGAAAAAAGCCGTGGAGAAAGGCCTGACCCGTAAGCCGTGGGTCAAGAGTTCCCTGGCGCCAGGTTCGAAGGTGGTCACCGATTACTACAAGGCCGCCGGGCTGACCGAGTACCTGGACAAACTGGGTTTCGATCTGGTGGGTTACGGTTGCACGACCTGTATCGGCAACTCGGGGCCGTTGCCCGAGCCGATCGAAAAAGCCATCCAGAGCGCCGACCTGACGGTGGCCTCGGTGCTGTCGGGTAATCGTAACTTCGAAGGCCGCGTGCACCCGTTGGTAAAAACCAACTGGCTGGCGTCACCGCCCCTGGTGGTCGCCTATGCCCTGGCCGGCACGGTGCGCATCGACATCAGCAGTGAACCGCTGGGCAATGACCGCGACGGCAACCCGGTGTACCTGCGCGATATCTGGCCCAGCAGCCAGGAAGTCGCCAACGCGGTGGCCCAGGTCAACACCAGCATGTTCCACAAGGAATACGCCGCCGTGTTTGCCGGTGATGAGCAATGGCAGGCTATCGAGGTGCCGCAAGCCGCGACTTACGTCTGGCAATCGGACTCGACCTACATCCAGCACCCGCCGTTCTTCGAGAACATCAGTGGGCCGCCACCGGCCATCAACAATGTCGAAGGTGCACGAATCCTGGCTTTGCTCGGCGACTCGGTGACCACCGACCACATCTCTCCGGCCGGCAATATCAAGACCGACAGCCCGGCCGGCCGTTATCTGCGCGAACAGGGCGTGGAGCCCCGGGACTTCAACTCCTACGGTTCAAGACGCGGCAACCATCAGGTCATGATGCGCGGCACCTTCGCCAATATCCGGATCCGCAACGAAATGCTCGGCGGCGAAGAAGGCGGCAATACGATCTACATCCCCAGTGGCGAGAAAATGCCGATCTACGACGCCGCCATGTTGTATCAGGCCATGGGCACACCTCTGGTGGTGATCGCCGGACAGGAATATGGCACCGGCTCGAGTCGGGACTGGGCCGCCAAGGGCACCAATCTGTTGGGGGTCAAGGCGGTGATCGCCGAGAGCTTCGAGCGCATCCACCGCTCCAACCTGGTGGGCATGGGCGTGCTGCCGTTGCAGTTCAAGCTCGATCAGAATCGCAAGAGCCTGAACCTCACCGGCAAGGAAACCCTGGACATCCTGGGCCTGAGCGACGTCGAACTGACGCCACGCATGAACCTGCCACTGGTCATCACCCGCGAGGACGGCCGCCAGGAGCGGATTGAAGTGCTGTGCCGGATCGACACCTTGAATGAAGTGGAATATTTCAAGGCTGGGGGGATTTTGCACTACGTCCTACGGCAATTGATTTCAGAATAAAAAGAAGCGTCTTACGAAAACACCGCCTGTTAATAGGCGGTGTTTTCGTATGGGTCTGCCTATAATCCCGCCGGTCCTGCCATCACCATCGCCACAAACGGTTCTTCAGTCTCAAAGGATGTGATATGCCTGCCCTGCCCTGGCCATACCTGGCCTTCCTTTCCATCGGCTATGCCTTGGCCCTGGCCTTCGGCCATCTGGCCTGGACTGCTGCGATCTCGGTCGCGCTGCTGCTGTTCGCCGGGTATGCGGTGCGCCAGCAGCAGACACCGGTCGGGCAGTTTCTCGGCCACGCCCTGTTTGTGGTGATGGCCCTGGCGTTGGCCTTGCACTGGATGCCGGGTTTTTTCAATGGCCGGGCAATCGCGCCGCAACGTTTTACCGACGATGCCGTGCCGTTTGCCATGTACCTGAACCAGGACAAGCCACTGATCGGCTTCTGGTTACTGCTGGCGTGTCCCTGGATCGTCGGCAGGCGCTCGTTTCGCCTGTCGCTACAGGCCACGGCCCTGGGGCTTACCCTGAGCGCCGTGCTGGCGCTGGGCGGGGCGATGCTGCTGGGAATGATCCATTGGGCACCGAAGTGGCCGGAGCCGGCCTGGATATGGGTACTCAATAATCTTTTATTGGTGACGTTGGTGGAGGAAGCGCTGTTTCGTGGCTACATTCAGGGTGGCCTGAGCCGACGCTTCAAACATCTGAACTATGGCGACAATCTGGCATTAATCCTGGCCTCACTGCTGTTCGGCCTGGTGCATGCCGGGGCGGGATGGCAATGGGTGTTGCTGTCGGGCATGGCGGGGGTCGGTTATGGCCTGGCTTATCGCTTTGGTGGGCTGGGCGCGGCGATTGCCGCCCACTTTGGCCTCAATCTGCTTCATTTCGCCCTATTTACCTACCCGATGCTGGCGTGATACCGACCGGAAAAATAACTTCAATAAAAACCTGACGGCGCCGACAACCTTTCAAAGCCTTGCGGATCTACACACCATGCGTAACAACCAGCCCGTCACACAACGCGAAAGGACCTTCCCGGCCCAACAACGTCTGATTTCCACTACCGATGCCAAAGGTGTGATCACCTATTGCAACGACGCGTTCGTTGAAATCAGCGGGTTTTCCAAGGAGGAACTGATCCGCTCGCCCCATAACCTAGTACGCCATCCCGATGTGCCGTCGGCCGTGTTCGCCCATATGTGGAACACGCTCAAACAAGGCTTGCCATGGATGGGCATCGTCAAGAATCGCTGCAAGAGCGGTGACCATTACTGGGTCAACGCCTATGTCACCCCCGTGTTCGAAGGTAACCAGGTGATCGGCTACGAGTCGGTGCGGGTCAAGCCCAGCGCCGAGCAGATCAGCCGGGCCGAAGCGCTCTATCAACGCATCAACCAGGGTAAGCCGGCGATCCCGCGCAGCGACAAATGGTTGCCGATCCTGCAGGACTGGCTGCCGTTTATCCTGGTCAGCCAATTGAGCTTCGTCGTTGGTGCGTTTCTCAATTCCTCCTGGGGCTTTGCCCTGGCTGCCGTGCTCTCGGTGCCCCTGGGCCTGATGGGCTTGCAATGGCAACAGCGTGGGATCAAGCGCCTGCTGCGTCTGGCCGAGCAAACCACCTCCGACCCGTTGATCGCCCGGATGTACACCGACAGCCGGGGCGTCCAGGCGCGCCTGGAGATGTCGATCCTCAGCCAGGAAGCTCGCCTGAAAACCTGCCTGACCCGGTTGCAGGACACTGCCGAACACCTCAACGAGCAGGCGCGGCAGTCGAACTCGCTGGCCCATAACAGCTCCAGTGGGCTGGAACGCCAACGAGTGGAGACCGAACAGGTGGCCACCGCCGTCAACGAGATGGCCGCGACGACCCAGGAAGTCGCCAGCCACGTGCAACGCACCGCCGACGCCACCCAGGAAGCCAATCGCCTGACCAGTCGTGGACGCGACATCGCCGGGGAAACCCGTGAAGCCATCGAGCGTTTGTCGGTGGTGGTGGGCGAGACCGGGCAGACCGTGACCCAGCTGGCCAAGGACAGCGACGAGATCGGTGGCGTGGTGGACGTGATCAAAGGCATTGCCGACCAGACCAACCTGCTGGCCCTCAACGCCGCCATCGAAGCGGCCCGCGCCGGTGAGATGGGTCGCGGCTTTGCCGTGGTGGCGGACGAAGTGCGCCAACTGGCGCAACGTACCAGTGAGTCCACCGGGCAGATCCACGCCCTGATCGCCAAACTCCAGCAAACCGCTACCAATGCCGTGCAGACCATGGATGCCGGCCACCGCCAGGCTGAAGAAGGCGTGGCTCGGGTCATGGAGGCGGACGCAGCGCTGGTGGGCATCAGTGAAGCGGTGGCCAACATCACCGACATGACCACACAGATCGCTGCCGCGACCGAAGAGCAGAGTTCGGTGGCCGAAGAGATCAGCCGCAATATCAGTAACATCTCGGAACTGGCCGACCAGACCTCGGGCCAGGCCCACAGCTCGGCGCTACTGAGCGAAGAACTGACCCGCACCGCCAATACGCAGTATTCGCTGGTGGAGCGGTTCAACCGCTGATAGAAGCCTGCCTCATGAAAAACCCGGACAGCGAAAGCTTCCGGGTTTTTTGTTGCCTGACAGGCCGCTATCGCGAGCAGGCTCGCTCCCACAGGGGGTCAAGGTTGCTCATTCAAAGGCATTCCAATTGTGGGAGCAGGCTTACTCCCTCAGAGGGTCAAGGTTGCTCATTCAAAGGCATTCCAATTGTGGGAGCGAGCCTGCTCGCGATGAGGCCTTGATAGTCGGCAAGGAACCTACTGAAGAAACCCGGCCACCCTGCCCGCCGCCGCCTCCAGATGCTGCTCATGACTAAACCCCGAGGCCTTCAGCGGTTTCAGATCATGATCCCCCGCCTCCAGCCACATCACCTCGATACTCGGTGACAACACGTAACCCTGCACCGCCTCGCGGTTACCCAAGGCATCGCGCTCGCCCTGGACGATCAAGGTCCGGGTCTTCAATGCTGCCAAGTGCTCGACCCGCGGTTTCTCCGGTTTGCCCACCGCGTAGAAGGGATACCCCAGGCACACCAGGGCATCAGCTTTCAGCTCATCGGCCAGCAAACTCGCCATGCGCCCACCCATGGACTTGCCGCCAATGGCCAACCGCCCAGCGACATAAGGCCGCACCGTGGCGTACACCTCACGCCAGCATTCCAGCAACTTGGGAGCCGGGTTCGGCGGACGTTTACCGCCGTCCAGGCGTCGTTGAGCCATGTAGGGAAACTCAAAACGCAACACGTTGATGCCATGCCCGGCAAGGCGCGCGGCCATTTCGTTCATGAACCCGCTGTCCATCGGCGCGCCGGCGCCATGGGCCAGGATCAGGGTCGGTGGCTCGGCGCTGACACCCGTTTGCGCCGCCGTCCATAGCCAACCGTGTTCGGCCACACATCGCGCCCATTGATCCCCGTCAATACTGGCCTTGTGCTGTTTGTCCATGCTTGCCTCGCTTTTAGTCTGCCTATAACTCCAGGCGAAGAATGCCGCACTGCCTTGCGCAAGCGCTCACTTCGGCTGAACCGTGGATGGGGAACCATGAACACATCTATCAGTACCGCCTACAACTACAAGGTGGTCCGCCAATTCGCCATTATGACGGTGGTGTGGGGCATCGTCGGCATGGGGCTCGGGGTTTTTCTCGCGGCCCAATTGGTCTGGCCACAGCTCAACTTCGATTTGCCGTGGACCAGCTTCGGCCGCCTGCGCCCGTTGCATACCAACGCGGTGATCTTCGCCTTCGGCGGCTGCGCCCTGTTCGCCAGTTCGTTCTACTCGGTGCAACGCACCTGTCAGACACAGCTGTTCGCGCCGAAAATCGCCGCGTTCTGCTTCTGGGGCTGGCAATTGGTGATCCTGCTGGCGGCCATCAGCCTGCCGCTGGGCTACACCAGCTCCAAGGAATACGCCGAACTGGAATGGCCGATCGACATTCTGATCACCATCGTCTGGGTCGCCTACGCCATCGTGTTCTTCGGCACCGTGGCCAAGCGCAACACCAAACACATCTATGTCGGTAACTGGTTCTTCGGCGGGTTCATCCTGACCGTGGCGATCCTGCACATCGTCAACAACCTGGAATTGCCGGTGAGCTTCACCAAATCCTACTCGGTGTATGCCGGGGCCACGGATGCGATGGTGCAATGGTGGTACGGCCACAACGCCGTAGGCTTTTTCCTCACCGCCGGCTTTTTGGGGATGATGTACTACTTCGTGCCGAAGCAGGCCGAGCGTCCGGTGTACTCCTATCGGTTGTCCATCGTGCACTTCTGGGCGCTGATCACCCTGTACATCTGGGCCGGCCCGCACCACCTGCACTACACCGCACTGCCGGACTGGGCGCAGTCCCTCGGCATGGTGATGTCGCTGATCCTGCTGGCGCCAAGCTGGGGCGGCATGATCAACGGCATGATGACCCTGTCGGGTGCCTGGCATAAATTGCGCAGCGACCCGATCCTGCGGTTCCTGGTTGTGTCCCTGGCGTTCTACGGCATGTCGACCTTCGAAGGCCCGATGATGGCCATCAAGACCGTCAACGCCCTCTCCCACTACACCGACTGGACCATCGGCCACGTACACGCTGGTGCCTTGGGTTGGGTGGCGATGATTTCCATCGGCGCGCTGTATCACATGATCCCGAAAGTCTTCGGCCGCCCCCAGATGCACAGCATCGGCCTGATCAACGCGCACTTCTGGCTCGCGACCATCGGCACCGTGCTTTACATCGCCTCCATGTGGGTCAACGGCATCGCCCAGGGCCTGATGTGGCGTGCGGTGAACGAGGACGGGACCCTGACCTACTCCTTCGTTGAAACCCTGGTGGCCAGCCACCCCGGTTTCGTCGTACGGCTGGCGGGCGGGGCGATCTTCCTCCTCGGCATGCTGCTGATGGCCTACAACACCTGGCGCACCGTGCGGGCCTACCAGCCTGCCGAAGCCGCCGCTGCCGCGCAGATGGCTTGAGGAGTCCGCCATGAAACACGAAACAATCGAAAAAAACGTCGGCCTGCTGATGCTGCTGATGGTTCTGGCCGTGAGCATTGGCGGCCTGACCCAGATCGTGCCGCTGTTCTTCCAGGACGTGACCAACAAACCGGTGGACGGCATGAAGCCCTACACCGCGCTGCAACTGGAAGGTCGCGACATCTATATCCGCGAAGGCTGCGTCGGCTGCCATTCGCAGATGATCCGTCCGTTCCGCGCCGAGACCGAGCGCTACGGCCACTACTCGGTGGCCGGTGAAAGCGTCTGGGACCACCCGTTCCTGTGGGGCTCCAAGCGCACCGGGCCGGACCTGGCCCGGGTCGGCGCGCGCTACTCCGATGACTGGCATCGCGCCCACCTGTACAACCCGCGCAACGTCGTGCCTGAGTCGAAGATGCCGGCCTATCCGTGGCTGGTGACCCAAACGGTGGACAGCAGCCACACCGAAGGCAAGCTGCGCGCCATGCGCACCCTGGGCGTGCCGTACACCGACGACGACATCGCCGGCAGCGTGGCCTCGCTCAAGGACAAGACCGAGATGGACGCGCTGGTGGCCTACCTGCAAGTGCTCGGCACTGCCATCAAGAGCAAGAGGTGAGCCTATGTTTCTTGAAATGAGCACTGGAATGATCCGCGGCCTGGGCACGGTCGTGGTGTTCGTGGCCTTCATCGGCCTGACCCTGTGGGTATTCAGCAGCAAGCGCAACTCGGAGTTCGCTCAGGCGCGCCTGCTGCCGTTCGCCGACGAGCCATCCGCCGACATCGCCAACCCCCAAGACCCTGCAACAAGGAGCACCCGGCCATGACCACCTTCTGGAGTACGTGGATCAGCGTACTGACCATCGGCAGCCTGATCGGTCTGACCTGGCTGCTGATCGGCACCCGCAAGGGCGAGACCAAGGGCAGTGTCGACCAGACCATGGGCCACAGCTTCGACGGCATCGAGGAGTACGACAACCCGCTGCCGCAGTGGTGGTTCCTGTTGTTCGCCGGCACTTTGGTGTTTTCCGTCGGCTACCTGGTTCTCTACCCGGGCCTGGGCAACTGGAAAGGCATCCTGCCCGGCTACGAAAATGGCTGGACCGGCGCCCATGAATGGGAAAAGGAAATGGCCAGGGCCGACGCCAAGTTCGGGCCGATCTTCGCCAAATTCGCCGCCATGCCGGTGGAAGAAGTCGCCAAGGACCCACAGGCCTTGAAGATGGGTGGCCGCTTGTTCGCCTCCAACTGCTCGGTCTGCCACGGCTCGGACGCCAAGGGTGCCTTCGGCTTCCCGAACCTGGCCGACAGCCACTGGCGCTGGGGCGGCAGTGCCGAAACCATCAAGGCCACCATCATGGGCGGTCGCATGGCCGCGATGCCGGCCTGGGGCGAAGTGCTGGGCGAAGCCGGCGTCAAGAACGTGGCCGCGTATGTGCGCCATGATCTGGCGGGCCTGCCGCTGCCGGCAGACAGCGGCGCCGACCTGCAAGCAGGCCAGCAAGCGTTCAACACCACTTGCGTTGCCTGCCACGGTGCCAACGGTAAAGGCACCGAAGCCATGGGCGCGCCAGACCTGACCTTGCCGGCCGGCTTCATCTACGGCACCAGCCTGGCGCAACTGCAACAGACCATCCGTCATGGCCGCCAGGGCCATATGCCGGCGCAGAATGAGCTGCTCGGCAATGACAAGGTGCAACTGCTCGCGGCTTACGTCTACAGCCTGTCCCACGCGGCGGGCGCCGAGCGTCTGCAAGCTGAACGCAAAAGCGAATAAATCCTGACCACGCGAACAGCCGCATCCATCTGGATGCGGCTGTTTCGTGCCCCTGCGCGACGCATTGTCGCACCCTCCCTTCGTCTTCCTTTCGGTTCCCCGGAATCAAGTCTAAGCTTGCCTCTGCGTGCGCTGGCGACTGCCGGTTTCAGGTCGACCCGACCCGATGCGTTCGACAATCGTTCGACAAAAAGGCCGCAAAGGCAGGTGAATACCGGCTGTTGCGACAGTTACCTGGCATCACCCGAACGCCGTGCTCGAACACACCCCGTTACAACCGACCTGCCCCCCTCGCCTCTTTCCTTCGTTGCGACATTTTACCGAGGGCCAATTTTGTCCCTACTCAGCACATGGAAAGGCCGCAGAATCTGCTTTGGAAAGCATTGACCCAGGTCATGGCGCGTTGCAATGACCCCCCGCTTTCTCCATACTTGCGACCGATTTTTATCCTAATAAAACACCCAAACCGTGGAACCTTAGAATGAGCACAGCAATCAGTCCGACTGCTTATAACTATAAGGTAGTCCGCCAGTTCGCCATCATGACGGTGGTCTGGGGGATCCTTGGCATGGGGCTCGGTGTATTCATCGCCTCGCAACTGGTCTGGCCGGAGTTGAACTTCGATCTGCCATGGACGACGTTTGGACGCCTGCGCCCGCTGCACACCAACCTGGTGATCTTCGCCTTCGGTGGTTGTGCGTTGTTTGCCACTTCCTATTACGTCGTGCAGCGAACCTGCCAAACGCGACTGATTTCCGACAGCCTCGCCGCCTTCACCTTCTGGGGTTGGCAAGCGGTCATCGTCGGTGCGATCGTGACCTTGCCGATGGGTTTCACCACCACCAAGGAATACGCAGAGCTGGAATGGCCCCTGGCTATTCTGCTGGCCATCGTCTGGGTGACCTACGGTCTGGTGTTCTTCGGCACTATCGTCAAGCGCAAGACCAAGCACATCTATGTCGGTAACTGGTTCTACGGTGCCTTCATCGTCGTGACCGCCATGCTGCACATCGTCAACCACGCGTCCCTGCCGGTCAGCTTCTTCAAGTCCTACTCGGCCTACTCGGGCGCCACCGACGCGATGATCCAGTGGTGGTACGGCCACAACGCCGTGGGCTTCTTCCTGACCACCGGCTTCCTGGGGATGATGTATTACTTCGTGCCGAAACAGGCCGAGCGTCCGATCTATTCCTATCGCCTGTCCATCGTCCACTTCTGGGCGCTGATCACCCTGTACATCTGGGCCGGCCCGCACCACCTGCACTACACCGCGCTGCCGGACTGGGCACAGTCCCTGGGCATGGCGATGTCGATCATCCTGCTGGCTCCAAGCTGGGGCGGCATGATCAACGGCATGATGACCCTCTCGGGCGCCTGGCATAAGCTGCGCACCGACCCGATCCTGCGGTTCCTGGTGGTTTCCCTGGCGTTCTACGGCATGTCGACCTTCGAAGGCCCGATGATGGCCATCAAGACCGTCAACTCCCTGAGCCACTACACCGACTGGACCATCGGTCACGTACACGCCGGGGCCTTGGGCTGGGTTGCGATGATTTCCATCGGCGCGATCTACCACATGATCCCGAAACTGTTCGGTCGTGCGCAGATGCACAGCACCGGCCTGATCAACACTCACTTCTGGCTCGCCACCATCGGCACCGTGCTCTACATCGCCTCGATGTGGGTCAACGGCATCACCCAGGGCCTGATGTGGCGTGCAATCAACGACGACGGCACCCTGACCTACTCGTTCGTTGAAGCGCTGCAAGCCAGCCACCCTGGTTTCATCGTCCGTGCCCTGGGCGGCGCGTTCTTCGCCAGCGGCATGCTGTTCATGGCCTACAACGTGTATCGCACCGTTCGTGCCTCTGACCCGGCTGAAGCTGAAGCCGCCGCCAAGATCGCCGTAGTTGGAGCTCACTGATGAAGCACGAAACAGTAGAGAAGAATATTGGCCTGCTGGCCTTCTTCATGGTCATCGCCGTCAGCATCGGCGGCCTGACCCAGATCGTTCCGCTGTTTTTCCAGGACGTGACCAACAAGCCGGTCGAAGGCATGAAGCCGCGCACCGCCCTTGAACTGGAAGGTCGCGACGTCTACATCGCCAACGGCTGTGTCGGCTGCCACTCGCAGATGATCCGTCCGTTTCGCGCCGAAACCGAACGCTATGGCCACTACTCGGTTGCCGGTGAAAGCGTCTGGGACCACCCGTTCCTGTGGGGTTCCAAGCGTACCGGCCCGGACCTGGCCCGTGTGGGCGGTCGCTACTCCGACGACTGGCAGCGTGCGCACCTGTACAACCCGCGCAACGTAGTGCCTGAGTCGAAAATGCCGGCTTACCCGTTCCTCGTAGAAAACAAGCTCGACGGCAAAGACACCGCCAAGAAAATGGAAGTCTTGCGTACCCTGGGCGTGCCTTACACCGATGAAGACATCGCCGGTGCCAAGGATGCCGTGAAAGGCAAGACTGAAATGGACGCGCTGGTGGCCTATCTGCAAGGCCTGGGCACCATCATCAAAAGCAAACGGTGATTTAGATGGATATCGGGATGATTCGTGGCCTGGGCACCGTCGTCGTGATGGTGGCCTTTATCGGTCTGGCGTTGTGGGTGTTCAGCCCCAAGCGCAAGTCGGAGTTTGACGACGCGACCTTGCTGCCGTTCGCGGATGATCCCGAAGCCATCAAGCACGTCGAGCAAGCTTCTAGGAGTAACAAAGAATGACTACGTTCTGGAGTCTGTACGTCACAGTCCTCAGTCTGGGTACGATCTTCGCCCTGACCTGGCTGCTGCTGTCGACCCGTAAGGGCCAGCGCGCCGAACAAACGGACGAGACTGTTGGTCACTCGTTCGATGGCATCGAAGAGTACGACAACCCACTGCCTAAATGGTGGTTCATGTTGTTCGTGGGCACCATTGTCTTCGCCTTGGGTTATCTGGTGCTCTACCCGGGCCTGGGCAACTGGAAAGGCCTGCTGCCAGGGTATAACTACCTGGACACTGAAAAGCAGACCCCTTTCGCCAATGGCCAGACCGGCTGGACCGGCGTTCACGAGTGGGAAAAGGAAATGGCTCGTTCGGACGCCAAGTTCGGTCCGATCTTCGCCAAGTTCGCTTCCATGCCGATTGAAGAAGTCGCCAAGGACCCGCAAGCCCTGAAGATGGGTGGCCGCCTGTTCGCCTCCAACTGCTCGGTCTGCCACGGTTCCGACGCCAAGGGTGCCTACGGCTTCCCGAACCTGACCGACGCCGACTGGCGCTGGGGTGGTGAGCCGGAAACCATCAAGACCACCATTATGGGCGGTCGTCATGCCGTAATGCCGGGCTGGGCTGCCGTGGTTGGCGAGCAAGGTGTTGCCGACGTCTCCGCCTACGTGGTGACCAGTCTGCACGGCCGTAAACTGCCGGAAGGCGCCAAGGCCGATCCGGCCAACGGCCAGAAGCTGTTCGCGGCTAACTGCGTGGCCTGCCACGGCCCAGCTGGCAAGGGCACGCCTGCCATGGGCGCACCTGACCTGACGCACCCGGCCGGTTTCATCTACGGTTCGAGCTTCGCTCAACTGCAGCAGACCATCCGTTACGGTCGCCAGGGCCAGATGCCTGCCCAGGCCGATCTGCAGGGTAACGACAAGGTCCACCTGCTGGCTGCGTACGTCTACAGCCTGTCTCATGGGGAACCGGCGCCAGCTGCCGATGCCCAGTAAGGCACACGCCTGATGTACCAAAGGCCCCGTCAACCCATGTTGGCGGGGCCTTTTTATTGGTGGGTATCCAGGAGCGAAGCTGTTTCACTTGCTCGCCTCCCACGCCAGTAGTAACGTGCCTACATTGTAGTTTATGAGGGCACTGCCATGTCCATCACGACCATTTCCAGCCGCGAATTCAACCACGACACAAGTGGTGCCAAAAAAGCCGCCCGCCAGGGGCCAGTCATCATCACTGACCGTGGCAAGCCGGCCCACGTACTGCTAAGCATTGAGCAGTACCAGAAACTGACCGGCATTGGCACCAGCATTGTCGAGTTGCTGGTCATGCCTGACGCGCCGGATATCGATTTCGATACCGAACGTGCCATCATCACTCCCCGGCCAGTGGACCTGTCCTGATGTTTCTACTCGACACCAATGTCATTTCGGAACTGCGCAAGCCACATGCAGATAAAAACGTACAGGCCTGGGCACGGAGCGTGTCCGCCCCCAACCTGTATGTCTCGGCAATCACCGTATTGGAGCTGGAAACTGGTGTAATGCGCTTCGAACGCAAGGATCCGGTGCAAGGCAGCCGCCTGCGCGCGTGGCTGGATAACCACGTCCTGCCCGCATTTTCCGGCAGGATCCTGGCGGTCGACCGCACCGTCGCGCTGCGCTGCGCTCGCCTGCCTGTACCGGATCGCAGCAATGAATGCGATGCACTGATTGCCGCCACGGCGCTGGTCCATGGCCTGACCGTGGTCACCCGCAATGTGAGTGATTTTCAAAGCAGCGGCGTGGCCTTGCTCAATCCATGGTCAAGCTAATATAACGTCGCGACGGACCATCAATTACCGCCAAGGAGATAGGCGCAATGGGCATCGAAACACTTCAGCGCGCAACGATGAGCCCCCGGCATGTCTGACGCGCTCTGGGCCGCTCGCCTGGGCGATGCACTGAACCACACCTCCATGATGGCCGACATTCTCGGCGGCGTGCTGGAAGTGGCGGCCAACATCGCCATCACCGCCCTGGCGACGGCAGCGGTGGTGGCCGCCACCGGCATCACCGTCGCCACGGGTGGCTTGGGTTGTTTCCTGCTCGGTGCGGTGGTGGGGGCGGTCGTGGGCATTGCCATGAGCAAGACCGGGGCCGACGAAGGCCTGAGCAATATCTGCGAAGGCATCGGCAACGCGCTCTTCCCGCCCACGGTGCAGGCCAACATCCTCACCGGCTCCAAGGACACCTTTACCAACAACATCCCCTCGGCCCGCGCCGCCGGAGCGGTTGTTTCCCATGTCGCGCCGGCCGGCACCGAACTGGACATGCCCGAGCCGGAAGAAGAAGCCGAGGCCAGTTACCTGGACATGGCCGGCAACTTCTTCTCGCAGATGTGGCGCCCCACCGTCGCCTCGCCCGCCCCCGGCACAGAGACTCGGCCGGAAGACCTGGTGATCTGCACCAAGCACCCACCGATGCCGCCGCAGTTCATGGCTGAAGGCTCGGACAAAGTCACCATCAATGGCCAGCCCGCCGTGCGCAGCGGCGACCGCAGCACCTGCGATGCGACGGTGGTCTCGGCCGGGTTGATTTCCCCGGACGTGACCATCGGCGGCGGCTCAGTGGTGGTGCGTGAGATTCGCAGCGGCAAGACCCCGGGCGTGGGGCTGGCGGTCACCGCGTTGCTGATGCTCAAGGGGGGCAAGGGCAAGTTCTTCAGCAAACTGCCGTGCATGCTGGCCGGTGGCGCGGCGTCGATGGCGGTCAGCAGCGCCATGGGCGCCGCGGCCAACGCCACCATGGGCTCGTCGAACCCAGTGCATGCCGCCACCGGCGCCAAAGTGCTGGGCCGCGATGAAGAACTGGACTTCGTTTTGCCCGGTGTTCTGCCAATCGACTGGCAACGCTTCTACAACAGCCGCGACGAGCGCCGCGAAGGGATGTTCGGTGCGGGCTGGAGCGTGGTCTACGAGGTGCAGGTGGAGATCCTCGCCCATCCCGAGGGCGGCGAGACCCTGCTCTACACCGACGAACAGGCCCGGCCCATCGACATGGGTTCGATCCCGTTGGGCGGCGCGGTGTTCAGTGCTGGCGAAGGCCTGGCCGTGCGACGTCATCTCAACGGGCAGTTGCTGATCGAAAGCGACGACGGCGTGTATCGCCTGTTCGAACCCACGCCGGGCCACACATCCCTGCTGCGCCTGAGCCAACTCGGTGACCGCAACGACAATCGCATCTTCTTCGACTACGACGCCGCCGGACGGCTGATACGCCTGCGCGACACCTTCGATCTGGTGCAAGTCGAGCTGATCCGCGAGCGCGAACGCGTCACCCGGATAGAACGTCTCTACCCCGACCAACAGCGCGAAGTGCTGGTCAGCTACGCCTACGACACGGCGAACAACCTGAGCGAAGTACGCGACGCCACCGGCCAGGTGCAACGGCGTTTCAGCTACGACGCCGGCCAGCGAATGCTGGAACACCAACTGCCCACCGGGCTGCGTTGCTTCTACGAATGGGCCTTGGTCGAAGACCAGGAATGGCGCGTGGTCCGCCACTGGACCGACGAGGGCGACACCTACCAGTTCGACTATGACCTCAAGGCCGGTGTAACCCGCATTACCGACGGTTTGCAGCGCGTCAGCACGCGCCACTGGAACAGCCAACACCAGATCACCCGATACAGCGACAACCTCGGCCAGACCTGGCTGTTCGAGTGGAACGACGAACGCCAACTGCTCAGCGCCACCGACCCACAGGGCGGGCGCTATGAATACAGCTATGACGAGGCCGGTAACCTGATCGGCGAAACCGATCCGTTGGGCCGCAGTGATTCGACGTTATGGCTCGAGCACTGGGCGCTGCCGCTGGTGGACACCGACGCCGCCGGCCACAGCTGGAAATACCGCTACGATCAACGCGGCAACTGCACCGCCGAAACCGATCCCCTGGGCCACGTCACCCGCTATCGCTATGACGCCCACGGTCAGGTCATCGAAATCATCGACGCCACCGGCAAGCTTAAAAAGCTGCGCTGGAATCCGTTCGGGCAGTTGGTGGAGCACATCGATTGCTCGGGTTACCCGACACGGTTCAGCTACGACCAGCGCGGCTACCTGCAGACCATCACCGACGCCCTCGGCGAGCGCACCCAGTTCAGCTACGACGCCCAAGGCCGTTTGCTCAGCAGCCAATTGCCGGATGGCCGCACCGAACAGTACCAGCGCGACCTCGCCGGGCAGTTGACCGGCTACACCGACCCGGCCGGGCACACCACGCTCTACCAGCACAACCGTCGCGGTCAGGTCCGCCAACGCACCGACGCCCACGGCCGGCAGGTGCAATTCGCGTACGACAGCTACGGGCGGCTGCAGGCGCTGACCAATGAGAATGGCGAGAGCTACCGGTTTGCCTGGGATGCGGGGGATCGGTTGGCCGAACAGCGCAACCTTGATGGCAGCGCCAAAGGCTACACGTACGACGTCCTCAACAACGTAAAACGAGTCGAAACCATCGCAGCGCCGCGAGGTGATCATCAGACCAGTGAAAGGACCATTGTTCATCATCTCGAACGTGATGCCATTGGCCGGCTGACCACCCGAATCACACCTGATGGACAGTCCCGGTACAGCTATAGCCCGTTGAATCAGTTAATCGAAGCCACCGTCATCGCTAACGACGGCAACGAACAACGACTGGGCTTTGCTTATGACGCGCTGGGTTATCTGATTGAGGAGCAGAGTTCAGCGGGCGTTCTGAAGCATCACTACGACGAACTCGGCAACCTGATCCAGACCCACCTACCCGACGGCCGTTGGGTCAGCCGCCTGTACTATGGCAGTGGTCATCTGCACCAAATCAACCTCGACGGCCACGTCATCAGCGACTTCGAACGCGACCGGCTACATCGAGAGGTGCTGCGCACCCAAGGCCAAATCAGCACACGGAGTGAATATGACCGTAGCGGGCGCTTACGCAGCCGCCAACGCCGGCATACCAGCCAGCCGTCGTTGATGCCTGCCGCAGATCAAACCCATTTTGAGTTTGATCCTGGCGACCACCTGGTGGCGCGCCTTGAACGGCAGCCAAAAGGTCAACAACGCCAATTGCTGCACTACGATGTGACCGGCCGCATCCTGGCAAGCCAGGGCACTCGACAAGGCCAGAATGAAACATTTTCCTTCGATGCCGCCGCCAATCTCCTCGACAGTTCACTTGGTACAGGTGGGCGGGTTACGCACAACCAACTCAAGCGCTATCAGGATAAGCACTATCGCTACGATGATTTTGGCCGAATGATTGAAAAGCGCAGTGGGCGACATGGCCTGCAGCGCTTCAGTTACGACTCGGATCACCGGCTGGTTGAAGTTCGAACCCAGAAATCCGACGGTGAAAACGTCGTCAGGATGCGCTACGACCCGTTGGGCCGAAGGATTGAGAAAACCGAACATGACGACAACGGGCGTCTCATCGCCCGCACGCGTTTCGACTGGGATGGCCTGCAATTACTCAAGGAACATAAAAATAGCCTGACCAGCCTGTACCTCTATATTGGCGACAGTCACGAGCCCTTGGCCCGGGTCGACGGCATCGGTGAACATCAACGCATCCGCTATTACCACAACGACCCCAATGGTCAGCCACAGGCCTTGACGGAAAGTGACGGCTATCCGCTATGGCACGCTCACTACCAGGTATGGGGCAATACCACTGATGAAGTCCGTGAGCCGTACTACATCGAAGAACAGAACCTGCGTTTTCAGGGGCAATACCTGGACCGGGAAACAGGCCTGCACTACAACACCTTCCGCTTCTATGATCCCGACATAGGCCGCTTTACCACGCCCGACCCCTTGGGCCTGGCCGCAAGCCTGAATCTTTATCGCTACGCACCGAATCCATTTACCTGGATCGACCCGCTGGGGCTTAAAGAGAATGAGATTATCCGGTACATGGGCGAGAGCGAAACCGTCTCGTCCAAGGCCGCCAACGGAGGCAAAGGCGGCTTGGTTCCGAATATCCGAGGAGAGAAAGCGGTCTGGGTCAACCAGGACAGTAACCCTGGATTCAACCCAGGTAATGAGAAGTATCGGGTAGTGGCCACCGTCAATAACGAAGGGGTCAGCATGCTCAATAACCACAAGGACATCTCTACCGTTGACTATAAAGAGACGGGCCTGAAAGATGGCGTGCTGTCCAAGACGAATGAGCCCAAGGCCAGAGGCATCGGTTTCCGATTATTGGATAAATTCAATAAAACCATTACGTCATTTCGTGTCGAGAAGAAAGGCCCGAACGGAAAATGGAAGACCTGCGGATAAAGCCAGATGGACATATTCGATCTTCTCTCATACAAGCTTGAAAATTTCCTGAACGTCCGGCCGTATCCGAAGGCGTTGGGTGCTGTTTTTTACAAAGAAGACGAGCCTTCGCTACTGAACGTCGTCGCGAAAAAACACAATGGCGCTCCCTTCAGCGTTAGCCGCTGGCGGGACTTGTTTTCCACCAGCGCTTTCGAAAAAGCCATGCTGAAGAACGGCTTCACGGAACCCGACTGCTACGCCCTCCTCCTGGTCCTGTCGCGCTTTGGCTACCTGTTTGAAATCGACAACCGTCAACGAACCAACAAGGAATATTTTATTTTCTTCTACCTGATCCAACTGATCAGCTTGAAGAACAGCACCCTGGATGCGGATGCGCGCCTCAGGAACTACATGCTTAGGTTCCTCCTCTTCGAATTGAGCATCGATGACGAGGCGTATCGTCGGTTCAGCATCGAGGGCAATCAGTTGATGATGGCGACCGATGGGCTGGGGTCCGTGGCTTTTCTGGATGTGATTGATCTGGTTTACAAAGCGATCAAGGCCGACAGCAGGAAAGAGCATCAACTGCTGAGTACGTTGAAAACGTTTCAAACAAGCACGGTCAGATTACTCAGCGAGCCCGACGATACCCATTACCGCTGCGCGATCAATGATCGTCACAGCGAGCTTATGTACCCCGACGTTTTTTTGCCCACCTATGCTCAGGACAGGCAAAAAATATTTGATTCTTTGATCGACGCGGTCAATCCGCTTCAGTCAACGGCAAACCTGTTCGTCTCCAATATGGTTGTGATGAATTACGCCTTTCACGTCCTGAAAGACAAGCCTCACGAAATTCTAAAACTGAAAAAACACGTCCGTGATGAAGCGCTGTTCGGCCAATTGCTGGAGGTGATCATCATGCGTCGGATGGCAGTCAACAAAGCGCTGTTCGAAAAAATTCTCACGGGGCACGATCTGTCCTTGATCAAGGATGAGCAAACCGCGTTCTACAACATTTTGTACCGCCGGTAGAAACTTGATGCATTTGTGCGCCTGACGCTTCTCTTTGCAGCGCACAAAAATAATCAGAGCCGGGATTCGGCTGTGCTCAAGAAAACCCTGGCGGCTAGATCAAATTGGGAAACAAGCAGTTCGATCTGGCGCTTGCGAACAAATGACCAGGCGCAGGTTAAGCGCAAATCCCCGTGGCGAGGTAACTTACTCCCGCTGGGCGGCGGAGCCGCTAAAAATAGTGGCACAAAACAATCAGGAGGGGCTGTCGAACGAGTCGCCGGCCCATGGTTTTTTTCGTCAACGCCATGGAATGTCTATAGTCAATTGATCTGGGTCATGACTTGTTACATCCGCTACACCATTCTATGCAGAGTCCCAACGCGACCAAAGGTCGCACCCTTGAGCTAGACCTACAGGCGTATCATTGCACCACTGCAATACCCTTTCTGACCGTGGTCGGCACGTACTGATCCCGGCACTTTTCCACTGCCGTGGGATGCATTTTGATGAGTAACCAGATTCCGGTACATGACGTCACCCCGCCTGCCAAGGACGCGAATCAAAGCGTCGACCTGTATGCCTCTCGGGAAAAAATCTACACCCGTGCCTTCACCGGCCTGTTCCGCAACCTGCGGATGGTCGGCGGTGGCGTGTTGTTCCTGCTGTATTTCGGTACGGTCTGGCTGAACTGGGGCGGGCATCAGGCCGTCTGGTGGAACCTGCCCGAACGCAAATTCTTCATTTTCGGTGCGACCTTCTGGCCCCAGGACTTCATCCTCCTGTCCGGACTGCTGATCATTGCCGCCTTCGGCCTGTTTTTCATTACGGTCTATGCCGGGCGGGTCTGGTGCGGCTACACCTGTCCGCAAAGCGTGTGGACCTGGATTTTCATGTGGTGCGAGAAGGTCACCGAAGGCGACCGCAACCAACGCATCAAGCTCGACAAGGCGCCCATGAGCGGGAACAAGTTCCTGCGCAAGTTGGCCAAGCACAGCCTGTGGCTGCTGATCGGTTTTGTGACCGGCATGACCTTCGTCGGTTATTTCACGCCGATTCGCGAACTGGTGTTCGAATTCTTTACCGGCCAGGCCGATGGCTGGTCGTATTTCTGGGTCGGCTTCTTTACCCTCGCCACCTACGGCAACGCCGGCTGGCTGCGCGAGCAGGTGTGCATCTACATGTGTCCTTACGCCCGTTTCCAGAGCGTGATGTTCGACAAGGACACCCTGATCGTTTCCTACGACCCGCGTCGGGGCGAAAGCCGTGGCCCGCGCAAGAAGGGCGTTGACTACAAGGCCCTGGGCCTGGGGGACTGCATCGACTGCACCATGTGCGTCCAGGTCTGCCCCACCGGTATCGACATTCGCGATGGCCTGCAGATTGAATGCATCGGCTGCGCGGCGTGCATCGACGCCTGCGACAACATCATGGACAAGATGGATTATCCGCGCGGGCTGATCAGTTACACCACCGAACATAACCTCTCGGGGCAGAAAACCCATAAACTGCGCCCACGCCTGATCGGTTATGCCCTGGTGCTGCTGGCAATGATCAGTCTGCTGGTGACCGCGTTCTTCATGCGTTCGCTGGTCGGTTTCGATGTCAGCAAGGACCGCGTGCTGTACCGCGAGAACGCCGAAGGCCGGATCGAGAACGTCTACAGCCTCAAGATCATGAACAAGGACCAGCACGACCATACGTACGTGCTGGAGGCCTCCGGCCTGCCGGATCTCAAGCTCCAGGGACGCCGGGAAATCAAGGTCGCGGCCGGTGAGATCTTCACCCAGCCGGTAGAACTGTCCAGTGCACCGGACCAACTGCCGTCGAGCACCAACGAGGTGACGTTCATCCTCAAGGATGCCGATGACGACAGCGTTCATGTTGAAGCCAAGAGCCGGTTCATCGGCCCACAAATTCGTTGAGAGAACTGAACATGCCTGCAGCAACCGCCACCAGCCCCTGGTACAAGCATCTCTGGCCGTGGATCATCATTGCGATCCTGGCCTGCTCGGTGACGCTGAGTCTGACCATGGTGACCATCGCCGTGAACAACCCGGACAACCTAGTCAACGACAACTACTACGAAGCCGGCAAGGGCATCAACCGCTCCCTGGAGCGCGAACTGCTGGGCCAGACCCTGCAACTGCATGCCAACGTGCAACTGGATGACGTCACCGGCGAAGTAAACCTGCGCCTGAGCGGCGACAGCCGGCCCCAGACCCTGGAACTGAGCCTGATCTCGCCCACCCAGCCGGAGAAGGATCGCAAGATCGTCCTGACGCGCAACGACAGCGAGCCGGGACGGTATGTCGGTCAATTGACGGACAAGATCGAAGGCCGGCGCTTTGTCGAATTGCTGGGTGTGGAGAACGACAAGACCTGGCGCCTGTTCGAAGAAGAGCAGATCAACCATGACCAGGCCATCCTGCTCGGCGATGAACCGCTGCAAGGCGCTGAAGACCTGAAGAAATAAGCTGCTTTCCTGTGGCGAGGGAGCTTGCTCCCGCTGGGCTGCGAAGCGGCCCTGTCTTTTGGCCTGAGGCTCCTTTCAGGCATATTGAGTTCCAGGATTACGACTGCTTCGCAGTCGAGCGGGAGCAAGCTCCCTCGCCACAAAGGCCTTCATAGCGACAACCATGACCACCCCACTGCCTTGCTACCACTGCGCCCTGCCCGTCCCCCCAGGCAGTCGCTTCACCGCCGTTGTCCTGGGTGAAACCCGTGAGCTGTGCTGCCCGGGCTGCCAGGCGGTGGCCGAGGCCATTGTCGCCGGTGGTTTGGAAAGTTATTACCAGCATCGCAGCGAAGCGTCGGCCAACCCCGAAACCCTGCCGGTCCAGTTGACCGATGAGCTGGCGCTGTACGACCGCCCGGACGTGCAGCAGTCGTTCGTGCGCCATGAAGGCGAGCTGGCCGAAACCACGCTGCTGATCGAAGGCATCAGTTGCGCCGCCTGCGGCTGGCTGATCGAAAAACAACTGCGCAGCCTGCCCGCCGTGGCCGAGGCGCGGCTGAACCTGTCCAATCACCGCTTGCACGTGAGCTGGGCCGACGCTCAATTGCCGCTGAGCACCTTGCTGGCCGAACTGCGCCAGATCGGCTACGTCGCCCATCCCTACCAGGCCGATCAGGCCAGCGAACAACTGGCCGCGCAAAACCGCCTGGCCCTGCGCCAATTGGGCGTAGCCGGTTTGCTCTGGTTCCAGGCGATGATGGCGACCATGGCCACCTGGCCGGAATTCAACATCGACCTGAGCCCGGAGATGCACACCATCCTGCGCTGGGTCGCGCTGTTCCTCACCACACCTATCGTGTTCTATAGCTGCGCGCCGTTCTTCAAGGGCGCGATGCGCGACCTGCGCACCCGACACCTGACCATGGACGTTTCGGTGTCCCTGGCCATTGGCGGTGCCTACGTGGCCGGGATCTGGACGTCAGTCACTGGGGTGGGCGAGTTGTATTTCGATGCCGTGGGCATGTTCGCACTGTTCCTTCTAGCCGGTCGCTACCTGGAACGCCGTGCCCGGGAGCGCACCGCTGCCGCCACCGCACAACTGGTTAATCTGCTGCCGGCCTCGTGCCTGCGCCTGGAGGATAACGGCCAGAGTGAACGCATCCTGCTCAGCGAATTGCGCACCGGTGACCGGGTCCTGGTGCATCCCGGAGCGGTTCTGCCGGCCGACGGCAGAATCCTCGACGGCCAGTCCAGCGTGGACGAATCACTGCTGACCGGCGAATACCTGCCACAACCTCGCCATGTGGGCGACACGGTGACGGCCGGCACCCTTAACGTGGAAGGCGCCTTGACGGTCCAGGTGTTGGCACTGGGGCAAGACACCCGGCTGTCGGCCATCGTCCGGTTGCTGGAACGAGCCCAGGCCGAGAAGCCGCGGCTGGCGGAAATCGCCGACCGCGCCGCGCAATGGTTCCTGCTGTTCTCCCTGGTCGCTGCGGCGGCCATCGGTGTGCTGTGGTGGCAACTGGATGCCTCTCGCGCCTTCTGGATTGTGCTGGCGATGCTGGTCGCCACCTGCCCTTGCGCACTGTCCCTGGCCACGCCAACCGCTCTTACCGCCGCCACCGGCACGCTGCACAAGCTTGGCCTGCTGCTGACTCGCGGCCATGTGCTGGAGGGCCTGAACCAGATCGACACGGTGATTTTCGACAAGACCGGCACCCTCACCGAAGGGCGTCTGGCGTTGCGCGCCATTCGAACGCTGACGGCCCTGGACAGTGATCAATGCCTGGGCCTGGCCGCTGCCCTGGAAAATCGCTCCGAACACCCCATCGCCCGTGCCTTTGGCCGCGCGCCACTGGCCGCCGAGCATGTGCAAAGCACCCCGGGGCTAGGCCTGGAAGGGCTGGTGGGTGACCAGCGCCTGCGCATCGGCCAACCCGGTTTTGTCTGCGAACTCAGTGGCGCGGCGGTGCCGGTGATGCCGGATGAGCCCGGACAATGGTTGCTGCTGGGTGATGACATCGGTCCGTTGGCCTGGTTCGTCCTCGACGACCGCTTGCGTGCCGACGCCCCGGCACTGCTGGCCGCCTGCAAAGCGCGGGGCTGGCGCACACTGTTGCTGTCGGGCGACAGTTCGCCCATGGTTGCCAGTGTCGCCGCCGAACTGGGCATCGATGAAGCCCGCGGCGGTTTGCGCCCGGACGACAAACTGGCCGTGTTGCAACAATTGCACCAGCAGGGCCGCAAGGTGCTGATGCTCGGCGACGGGGTGAACGACGTGCCGGTGCTGGCGGCGGCGGACATCAGTGTCGCCATGGGCTCGGCCACCGATCTTGCCAAGACCAGCGCCGATGCGGTGCTGCTGTCCAACCGTCTCGACGCCCTGATCCACGCCTTCAGCCTGGCGCGGCGCACACGGCGGGTGATCATCGAGAACCTGGTGTGGGCGGCACTGTACAATGGCCTCATGTTGCCGTTCGCCGCCCTCGGCTGGATTACGCCGGTGTGGGCCGCGATCGGCATGTCCATCAGTTCGCTGACCGTGGTGTTGAATGCGCTGAGGCTGACTCGCCAGCCCAAGATGCAGGTTTTCGATGCCTCGCCCGATACCCGCCCGCTGCCGGCCTGAGCCGCGCGGGCATGGAGTTCCGACATGCCAGCTCTTTACGTGATGATCCCGGCCGCACTGCTGATCGTGGCCATTGCCGTCTACATCTTCTTCTGGGCCGTGGACAGCGGGCAGTACGACGACCTCGACGGTCCGGCCCACAGCATTCTGTTCGACGATCAGGATCCGAACCACAAGGCAGCGGTGGACGAAGCCAGCGGCGAGCCCCGCAAACCGGACGACAAGGCCCCGCCCCATGCTTGATCTGGCGCCACTGTTGGTCTCGGCGCTCATCCTGGGTTTATTGGGCGGCGGCCATTGCCTGGGGATGTGCGGCGGCCTGATGGGCGCCCTGACCCTGGCAATCCCCAAGGAACAGCGCAGCCGGCGCTTTCGGTTGCTGCTGGCCTACAACGTTGGGCGGATTCTGAGCTACGCCAGCGCAGGGCTACTGATCGGCCTGGCTGGTTGGGCCGTGGCCAATAGTCCGGCGGCGATGGTCATGCGCGTGTTGGCCGGCCTGCTGTTGATCGCCATGGGCCTGTACCTGGCGGGCTGGTGGAGCGGCCTGACCCGCATCGAAGGCGTCGGTCGTGGCCTGTGGCGGCATATCCAGCCCGTCGCCAACCGCTTGCTTCCCGTGTCGAGCCTGCCCCGGGCCTTGCTGCTCGGCGCGCTCTGGGGCTGGCTGCCGTGCGGGTTGGTCTACAGCACCCTGCTCTGGTCGGCCAGCCAGGGCGATGCGCT
This sequence comes from Pseudomonas sp. FG-3G, assembly GCF_901007645.1. Classification (NCBI taxonomy): domain Bacteria; kingdom Pseudomonadati; phylum Pseudomonadota; class Gammaproteobacteria; order Pseudomonadales; family Pseudomonadaceae; genus Pseudomonas; species Pseudomonas sp. FG-3G. Next base: position 28,560 of record NZ_CAAKGZ010000025.1, read on the forward strand.
GGACAGCGCGTTGCTGATGCTCGCCTTCGGTCTCGGCACCTGGCCGGTGTTGCTCGCCACCGGCATGGCCGCCGAACGCATCACCGCCCTGTTGCGCAAACGCAGCGTGCGCATGGCCGGTGGTTTGCTGGTGATTGTCTTTGGTGTCTGGACCCTGCCAGGGCCGCATCAGCATTGGCTCATGGGGCATTGACCGAGTCGCCGCCATCGTGAGCAGGCTCGCTCCCACACTGGATCGCGGCTGACCCAAACCTCATGAACACCGCAAATCCCTGTGGGAGCGAGCTTGCTCGCGATTGGCCCTCGCCCAGACTCCACCCCCCGTTGACGCAAATCAAAACCGCCCCGCGCCCTCCCTCTTAAACTCTCGCCCATGCCAGCCTATCCGGGAAACGCCCGCATGCTCGACGCCATTCGTTGGGACTCAAACCTGATCCACCGTTACGACCTGGCGGGGCCCCGCTACACCTCGTATCCGACCGCGGCGCAATTCGGCAGCCAGGTGGGGACCTTCGACCTGCTCCACGCCCTGCGCGACAGCCGCAAAGCCTTGAGGCCACTGTCGTTGTATGTGCATGTGCCGTTCTGCGCGAACATTTGCTACTACTGCGCCTGCAACAAAGTCATCACCAAGGACCGCAGCCGCGCGCATGCCTATCTGCAACGCCTGGAGCAGGAAATCCAGCTGATCGGCTGCCACCTCGACCCGGCCCAGCGCGTAGAACAGTTGCATCTGGGCGGCGGCACCCCGACGTTCCTCAACCATGACGAACTGCGCCAACTGATGGCCAGGTTGCGCCAACACTTCAACCTGCTGGAGGACGATTCCGGCGACTATGGTATCGAAATCGATCCCCGGGAAGCCGACTGGTCCACCATGGGCCTGCTGCGGGAGCTTGGCTTCAACCGCGTCAGCATCGGCCTGCAAGACCTTGACCCGGCCGTGCAGCGCGCCGTCAACCGCATGCAAAGCCTGGAAGAAACCCGCGCAGTGCTCGAAGCCGCCCGGACCTTGCAGTTCCGTTCGATCAACATCGACCTGATCTACGGGCTGCCCAAACAGACCCCGGAAAATTTCGCCCGCACGGTCCAGGAAGTCATCCAGCTGCAGCCGGACCGGCTTTCGGTGTTCAACTACGCCCACTTGCCGGAACGCTTCATGCCGCAACGCCGGATCAACAGCCAGGACCTGCCCAACCCGGCGCAGAAACTGGCAATGCTGCAAGGCACCATCGAACAGCTGACTGCGGCGGGTTATCGCTATATCGGCATGGACCACTTCGCCCTGCCCGACGACGAACTGGCGATTGCCCAGGAAGACGCCACCCTGCAACGCAACTTCCAGGGCTATACCACCCATGGTCACTGCGACCTGATCGGCCTTGGCGTGTCAGCCATCAGCCAGATCGGCGATTTGTACTGCCAGAACAGCAGTGACCTGAGCCATTACCAGAACACCCTGGCCGACGGTCAACTGGCGACCAGTCGCGGGCTGCTGTGCAATGCCGACGATCGGCTGCGGCGCGCGGTGATCCAGCAGTTGATCTGCCATTTCAATCTGCTATTCACCGACATCGAACAAACGTTCAACATCGATTTTCGCGGTTACTTCGCACCGTTGTGGCCACAACTGCAAGAGATGGCCGCGGACGGCCTGATCGAATTGGACAGTAGCCACATCAAGGTACTGCCCGCCGGGCGCCTGCTGGTGCGCTCGGTGTGCATGGTCTTTGATGCCTATCTGGAAGGACACAATCGACAGCGCTTCTCCCGAGTCATCTGAGCGCGACAATTTGACGATGAAAGCCCACTGGTCGGAGTACCTTAGCTGAGTTACCCTTACGGCTTATGTGTGTTTCCCACAAGGATTTAAGAAATGTCCGAGCCAGTCAAACTGCGCGCCCACAACCAGGCCCATTGCAAGGATTGCAGCCTGGCTCCGCTCTGCCTGCCACTTTCATTGAATCTGGAGGATATGGACGCGCTGGACGACATCGTTAAACGGGGCCGACCGTTGAAAAAAGGTGAATTCCTGTTTCGCCAGGGCGACACCTTCGATTCCGTCTATGCCGTGCGCTCGGGCGCCTTGAAAACCTTCAATCTGAGCGATGGCGGCGAAGAACAGCTCACCGGCTTCCACCTGCCCAGCGAGCTGGTGGGTCTGTCGGGCATGGACACCGAAACCCATCCGGTCTCGGCCCAGGCGCTGGAAACCACCTCTGTGTGCGAGATCCCCTTCGATCGCCTGGACGAACTGGCCTTGCAACTGCCGCAACTGCGTCGTCAGTTGATGCGAGTCATGAGCCGGGAGATCCGCGACGATCAGCAAATGATGCTGCTGCTCTCGAAGAAAACCGCCGACGAACGCATCGCCACGTTCCTGGTCAACCTCTCGGCACGTTTCCGCGCTCGCGGGTTTTCGGCCAACCAGTTCCGCCTGAGCATGTCGCGTAACGAAATCGGCAACTACCTGGGCCTGGCGGTGGAGACCGTGTCCCGGGTATTCACCCGTTTCCAACAGAACGAGTTGATCGCCGCCGAAGGCAAGGAGATCCATATTCTCGACCCGATCCAGCTCTGCGCCCTGGCGGGTGGCTCGATCGACGGCTGATGAGCATGCGCGCGGCCCAGGTTCGCCTTGCCGCGCTATACTCCGGCGTTTGCAGCCTGCCAGGACACCTAGACGATGGTCTTCGACTCCTTCGATATCAAATCCCTGATCCGCCCCGTGATCGATTTCCCCAAGCCGGGCGTGATCTTTCGCGACATTACCCCACTGTTCCAGTCCCCCACCGCGCTGCGGCTGGTGATGGACAGCTTCGCCCATCGTTATGTCGAGGCCGAATTCACCCACATCGGCGCGATGGATGCGCGAGGCTTCCTGATCGGCTCAATCCTGGCTTATCAGTTGAACAAGCCCTTGGTGCTGTTTCGCAAGCAAGGCAAGCTGCCGGCGGATGTGCTGGCCGAGGGTTACCAGACCGAATACGGCGAAGCCTTCCTTGAAGTTCACGCCGACAGCCTGTGCGAGGGTGATTCGGTGGTGATGTTCGATGACCTGATCGCCACCGGCGGCACGCTGATCGCCGCCGCCAACCTGATCCGCCGCATGGGCGCCAAGGTCCACGAGGCCGCGGCGATCATCGACCTGCCGGAGTTGCTTGGCTCGCAGCGCCTGGAAGACATGGGGATACCGACGTTCTGCCTGACGCAGTTTTCGTTGAGCGAAAGGTAACGCCCGTCAATAGCACACACACCCCATGTGGGAGCGAGCCTGCTCGCGATAGTGGTGTGTCAGCCGACATCAATGGTGGCTGATCTGCCGCTATCGCGAGCAGGCTCGCTCCCACAGGGTTCTTCGTAGCAGTTATAAAGCGATCGGTTTGCGCCCGGCAAACGAATGCGCCAGCGTCCCGCCGTCCACCAGTTCCAGCTCGCCGCCCAGCGGCACGCCATGAGCGATGCGTGAGGCGATCAGGCCCTTGTTGTTGAGCAATTGCGCGATGTAGTGGGCGGTGGCTTCGCCTTCGACCGTCGGGTTGGTGGCGAGGATGACTTCGGTGAAAGTCCCGGCCTCTTCGATCCGCGCCATCAGTTGCGGAATGCCGATGGCTTCCGGCCCCAGGCCGTCGAGCGGAGACAAATGCCCCTTGAGCACGAAATAACGGCCGCGAAAACCGGTCTGCTCCACGGCGTACACATCCATGGGTCCTTCCACGACGCATAGCAGGCTGTCGTCCCGACGCGGGTCGGCGCATTGCGGACAGAGGTCGTCTTCAGTGAGGGTGCGGCATAAGCGGCAATGCCCTACCCCTTCCATGGCCTGGCTCAGGGCCAGAGCCAGACGCGAACCGCCGCTGCGATCACGCTCAAGCAATTGCAACGCCATGCGCTGAGCAGTTTTCTGACCCACACCCGGCAAAGTTCGCAGGGCGTCGATCAGTTGGCGAATCAAAGGGCTGAAGCTCATGGAGGAAATGTCCGACATAACAACGAGACGCGGTTTATACCCGCGCCTCCGATTAGCGTCAAATACTCAATCCTGCGCCACCCGCACCACCAGCTTGCCGAAGTTGCGCCCTTCCAGCAGGCCGATAAAGGCCTGTGGTGCATTCTCAAGGCCATCGACCACGTCTTCGCGGAACTTGACCTTGCCGTCACGCACCCAAGGCGCCATGGCGCTGATGAACTCCGGCTGACGACCACTGAAGTCGTCGAACACGATAAACCCCTGGATCCGCACGCGCTTGGTCAGCAAGGTGCGCTGCAATTGCGGCAAGCGATCCGGGCCGCTAGGGGCTTCATGCTCGTTGTAGGAAGCGATCAGGCCACAGAGGGGAATGCGCGCCTTGGCGTTGAGCAACGGCACTACGGCGTCGAACACCTTGCCACCGACGTTTTCGTAATAGATGTCGATGCCCTTGTCGCAAGCCCGGGCCAGTGCCTCGGCAAAGTCATCGCGCTTGTGATCGACACAGGCGTCGAACCCCAACTCGTCGACCACGTACTTGCATTTCTCGGGGCCGCCGGCCACACCGACCACACGCAGGCCCTTGATCTTCGCCACCTGGCCGACCACCGAGCCGACTGCGCCCGAGGCTGCCGCGACCACCAGGGTTTCCCCGGCCTTGGGCTGACCGATCTCCATCAACCCCATGTACGCGGTCATGCCCGGCATGCCCAGCACACCCAGCGCCATCGACGGGCTGGGCAGCCCGGACGGGATCGGAATGACATTGCGGCCATCGCTGACAGTGTGGCTCTGCCACCCCGTGGCGCCCACCACCAGATCCCCCTCCTGAAACTTCGGATGCATCGAACGTTCGACCCGGCTGACAGCACCACCGGTCATCACCTCATCGATTTCCACCGGCGCGGCATAGGAAGGTGCATCACTCATACGCCCACGCATGTAAGGGTCCAATGAGAGAAACAGCGTCTTGAGCAGGATCTGCCCCTCCTGCAGCTCCGGCAACGTCACCTGCTCCAGACGGAAGTTGTCCGGGGTGGGAGCACCTGTGGGGCGGGAGGCGAGGACGATGCGCTGGTGGGTGGTCGATGCTTGTGACATGGAAGCGTCTCCTTGATCGTTGAGTGGCACTTACAGGAAGCAGACCATTGCCGGCTGGACGGCGTTCGATGTTTGTTCAGTGGGTACTGGTGGGAGCAAGGCTTGCCCGCGATCCAGACGCCTCGGTTCGTCGCAGCGGCACGTCATCGTCCATCGCGGGCAAGCCTTGCTCCCACAGGTAAAGTTTCTAGCGCACTCGCCTTGTGACACAAACAAAAATGCCAGGCGCGATGCCTGGCATTGTATGTAGCCCATCCCGATCGGGATGGCGAGTCAGAACGGCAGTTTCATGCCCGGCGGCAGTTGCATGCCAGCGGTCATGCCGGACATTTTGTCCTGGCTGTTGGCTTCGATCTTGCGCACTGCATCATTGACGGCGGCGGCGAACAGGGCTTCGAGCATTTCCTTGTCGTCTTCGCTCAGGCCTTCGACCACGCTCGGGTCGATGCTCACGCGCTTGATGTCGTGGCGACCGGTCATGACCACGGTCACCATGTCGCCGCCGGACTTGCCGGTGACTTCGGCGTTGGCCAGTTCTTCCTGCATCTTGGCCATTTTTTCCTGCATCTGCTGCGCCTGCTTCATCAGGCCGGCCATGCCACCTTTCATCATGGGAATCACCTCGAAAGTACTTGGATAAACACCGCGCCCGGCCCGTTCGGCCTGACGCTTTCAGTTATGAGCCCTGGGTCACCGGGGCCTCGACAGGTTCGATAGTATCGTGACGGACCACGGCACCGAACTGTTGCATCATTTGCTGGATGAACGGATCACCGTGGATCGACTCCTCGGCTTCGCGCTGACGGTCGGCACGGCGGCGGGACGCGGCCTGGGCCGGCGTCTCCTGCTCAGGCTTGATCAGCTCGATGCTCAGCGTCAGCGTGCGCTGGTGATACTGGTTCAGTGCATCGTTGAGACGGCGCTGCTGCGTGGCGTTGAACAGCGCGCTGTGGGCCGGGTCCAGGTGCAGCAGCCAGTGGTCGCCCTCCACGGAGATCAGCGTGCAGTTGGCGGCAATGCTGCCGGTCATGCCGGTAATCGGCAGTTTCGGGAACAGCTCCAGCCATTGCAGGGCCAGCCCGGTAGCCGGCATCGCCGCCGGTTCAGGCTCGGGCTCCGGGGCCGGTTCGGCGGCGTGCTCGCTGGCCAGTTCATCCAGATAGCTGTAGGCCGAATCCATGTCCGGCTCGATGTAATCCTCGTCCAGTGGCGGCTCATCATCCAGGTCCATGCCTGGCGTGGCGACATCAACGTCCGCCACCGTGGGCTCAGGCACCGGTGCAGCCACCCACTCGGGCGCGTCGGGTACCACGCTGTCGGGCGTGGGCATAGGCATCGGTGGCAACTCGGGTTGCTCGGCGACGGTTTCCAGCACCGGTTCCACGGCAGGCTGCTGGACGACCTGAGCCTCGACCGGGTCGTTCCAGGGCAGGTCGACCACTTCTTCAGCGACCGGCTGCGGCAACGCCTCGACGACAGGCTCAGGCTCGGGCTCAGGCGCCGCGACGACAGGCACCGGGGCCGGTTGCTCAACCGCTGCCGGGGCAGAGGCCACTGCCGGCGCAACGACGGGCGCGGCAGCCACTGGCTTGGCGGAATCAGCTGTGGCCTGGCTGATCCCCACTGGCTTTAGCGGTTGCCTCGGGGCGTTGTCCGTGTCGGCTGGCCGGAACGCGAGCATTCGCAGCAGCACCATTTCGAAACCACCGCGCGGATCCGGCGCCAGGGGTAGGTCGCGCCGACCGATCAGCCCCATCTGGTAGTAGAACTGCACGTCTTCGGCCGGCAGCGCCTGAGCCAGTGCCAGCACCCGATCGCGGTCGCCATGACCGTTGTCGACACCCTCGGGCAAAGCCTGGGCGATGGCGACACGGTGCAACACGTTGAGAATTTCCGAAAGCACGCCATTCCAGTCCGGCCCCTGCTCGGCCAGGTGACGCACCGCTTCGAGCAACGCCTTGGCGTCACCGTCGATCAGCGCATGCAACACGTCGTAGACCTGGCCGTGGTCGAGGGTGCCAAGCATGGCCCGCACATCGGCAGCCATGACCTTGCCTTCACCAAAGGCAATGGCCTGGTCGGTCAGGCTCATGGCGTCACGCATCGAACCATCGGCGGCGCGACCCAGCAGCCACAGCGCATCGTCTTCGAACGGTACGTTCTCGACACCCAACACGTGGGTCAGATGCTCGACCACCCGCTCCGGGGTCATGTTCTTGAGGGAGAACTGCAGGCAGCGGGACAAAATCGTTGCAGGAAGCTTCTGCGGGTCGGTGGTCGCCAGGATGAACTTGACGTAGGGCGGCGGCTCTTCGAGGGTCTTGAGCAGCGCATTGAAGGAATGGCTGGAAAGCATGTGCACTTCGTCAATCAGGTAGACCTTGAAGCGCCCACGGCTTGGCGCGTACTGCACGTTGTCGAGCAGTTCACGGGTGTCTTCGACCTTGGTGCGGCTGGCGGCGTCGATCTCGATCAGGTCGACGAAACGGCCTTCGTCGATTTCCCGGCATACCGAGCACTCGCCACACGGCGTCGAGGTAATACCGGTTTCACAGTTCAGGCACTTGGCGATGATCCGCGCGATGGTCGTCTTGCCGACGCCGCGCGTGCCGGTGAACAGGTAGGCGTGATGCAGCCGCTGGCTGTCCAAGGCATTGATCAGGGCCTTGAGCACATGGGTCTGGCCGACCATTTCGCGGAACGAGCGCGGACGCCATTTACGTGCAAGAACCTGATAACTCATCGAAAACCATCGCCACTGGGAAGCAGAAGCGGCTAATGCTAGCGGAGCAGGGGCGAAATTGCATCCGGTGTGCTCGTCTAATCTGTCTAAGCTTGGGTCAGGGGCCTGGTTGCCGACAGGATTTTGCACCATCAGGAGAGTTTATGCGTTCGGCCATGGGGGCTTTGCTGTTATTGGGTTCAGGGTGTTTTGCTGGCGAAATCCCGTTGCGTTTCGCCATTACCGATAGCTGGGCCATGCCCATGGTGCAGACTGAAGAAGGTCGCCCGATCCAGGGTATCATCCCCGACGTAATGACCCGCCTGGCGGCCCAGGTGGGGATGTCGGCACAGTTTCATGTGCTGGCCCGCGCCCGGCTGGACAATGCCATGAAACACGGCGAAGTCGACGTACGGTGTTATGTCACCCCCGATTGGGTAAAGGATACGGGGGGCAATTACCTGTGGAGCGTCCCGCTGTTTTTCCAGCGCGACGTGCTGGTGGGCACGGCCAGCGCCCCCAAGGTGGTGACGCCCGCCACCCTGCCCCACCAGCCGGTCGGGACCGTGCTCAGTTATACCTACCCGACCTTGCAGCCGTTGTTCGACGGCGGGCATCTGCGACGTGACGATGCACGCAGCCAGGAACAAGTCCTGGCCAAGCTTCTGGCCGGGCGCTATCGCTACGCGGTGAGCAATCAATGGGCGCTGGACTGGTTCAATCAACGACATCCCCCGGACCGGCAACTGCGTGCCGTGGCGGTTCTCCAGGAGCGCGTGCTGGGCTGTTATGTGCGCGATGATCAAAACATTCCGGCCCAGCGCATTCTGCGCACCTTATTGAAGATGAAAACGTCGGGGGAAATCGACGCGATCATCCAGTCCTACACCGGACATAAAGAGTCGCCGCAAGCCGGATCCGATTCGTCCTGAACGTCCGACTGATGCTGCCATTGCGGCGGCGAAACAAATCCTTTGACCCAGCCAGGCACCTGGTCGGGTGGCATGGGTCGGGCGATGAAATAGCCTTGGGCCACTTCGCAGCCCAGGCGCAGCAGCAATTGACCATGCTCCAGGCTGTCCAGCCCCTCCGCCACCACCTGGCGCCCAAACGCCCTGGCCAAACCGATGACCGCTTCGGTCAGCGCCAGATCATCGCGGTCATTGAGTATGTCGCGGACAAAGGTCTTGTCGATCTTGATGGTCTGCGTGCGCAGGTGTTTGAGGTCATTGAGCGAACAGTATCCCGTGCCGAAACCGCCCAGGGAAAACCCCACGCCCAAGGCCTGGCACGCCTGGAGACAGGCGCTGACGTGGGCAAGGTTTTCCACCGCCAAGGATTCAACGATCTGCAGATCCAGCATGCGCGGCGACACCGCCGGGTGCCGTTGCAGCACCTGCCGCAACCGCTCGACGAAATCTGCCCGCTGGAAATGCCGCGCCGAGATATTGATGCTCACCGGCCAGACTTGCCCCGCGTGCTGCCATTGCTGCAACTGAATCAGCACCTGCTCCATGACCCACTCACCGATCTCGACGATCAGGTCGGTTTCCTCCACCAGCGGCAGGAACTCCCTGGGCGGCACCAGGCCCCGTTGGGGGTGTTTCCAGCGCAGCAGCGCTTCAAGCCCCACCACCGTGCCATGGCGCATGTTGACCTTGGGCTGGAAATGCAGGCGCAATTCGTTGCCGGCCATGGCTTGCCGCACCCGCTCGACGGTCTGGTAAGTGGCCCGCACTTCCTGGTCCCGGGACACGTCGAACAAATGAAAGCGATTGCGGCCGCTCTGCTTGGCCACGTACATCGCCTGGTCGGCGTGGCGCAACAAGGTATCGGCGTCTTCGTTGTCACCAGGAAACAGGGTGACGCCAATGCTGGCGAAAACCTTGATGGCCTTGCCATCAATGGCATACGGCATGGAGACGGCAATCAGCACCCGGTTCAACGCGGCATGCAATTCCTCAAGGCCGCGTACATGGCGCAGTACCAGCACAAACTCATCGCCGGCCAACCGCGCCACCACATCCTCCCCGCGCACGATACTGCGCAGACGCCGGGCGACCTCCACCAGCAACTGGTCACCACTGGCATGGCCGTGACCGTCGTTCACGGCCTTGAAGCCATCCAGATCAAGCATGCACACCGCCAGAGGCAAGCTCTGCGCCCTGGAAAATTCCAGGGCCTGATCCAGCAGGTCGGACAGGTAGGTGCGGTTGGGCAACCCGGTCAACACGTCGTGACCGACCCGCCATTGCAGCGAATGCAACAACTGACGCTTCTCGCTGACATCAAAACGAATCGCCAGGTAGCGTTCGATCCGACCGGTCGCATCGTCGATCACTGGCACCAGGGTGGTATCGACCCAATGCAGCGTACCGTCCTTGGCCCGGTTGCAGATCTCACCCTTCCAAACCTGCCCCAGGGCGATGGTGCGCCACATGGCGCTGAAGAACTCGTCCGGGTGCTGGCCGGAGTTGATCAGGCGATGGTTAGCCCCCAACAGCTCATCGCGCGGGTAGCCAAAAAGCTTACAGAACTGGTCGTTGACGTAGGTAATGCGCCCGCTCAGATCGGTTTCAGAAAAAATCGCGGCGGCGTCAACGGCTCTGCGGTACTTCTTATCCATCGAAGCAGTCATCCATGAGTCAGGCTCATTTGTCGCGCGCGGTTGCACCGCCCCAGGACAGGCGAAAAATCAACTAGGCTCAAACACCTTGAGATACGCTGGAGCGCGGGCCGTGGCGGTGCTACCTGAAGGCGCCAAGCATCGCCTTGTGTACAACAAGAAAAATGCAAGGCCTGCCTTTTTCGCACATCCAGGCTTCTGAAGCAGGTCACCAAATGCCCGTGCCAAAGGCCGATTCTACGAAACACATCACATTTTGCAAAGCAAGGTGATGGATCATGCGGTTGCCTAATGCAAAAATCTATCGTTAAGTTCTTGATTCTAAATGGGAATTAAGCGATGCAAATTTCAAGTTTGGGTCCGGCCATCAGACGCTATCGCAAAGTAGCGGGGCTTACTCAGGCTGAACTTGGCGAAAAAACCGGTTTTGACCCCAAAACCATCAGCCGCTTCGAAACCGGCACCTACACCCCGAGCATCGAAGCCTTGGTCTTGCTTGCCGACAAACTGGATGTGCAACTCAAAGCATTTTTTGCCGACATGGACGATGAGGACGAACAGCGAGCGTACCTGTTTGGTGTCATACACAGAGCCACCGCGAAGGATCTGGGGAAGCTGATTGCGGCGGTAGACCAGGCACTGTCGAAGCCTTGAAGCAGACATGAAAAAAGAGGAGTCCGGGCTGTCGGTGTGCGACGGATCGGGTTCCTCTTTGGCTTTTTTGCTTGTTCGCTGTCCGGCTCTATTGAAAGGCTACTGTCACAAATTCCGAAGTGTATCCCTCCGATCATGCAAGACACGGCTCACCGCAATCCCATAAGCCGTGATCCGAAAGTAAATCATGTGTCGTTCGACACTACGTCGGCGATAACCAGTTCGAACATGGTCACAGGCTGGAGCTATCTTAGGCTGCTGCGCCAGTTCAGAAAACGCCGCAATGATGGTATCAACGTATCGATTGGCCTGCGCCACGCCCCATCGTTGGGCGGTATAGGTCCAGACAATTTCAAGATCACGCTCGGCGGCAGGTGTAAGGCGGTATTCAGCCATGCGCTGTCAGCATTCTCTTCTTGAACGCATCGGGATCGAATGGTTGAGGTTTTCCACTGGATTCACCCTCTTTCAGGGCGGACCGGATAGCCTCAAGTTCAGCGCTACGCTCCTGCTCGCGCCGAATCAGATCGCGAATGTATTCGCTATCATTGGTGTAGTGACCCGCTTCGATCTGAGCCTTGATCCAGCCGTCTTGTTGGTCGGTGACGGTGATGGTTTTTCGAACGGTACCCATGATGAGCCTCCGGGAAAATGATCGACTCACGCAAAATTATCATACTATTGGTGCGATATCGAGAATGAGCACTGCAAGGGCCCGTACGCAAATCCTTTGCCCCCTCCAGTCAAAAAGCCCCACTTGCGCAGCAACGCACTGGAGCTCTTTGCTTTCCATCAGGCAGCAGAAAATATCGACCGGTAATCGATCAACAAACAAAGTAGATAAGAAAATTCGACAAACCTTGCGAACGAAGGCCTGGGCGTTATGGAGGCAACCCCACCAGCCACACCCCGGCACACAATGTTCCCGCTGTGGCTGCTTCCTTCCGGATCTGACCAGGTTCACGGGTAATCGTTGCGGGGGGACCGATGGGGTCACCATAACGACGCCCGCCTGACGGCGAGCCGCGCCATTGTACCTATCTGACGAGAAGTTACAACCGTTCGCGCCGGATTAAAAAACTGAAGATGTTCAAGCACTTGCCTGTGAGAACAAAGCTTGCTCCCACAAGTCGGCGGTTACAGCAGCACCTCGTCAGCCCGGCCGCCCTCCTCCTGAATCACCAGATGGATGAAATGCAGCTTGGTGATCACCGCGGCGGGTACGACGAACGGGTAGAAATCCGGTTGGCCCATGCTGCGCGACAGTTCGTTGAGCATGCCGGCCAGTTCGATCCAGGCGTTGACGAACGAAAGAAAGGCCACGCCCCCCGTATGTTCAGGGTCGAACAAGGTCTCGGGCGGGAACGGCTGGTAGTCGAAATCCATTTCCCCGGCGCTCATGCCAAAACCCAGGGCCGTGTCCACCGCGTCCATCATATGCAGGTAATGCGCCCAGGTTTCCGCCCAGTCTTCCCAAGGATGCATGGTGGCGTAGGCGCTGACGTAGTGGGTTTGCCAGTCCAGCGGCGCGCCTTGCTGATAGTGACGCTCCAGGGCATCGCAATAGCTGGCCCGCTCGTCACCAAACTGCTCGCGAAATGCATCGAGCCAATGGCTGTTGGCGATCAACCGGTCCCAGTAGTAGTGCCCCACCTCATGACGAAAGTGCCCGAGCAAAGTGCGATACGGCTCGCGCATCTGCTGGCGCACATGCTCGCGGTGGGCATCGTCGGCCTCTTTGATGTCGAGCGTGACCAACCCGCTGGCGTGGCCGGTGGTCGGAGGCGTGCCATCGAGGTCGACGCCGATGAAATCGAAGGCCAGCCCCTCACTTTCACTGACGGTTTTTGGGATGACTGGCAAACCGAGGGTGATCAATTGCGCCACCAGCCGGCGCTTGGCGGTTTCGACCTTGCACCAGCGTTCGGGGTTTTCCGGAATCGACAGGTCGGGAATGGTGCGATTCAAGCTGCAGGCGATGCACAAGGTGTCGTGCCCATTGGCCGGCAGCAGCCAATTGCAGGCCGCCGGTGTGTCGAGGTTGGCGCAACGGCGGAACAGCCCGGCTTGTGGGTCGGCATCCAGGGTCCAGGTGCCGGGTTGCTCGCCGGATTGCAGGGACGACAAGCGGCTTTGCTCGGGCTGATAGCCCAACACCGCCTGGCAGGCCAGGCACTGGCTGTTGCGAAAAAACAGCGACTGGCCGCAACGACACGGCCAGATCTTGCTGTTACGCGAACGATCGCCCGTAAAGGGCGCGGCGATGCGTGAACTCAGTTGCTCGAAGAAGCGGTACATGGTGATCTCCGGGGGCCTGCAAGACTAGATCCCCTCCTGTGCGTGATCGTTCCCAGGAGCGTGCGAATCATCCGAAGATTGTGAGCATTGTGTAGAACGCTGCCGGGCCAGGCTACCCCGCCTTGCGCCATTGCCTACAACTGCGCCAGAATCCGCCGGCTTGTGCGCCTATGGGCCGGACTTTATCGTTTCCGGGTCGCTGACGAATCAGCGATCGGGTTTAGCGACCCGGATCATTCTAGGTGCATAAGCGGCCCATGCTTCGTTGCAGGTCTAACTGCAATGACGTTATGGCGGCTGTATGTGGGAGACCTTCGAGTCTGCCGGGTGCCTATGACCGGTTCGCTAACCTGCGTGCAGCCGCCACCATTTCTGTTTAGCGACAGGCCTTGGTGGCTCCATCCCATAGGAGCGTCACCATGTTCAAAGCAACCCCCAACCCACCGGACACCGATCCAACATCCCCGCACAAAACCGCCGCCGCAAAAAAACTCGACGAAGCCGCCGAGCGCGCCCTCGACTTCTACCTGAAGCCAAAACCGGAAACGCCGGAAGCTGATCCCGCACCCGCTCAGCTCTTCACCGTGATCAACGGCATCGACACCGAATGCCTGCTCGCCAACCTCAGTGAAACCCTTGGCTTCGGCCGATGCCATGATCAGTGATCTGGCGTTCGAGCTGGAGGGTTCGCGGCGGCATGTTGCGCTGGGTATTCAGCAGTTGATCGAGCTGGGAGGGTTGCTGGCGAATCGGGCACTGGATAACGTCGACCCGCGCTAGCCGACTCGCCACATAACCCTGTGGCGAGGGGATTTATCCCCGCTGGGCCGCGCAGCGGCCCCAATCCTGTCGACTCAATCAACCAGACAGACCGAGATGGCAGATTTTAGGGCTGCTGCGCAGCCCAGCGGGGATAAATCCCCTCGCCACAATGGGTCCGAGTTTCCTGGCGACATGACTAAACCGTAATGCCGTGCTGGCTCAAGAACGCCACAAACGCTTCTTCATCCAGCACCTTGAGCCCCAGCTCATTGGCCTTGGTCAGTTTCGACCCGGCCCCCGGCCCGGCGACGACGCAATGGGTTTTCGCCGACACGGAACCGGCCACCTTGGCCCCCAGGCTTTCCAGTTTGTCCTTGGCGACATCGCGGCTCATCAATTCCAGCGATCCGGTCAGCACCCAGGTGTGCCCGGCTTCGGGCAAACCTTCGACGACTTTTTTCTCGCTCTGCCAGTGCATGCCGAAGGCCTGTAGTTGCTTCTCGGCGGCTTCGGCCTGTTGGCGGTTGATGGCGATGGCGAAGAACTCGCGCACGGCGTTGGCCTGTTTTTCCGGCAGGGCCTGGCGCATGTCCAGCCAGTCGGCATTCATCACTGCTTCGAGCGAGCCGAACTTGTCCGCCAGTTTCTGTGCCCCGCCAGGCCCGACCGAAGGAATGTTCAGCTTGTCCAGGAAACCGCCCAGGGTGGTGCTGGCGGAGAACTCGGCGCCCAGTTCGCCCTGGTCCTGGATATCCAGGCCATGGCGCAGCAAGCCCTCGATCACCTGGCGGTTGTGCGAGTCTTCGAAGAAGCTGTGGATCTCGTGGGCCACTTCCAGGCCGACGTCCGGCAAGTACGTGAGCACTTGCGGCAAGGCCGCCTGCACACGCTCCAGTGAACCGAGGGAGCGGGCCAGGACCTTGGCGGTTTCCTCGCCCACGTCCGGGATGCCGAGGGCGTAGATGAAGCGCGCCAGGCTCGGCTTCTTGCTGTCGACGATGGCCGCCAACAGGTTCTTGCTCGACAGTTCGGCGAAGCCTTCCAAGTCGACCACTTGCTCGAAGGTCAGGGCATACAGATCGGCAGGCGAGCCCACCAGCCCTTCGTCCACCAACTGCTCGACACTCTTCTCGCCCAGGCCTTCGATGTCCATGGCCCGGCGCGACACGAAATGAATGATTGCCTGCTTGAGCTGCGCACCACAGGCCAGACGACCAACGCAGCGGTACACCGCGCCTTCGCTGATGGTTTCACGACCCTTGCTGCGCTTGACCAACTGCGTACGCTCCACATGGGAGCCACACACCGGGCACTGTTGCGGGATTTCAACGGGACGGGCGTTTTCCGGGCGACGCTCGGTGACCACTTGCACCACTTGCGGGATCACGTCACCGGCGCGGCGGATAATCACCGTGTCGCCGATCATCAGGCCCAGGCGCGCCACTTCGTCCATGTTGTGCAGCGTGGCGTTGGCCACGGTCACACCGGCCACCTTGACCGGCTTGAGCCGCGCCACGGGTGTCACGGCGCCGGTGCGGCCGACCTGGAACTCGACGTCCAACAGTTCGGTGAGTTCTTCGCTGGCCGGGAATTTATGGGCGATGGCCCAGCGCGGTTCCCGGGCGCGGAAACCCAGTTCGCGCTGGGAGGCGATGCTGTTGACCTTGAACACCACGCCATCGATTTCGTATGGCAGCGCGTTACGCCGCTCGCCGATGTCACGGTAGTAATCCAGGCACTCGTCGATGCCGTGGGCCAGTTTCAGTTCGCGGCTGATGGGCAGACCCCAGGCCTTGAGCTGCTTGAGATTGCCGATGTGGGTGTCGGCAATGTCCGCCGTCACCTGGCCGATGCCGTAACAGCAGAATTCCAGCGGACGATTGGCGGTGATCTTCGAATCCAGCTGGCGCAGGCTACCCGCGGCCGCGTTGCGCGGGTTGGCGAATGTCTTGCCGCCCGCCTCCAGTTGCGTGGCGTTGAGACGCTCGAAGCCGGCCTTGGACATGTACACCTCGCCGCGCACTTCCAGCACCGGCGGCCAGCCACTGCCCTGCAACTTGAGGGGGATGTTGCGCACGGTGCGCACGTTGACGCTGATGTCTTCGCCGGTGGTGCCGTCGCCGCGCGTGGCGCCACGCACCAGCAGGCCGTCCTGGTACAACAGGCTGACCGCCAGGCCGTCGAGCTTCGGCTCACAGCTGTACTCCACCGCCGCGCCACCGCCCAGCAAGTCGCCCATGGGCAGGTCGAGGCCTTCGGTCACCCGGCGGTCGAATTCACGCATGGTGGTTTCGTCGAAGGCATTGCCCAGACTGAGCATCGGGATTTCGTGACGGACCTGGCTGAAGGCTGACAGTGCAACACTGCCGACACGCTGGGTCGGGGAGTCGCTGGTCACCAGCTCCGGATGCTGCTCTTCCAGGGCCTTGAGTTCATGGAACAGGCGGTCGTACTCGGCGTCCGGGATGCTCGGTTCGTCGAGGACGTGGTAGCGGTAGTTGTGCTGATCCAGCTCGGTACGCAGCTGTTGGATGCGGGTTTGGACGGCAGTCATGGATGTTCTCTCATAAAGCAAAAGAGCAGCCTAGGCTGCTCAATTTTCTCAAAACATGGGGGGTGCTTCGCACCCCAGCGGGAGCAAGCTCCCTCGCCACAGCAAGCTCCCTCGCCACAAAAGCTCTCCTGCCGCAAGAAGCTCTCTGGCCAGGGAGAGCCTGTGTCATCGCTCAGCGCTTCTGGGTCAGCGCCCGGCGTTCGAATTCGACGATGCGCTGGCGGTAGTGTTCGATGGTCTGGGCGGTCAGCACGCTGCGCTGGTCGTCCTTCAGCTCGCCGTTGAGTTCCTGGGACAGCTTGCGCGCCGCGGCCACCATCACGTCAAAGGCCTGCTTGGGATGACGCGGGCCGGGCAGGCCGAGGAAGAAGCTCACCGCCGGGGTGCTGAAATGGTCGATGTCGTCCAGGTCGAACACGCCTGGCTTGACCGCGTTGGCCATGGAGAACAGCACCTCGCCGTTGCCGGCCATACTTTCATGGCGGTGGAAAATGTCCATCTCGCCAAAACGCAGGCCGCTCTCCAGGATGTTCTGCAACAGCGCCGGGCCCTTGAAGCCGGCCGGGTCGCGGCAGATCACGCTGATCACCAGCACTTCCTCGGCCTGGGCCTGGTCCTTGTCGCCGCGCACGGGTTTGTTCTCGTCCGGGAAGTCGTCGTCGCGGCTGCTGAAGCTCGGGCCGCCGTCCAGGTCAAGATTGAGGTTCAGGTCGCCCTGGGACGGTTCGCTGTTGCGCTTGCCGCGCTTGGAACCCGTTTCCCGTGGCTCGCGCACTGGCGCGCTCATCGACGGCAGGTCATGCTCATCCAGTTGCGGCTCCTTATGGGTATCCAGCACCCGGGGCGGGCCCAACAGCTCGGCATTGCCATCGTCATCCGGCAGGTTCGACAGGCTGCGGTCGAGACGAAACTTGAGTTTCCCCTTGCCGCCGCGCATGCGGCGCCAGCCGTCGAAAAGAATACCGGCAATGACAATAATGCCGATGACGATCAGCCACTCGCGCAGACCGATTTCCATGTAATCCCGTGCCTCTATAAAAATGCTGAAAAATAAGGGGCTTAGCTATGTGCAAACCGCTTTAAAACGTGGCGCCAACTCTATGTTCTGAATGGCGTTTTGCCCACGCATACGAAAAATTGACATTAAACTAGCACGACCAAAGATAACTTTACACCGTCTGTCGCATAGGCTTGCGCCATTCTGTGAATTGAACGACAAGCCCAAGCCTCAAAAAAATCCTACAGCATCCTAAATAGATGCCCTACAAGCAGTGTTTCACGCGTCCACCATCGCCATCGCCTCCTCCACATCCACCGCCACCAGACGCGAGCAACCCGGCTCATGCATGGTCACGCCCATCAACTGGTCGGCCATTTCCATGGCGATCTTGTTGTGGGTGATGTAGATGAACTGCACAGTCTCAGACATCTCTTTTACCAGCCGCGCATAACGCCCCACGTTGGCGTCGTCCAGCGGCGCGTCCACCTCATCGAGCATGCAGAACGGCGCCGGGTTCAATTTGAAAATGGCAAAAACCAGGGCCAATGCCGTCAGCGCTTTTTCACCCCCGGAGAGCAAATGGATGGTGCTGTTCTTCTTGCCCGGGGGACGCGCCATGATGGTCACCCCTGTATCGAGTAAATCTTCGCCCGTCAGTTCCAAGTAAGCGCTGCCGCCACCGAAAACTTTCGGGAAAAGTGCCTGCAAACCGCCGTTGATCTGATCAAAGGTATCCTTGAAGCGATTACGGGTTTCCTTGTCGATCTTGCGGATGACGTTTTCCAGGGTCTGCAACGCTTCCACCAGATCGTCGTTCTGGGCATCCAGATAGCGCTTGCGCTCGGACTGCTGCTGGTACTCGTCGATGGCCGCCAGGTTGATAGCGCCCAGACGCTGAATGCGCGCGGCGATGCGTTCCAGCTCTTCTTCGGCGTCTTTCTCGTTGGCCCCGGCCACCAACGTGGCGAGCACGCCGTCGAGGTCGTAGCCGTCTTCCAGCAATTGGTCCTGCAAGGCTTTGCGGCGCACCGTCAGGGCCTGCCATTCCATGCGTTGCTGTTCCATCTGGCTGCGGATCAGCTGGGATTGCTGTTCGGCCTGGCTACGACGCTTTTCGGCGTCGCGCAGTTCGCGGTCGGCATCTTCCAGGGCAATTTGCGCAGTCTTGAGTTCTTCATCAACGCTCATGCGTTTGTCGAGCAACTCTTCGAGTTTGAGGCGCAACTCTTCCAGCGGCGCTTCGCCCTCCTCCAGGTTCAGGCTCAATTGCTCGCGTTTTTCGGTCAGGCGTTCGGACTGCATTTCCAGCCGCTCCAATGCCTGGCGCGTGGAATCGTACTGGGCCTTGAGCGAGCCCAGGCGCACCGCCAACTGATGGGCGTGATCCTTATGCTGGCGGGCATCCTGGCGCACCCGGTCGAGGCGTTCGCGCAGACTGTCGCGCTGAGCCAGCAGCAACTCGCGCTGCTCGGTGTCCACGGCCATGGCATCGAGGGCTTCCTGCAGTTGCAGGCGCGCTTCACCGATCTGCTCATGCTCCAGCGCCCGTTGCTCGCCCAGCTCGGCGATTTCTTCCTCAAGGCGCGTGCGGCGCAAGGCCAGTTGTTCAACCTTGGCCTTGCCGGCGGACAGCTGCGCTTTGAGTTCGCCTTGCTGGCGTGCTTCGTCCTGCAACAGCCGACGCAAGTGTTCGCGACCATTCTCCTGCTGGCGCTGTTGCGCCCGCAGATTCTGTAATTCGGTTTCCAGGGCTTCGACGCTCGCTTCGCGTTCTTCACGCTCAGCGCTCAGGCGCTGGATTTCCTGGCCCCGGGCAAGCATGCCGCTCTCGGCTTCGCTGGCCCGGCGCACCCGCAGGAAATGCCGACCGACCCAATAGCCATCCCGGCTGATCAGGCTTTCCCCGGCCGCCAGTTGTCCGCGCAGGGCCAAGGCCTGTTCAAGGCTGTCCACCGGTTTCACCTGCCCCAACCAGGGAGACAGGTCGACCTGGGCCTCGACTTTATCCAGCAAGCTGCCCGGCATCCGCACGCCATCGCCAGGCGGGCTGAGCAGGCGCAGATCGCCCTGAGTGAAGCCCGACAGATCGAAGCCTGCGAAGTCATCCACCAGCACCGCTTGCAGATCGGCGCCCAGCACGGTTTCCACCGCCAGTTCCCAACCGGCATCGACCTTCAGGCCTTCGGCCAGTCGCGGACGCTCGGCCAGATGCTGGTCGCGCAGCCATTCGGCAGCGCCGGTGCCGGGGTCCAGCGCCGCTTGCTGCAAGGCCTCCAGCGAAGCCAGACGGCCATTGAGGCGCTGCAATTCACCCTGGGCCTGCTGCTGATTCTGCAGGGCCAGTTGCAAGGCCTGGCGCAGTTGCTCGAGCCGCTCGACCTGGGCATCTTCGCTGGCTTGCAAGTCTTCAAGGGTGGCTTCGCTGGCAGCCAGTTGTTCGCTCAGATCGACAATCGCCGCGTCTTCAGGGTCCGCCGCGAGCAAGGCGCGCTCTTCGGCCAAACGGCGCTGACGCTCGGCCAGGCGTTCCATGCTGGCTTCCAGTTGCTGGATGCGCGACTGCTGGACTTCGGCCTGACGCCGCGGCTCGGCAGAGCTCGGGTTGAAACTGTCCCACTGCTCTTGCCAGCCATGCATGCTCAGCTCGGCTTCTTCCAGGGCGGCGGCAGCCTCTTCGGCGGCGGCGCTGGTGAGTTCCTGCTCGGGCGTGAGCCGGTCCAGTTCTTCGCCCAGGGTCAGCAGCAACGTGCGGTCGTGGCCCAGGTGGGATTCGGTTTCCAGGCGCGCGCGCTCGGCCTCTTTCAAATCATCCTGCAGCTGGCGCAGCCGTTGCTGACCGTGCTGGATGCTCTGCTCGACCCGGGCGATGTCGCCACCCACCGAATAGAAGCGCCCTTGCACCAGGTTGAAGCGTTCGGACAGGTCGTGGTGGCCGTCACGCAGGCGCTCGATGGCGGCGTCGGCATTGCGCTGCTCGGCCACCAGGGCCTCGAAGCTGACTTCCTGGTTGCCAATGATCGCCTCGCGCTGGCCGACCTGCTCGTTCAGCGCCTGCCAGCGCAGGGCCGAAAGCTGGGCCTTGAGCTGACGTTCTTCGCCTTTGTATTCCTGATATTTCTTGGCGGCTTCGGCCTGGCGGTGCAAGCGTTCGAGCTGGCGTTCGAGTTCTTCGCGCAGGTCGGTCAGGCGGGCCAGGTTTTCGTGGGTGCGACGGATGCGGTTTTCGGTCTCGCGGCGCCGCTCCTTGTACTTGGAGATGCCGGCGGCTTCTTCGATGAAGTTGCGCAGGTCTTCGGGCTTGGCCTCGATCAGCTTGGAGATCATGCCCTGCTCGATGATCGAATAGCTGCGCGGGCCGAGGCCGGTGCCGAGGAAAATATCGGTGATATCGCGACGTCGACATTTGGTGCCGTTGAGGAAATAACTGTTCTGGCTGTCGCGGGTCACTTTGCGGCGGATGGAGATTTCCGCGTAGGCCGCGTACTCGCCGATCAGGGTGCCGTCGGAATTGTCGAACACCAGCTCAATGCTCGCCTGGCTCACCGGTTTGCGACTGGTGGAGCCGTTGAAGATGACGTCGGTCATCGACTCGCCGCGCAGGTTCTTGGCCGAGCTCTCGCCCATCACCCAGCGTACGGCGTCGATGATGTTCGACTTGCCGCAACCGTTGGGCCCCACCACCGCCGCCATGTTACTGGGGAAGTTCACCGTGGTCGGGTCGACGAAGGATTTGAACCCCGCCAGTTTGATGCATTTGAGCCGCACGTTCAGGCCGCCGTCAGGGCAGAAACCACCAGATCGCAACTGCGCTGGGCATAGGCCGTCAGCACGATGCGGATCTGCGGCAAATCACGGGCCAGCACAGCAGTCAGCAGGCGCTGGAACAGGTCGAGGAATTCGCTCATCTCGGCCTTGCGTTGTTCCAGGGCCAGGAAGTAGGCGCGGCTCATGGCCGGTTGCAGGTTCTCGACGGTTTCCTGCAAGTACGGGTTGTTGGCAAAGGGATACGCGGCGCGCATCACGCTGAAACTTTCATCGACGAAGGTGCGGATGTCCTGGCGCGCGAAGGCGTCCTGGAGACGCTGCTGGATCTCGATGAACGGCGCCATGTCGGCCTGTTCCTGCCAGCCATGAGCCACGGCATTGCCCAGCAGGATGTACAGCTCGCTCATCAGAGCACAGAGGCTGCGCACCTTGTGTTCGCTCAATTCGGTGACGTGTGCACCACGGCGCGGCAGGATCGCGATCAGATGCCGGCGCTCCAGTATCAGCAAAGCCTCACGGACCGAACCGCGACTCACGTTGAGCGCCAGCGTGACCTTCTGCTCCTGGATGCGCTCGCCCGGCTTCATTTCACCACGAATGATGCGCTCGGCCAGGTGATGGGCGATTTGCTCGGCGAGGCTGTCCGGGGCCTTGAACGTCATGGTTGTCCTTCAAACTCTTCGATTTGCACAAGCGGCGCAGTGTAGCGCACTCAATACGTCATGGCGCAGGGCCTGCAGCGGGTTTTTGGCACGATCCAAGCAAAAAAGTTTGAGCCCTCATCCTGAAACAGAATCTGTGGAAGAACCTGTGGGAGCCGAGCTTGCTCGCGATAGCGGTCTGTCAGCATGCATCCATACTGAATGTACCGCCGTCATCGCGAGCAAGCTCGGCTCCCACAGGGTTCTACAGTGTCTATAGACCGTTGTTCATCGACCAAGCGGATTTTCTTGACCTTTAAGTCAGAAAATCGTTGACCGCAAAGTCAGACCTGCTAAATTCAGCCCAAGTCGATACAACAATAATGAGTCTGCGAGGCCTTCCGTGATCCAGTTTTTACTCAACCAGGAACTCCGTAGCGAGCACGCCCTGGACCCGAACCTGACCGTGCTCAACTATTTGCGCGAACACCTCGGCAAATCCGGCACCAAAGAAGGCTGCGCCAGCGGCGACTGTGGTGCGTGCACCGTGGTGGTGGGCGAGTTGCAGACCGACGAGGACGGCCGTGAACGCATTCGTTATCGCAGCCTCAATTCGTGCCTGACCTTCGTCTCGTCCCTGCACGGCAAGCAGTTGATCAGCGTCGAAGACCTCAAGCACCAGGGCCAGTTGCACAGCGTCCAACAGGCGATGGTCGATTGCCACGGTTCGCAATGCGGCTTCTGCACACCGGGCTTCGTGATGTCTCTGTTCGCCCTGCAAAAGAACAGCGAACAGCCCGACGCCCATAAGGCCCACGAAGCCTTGGCCGGCAATCTGTGCCGCTGCACCGGCTACCGGCCGATTCTGGCGGCCGCCGAGCAGGTCTGCTGCGCCAGGCAAGCGGACCAGTTCGACGCCCGCGAAGCCGAGACCATCACTCGCCTCAAAGCCATCGCACCGACTGACACGGGTGAACTCAACAGCGGCGACAAACGCTGCCTGGTGCCGTTGACCGTGGCCGACCTGGCCGATCTTTATGACGCGTATCCCCAGGCGCGCCTGCTGGCCGGTGGCACGGACCTGGCCCTGGAGGTCACCCAGTTCCATCGCACCCTGCCGGTGATGATCTACGTGGGCAACGTCGCTGAGCTCAAGCGTATCGAGCGTTTCGCCGATCGCCTGGAGATTGGCGCCGCCACCGCACTCTCCGACTGCTACGAAGCCTTGCAGGCTGAATACCCGGACTTCGGCGAACTGCTGCAGCGCTTCGCTTCGTTGCAGATCCGCAACCAGGGCACCTTGGGCGGCAACATCGGCAACGCCTCGCCGATTGGCGACTCGCCGCCCTTGCTGATCGCCCTCGGCGCGCAGATCGTCTTGTGCAAGGGCCAGACCCGTCGCACCCTGGCGCTGGAAGACTATTTCATCGATTACCGGGTCACCGCCCGCCAGGAAAGCGAATTCATCGAGAAGATCATCGTGCCCCGGGCCAGCGCTGAGCAGGCGTTCCGCGCTTATAAGGTCTCCAAGCGCCTGGACGATGACATTTCCGCCGTGTGCGCGGCGTTCAACCTGCGTATCGAGCATGGCGTGGTCCAGGACGCCCGGGTGGCCTTCGGCGGCATGGCCGCGACGCCCAAGCGCGCCAAGCATTGTGAAGCCGCGTTGATCGGTGCCGCGTGGAACGACAGCACCGTCGAACGTGCCTGCGCCGCCCTGGCCGAGGACTTCACACCGCTGTCGGACTTCCGCGCCAGCAAGGAATATCGCCTGCTCAGCGCCCGCAATTTGCTGCGCAAATACTTCATCGAACTGCAAACGCCGCACATCGAGACTCGGGTGACCGCTTATGTCTAACCATCACGCCGTAGAGAAGACTCAAGCCGAGCTGGCCGAACTGTTCGCCCGCGACCTGACCACCGGCGTGGGCCGCAGCGTCAAGCATGACAGCGCCGCCAAGCATGTGTCCGGCGAAGCCCAGTACATCGATGATCGCCTGGAATTTCCGAACCAGTTGCACGTGTACGCCCGGCTGTCGGACCGTGCCCACGCCCGGATCTTGCGCATCGACACCGCGCCTTGCTACGCCTTCGAAGGCGTGCGCATCGCCATCACCCATGCAGACGTGCCGGGTCTCAAGGACATCGGCCCGCTGCTGCCCGGTGACCCGCTATTGGCCATTGATGACGTGCAGTTCGTCGGCCAACCGGTGCTGGCGGTTGCCGCCAGGGACCTGGAAACCGCGCGCAAGGCAGCGATGGCGGCCATCATCGAATATGAAGACCTGGAACCGGTGCTGGACGTGGTCGAGGCCCTGCGCAAGCGGCATTTCGTGCTGGATAGCCACACCCACCAGCGCGGAGATTCGGCGGCGGCACTGGCCAGCGCCGAGCATCGCATCCAGGGCTCGCTGCACATTGGCGGCCAGGAACACTTTTACCTGGAAACCCAGATTTCCTCGGTGATGCCCACCGAAGACGGCGGCATGATCGTCTACTGCTCCACACAGAACCCCACCGAAGTGCAGAAACTGGTGGCCGAAGTGCTGGACGTTTCGATGAACAAAGTCGTGGTGGACATGCGCCGCATGGGCGGCGGCTTTGGTGGCAAGGAAACCCAGGCCGCCAGCCCGGCGTGCCTGTGCGCGGTCATCGCCCACCTCACCGGCCAACCGACCAAGATGCGCCTGCCCCGGGTCGAAGACATGCTGATGACCGGCAAGCGCCACCCTTTCTACATCGAATACGACGTCGGCTTCGACAGCACCGGGCGCCTGCACGGTATTGCCCTGGAGCTGGCCGGCAACTGCGGTTGCTCGCCGGACCTGTCGGCCTCGATTGTCGACCGGGCGATGTTCCATGCCGACAACGCCTACTACCTGGGCGATGCAACCATCAACGGCCATCGTTGCAAGACCAATACCGCGTCGAACACCGCTTACCGTGGCTTCGGCGGGCCGCAAGGCATGGTCGCCATCGAAGAGGTGATGGACGCCATCGCCCGGCATCTGGGGCTGGATCCGCTGGCGGTGCGCAAGGCCAACTACTACGGCAAGACCGAGCGTAACGTCACCCACTACTACCAGACCGTCGAGCACAACATGCTCGAGGAGATGACCGCCGAACTCGAGCAAAGCAGCCAGTATGCCGAGCGCCGCGAAGCGATCCGCCGCTACAACGCCAATAGCCCGATCCTGAAAAAAGGCCTGGCGCTGACCCCGGTGAAATTTGGTATTTCCTTCACCGCCAGCTTCCTCAACCAGGCCGGGGCGCTGATTCATGTCTATACCGACGGCAGCATCCACCTGAACCATGGCGGCACGGAAATGGGCCAGGGCTTGAACACCAAAGTCGCGCAAGTGGTGGCCGAAGTGTTCCAGGTGGAAATGGACCGGGTGCAGATCACCGCGACCAACACCGACAAGGTGCCGAACACCTCGCCCACCGCTGCCTCCAGCGGTGCCGACCTCAATGGCAAGGCTGCGCAGAATGCCGCCGAAACCATCAAGCAGCGCCTGGTGGAGTTCGCCGCGCGGCAGTACAAGGTCAGCGAAGAAGACGTGGCGTTCCACAACGGCCATGTGCGGGTGCGCGATCACATCCTGACGTTCGAGGCGCTGGTGCAGCAGGCGTATTTCGCCCAGGTTTCGCTGTCGAGCACCGGTTTCTACAAGACCCCGAAAATCTACTACGACCGCAGCCAGGCCCGAGGGCGGCCGTTCTACTACTACGCCTATGGCGCGGCGTGCGCCGAGGTGATCGTCGACACCCTGACCGGCGAATACAAGATGCTGCGCACCGACATCCTCCACGACGTCGGCGCCTCGCTGAACCCGGCCATCGACATCGGCCAGGTCGAGGGCGGTTACATCCAGGGCATGGGCTGGCTGACCATGGAAGAGCTGGTATGGAACGACAAAGGCAAGCTACAGACCTGCGGCCCGGCCAGCTACAAGATTCCGGCGGTGGCCGACATGCCGTTGGATCTGCGGGTCAAGCTGGTGGAAAACCGCAAGAACCCGGAAGACACGGTGTTCCATTCCAAAGCCGTGGGCGAACCGCCGTTCATGCTCGGCATCGCCGCGTGGTGCGCCATCAAGGATGCCGTGGCGAGCCTGGGGAATTACCAGCACCAGCCGAAAATCGATGCACCGGCGACCCCGGAGCGGGTGTTGTGGGGGTGTGAGCAGATGCGTGGGTTGAGGGTGGCGAAGGTTGGGGAAGCTGAAACCGAGTTGGCTTCGCTCTAAGACCGCGGCGCGGCCAATCGCGAGCAAGCTCGCTCCCACAGGGGATTTGTGAACACCGACCCAATGTGGGAGCGAGCTTGCTCGCGATGAGGCCGGAACAGACAACAGAGATGTCGAGGTGAATATGTACAACTGGATCAGCGCCCTCGCCGACCTGCAAGATCGCGGTGAACCCTGCGTGCTGGTGACGATCATCGAAGAACTCGGCTCGACCCCGCGCAATGCCGGTTCGAAAATGGTGATCAGCGCCAGCCAGACGTTCGACACCATCGGTGGCGGCCACCTGGAATACAAGGCCATGGAGATCGCCCGGCAGATGCTCGCCAGCGGCCAGCAAAGCACCCATCTGGAGCGCTTCAGCCTCGGTGCCAGCCTGGGCCAGTGCTGCGGCGGCGTGACCGTGCTGCTGTTCGAACCCATGGGCCAGGTCCAGGCGCAGATCGCCGTATTCGGCGCCGGCCACGTCGGCCGCGCCCTGGTGCCGCTGCTGGCGAGCCTGCCCTGCAAGGTGCGCTGGATCGACTCCCGGGAAGCGGAGTTTCCTGAACACCTGCCCCACGGCGTGCGCAAGATCGTCAGCGAGGAGCCGCTGGATGAAATCGACGAGCTGCCCGCCGGCAGCTACTGCATCGTCATGACCCACAACCATCAGCTCGACCTGGAACTGAGCGCCGCGATCCTCAAGCGCAACGACTTCGCTTACTTCGGCCTGATCGGTTCGAAAACCAAACGGGTCAAGTTCGAACATCGCCTGCGCGATCGCGGCTTCGACAGCAGCACCTTGCAGCGCATGCGCTGCCCGATGGGCATTGGTGACGTCAAAGGCAAGTTGCCTGTGGAAATCGCCATCTCCATCGCCGGTGAAATCATCGCCACCTATAACGCGGATTTCGGCCAGCACACCACGCGCGCCGAACCGATTGCCAAGCTGCTGCCGGCCTCGCGCCGCAGCCAGGCGAACCGTTGAACAATCGTTGAGAATTCCCATGCCCCTGACACGTAAAGCCTACCGCGCCGCCCTGCTCCACAGCCTCGCCGACCCTGCCGAAGTCGGCATTGAAGCGTCCTATGAATATTTTGAAGACGGCCTGCTGGTGGTGGAAAACGGCCAGATCAGCGCCATCGGCCACGCCAGCGAATTGCTACCCACCCTGGCGGCCGACATCGAGATCACTCATTACCAGGACGCGCTGATCACGCCCGGCTTCATCGACACCCACATCCACCTGCCGCAGACCGGCATGGTCGGGGCTTACGGCGAGCAATTGCTGGACTGGCTCAACACCTACACCTTCCCCTGCGAAAGTCAGTTCGCCGACAAGGCCCATGCCGACGCCGTCGCCGATATTTTCGTCAAGGAACTGCTGCGCAACGGCACCACCACCGCGCTGGTGTTCGGCAGTGTGCACCCGCAATCGGTGAACGCGTTTTTCGAGGTGGCCGAGAAACTCGACCTGCGGATGATCGCCGGCAAAGTGATGATGGATCGCAACGCCCCGGACTACCTGACCGACACCGCCGAATCCAGCTACACCCAAAGCAAAGCGCTGATCGAGCGCTGGCATGGCAAGGGCCGCCTGCATTACGCCGTGACCCCGCGTTTTGCGCCGACCAGCACGCCGGAGCAACTGGCCCTGGCGGGTCAGTTGCTGGGGGAATATCCCGAACTGTACATGCAGACTCACATCAGTGAGAACCTGCAGGAAGTGCAATGGGTCAAGGAGCTGTTCCCCGAGCGCAAAGGTTATCTGGACGTCTACGACCACTACCAACTGCTCGGCGAACGCTCGGTGTTCGCCCACGGCGTGCACCTGTGTGACGACGAATGCGCGCGCCTGGCCGAGACCGGTTCGGCCATCGCGTTCTGCCCGACCTCGAACTTTTTCCTCGGCAGCGGCCTGTTCAACCTGCCAATGGCCGAGAAGCACAAAGTGAACGTGGGGTTGGGTACGGATGTGGGGGGCGGAACCAGTTTTTCGTTGCTGCAAACCCTGAACGAAGCCTACAAGGTGATGCAGTTGCAGGGCGCCCGCCTGAGCCCGTTCAAGTCACTGTACCTGGCCACGCTTGGCGGCGCCCGGGCCTTGCGCCTGGAAGACCGGATCGGGACTTTACAGCCGGGCAGCGATGCGGACTTTCTGGTGTTGGACTACAACGCCACGCCGCTGTTGAGCTATCGCCTCAAGCAGGCCCGGGACATTGCCGAGAAGTTGTTTGTGTTGATGACGCTGGGGGATGACCGGACGGTGGCGCAGACCTTTGCGGCGGGCCGATTGGTGCATCAGCGCTAGATTTCTAGCGACTGTCAGACCGCCAATCGCGAGCAGGCTCGCTCCCACAGTGGATTTGTGTCAGTCACATAACCCTTGTGGGAACGAGCCTGCTCGCGATGAAGGCAACTCGGTACGTCTGACTCAACCCATCAAAGCTTGGCCGTCGACCGCCCTGGCTTCTTGCTCTGCAACAAATGCGAAAACACCGCATGCAAATCATCCGACGCGCTTTCTTCGTCGAGGTTGAGCTTGCTGTCGATGTGGTCCATGTGGTGCATCATCAGGTCCACCGCCAGGGTGGCATCGCGGGCCTCGATGGCGTCGATCAATTGGGTGTGTTCGTCGTAGGAACAGTGGGAGCGGTTGCCGCTTTCATACTGGGCGATGATCAGCGAGGTCTGCGACACCAGGCTGCGCTGGAAGCTGATCAGCGGGGCGTTCTTCGCCGCCTCGGCCAGCTTGAGGTGGAACTCGCCTGACAGGCGGATGCCGGCGCCACGGTCACCACGGGAAAAACTGTCGCGCTCGTCGCTGACCATCTGCCGCAGCTCGGCAAGCTGCTCGGCGGTGGCGTGCTGCACGGCCAGTTCGGTGATGGCCCGCTCCACCAGACGCCGGGCCATGAATACCTGGCGGGCCTCTTCAACACTCGGGCTGGCCACCACGGCGCCGCGATTGGGCCGCAACAGCACCACGCCTTCGTGGGCCAGGCGTGACAACGCGCGGCGAATGATGGTGCGACTGACCCCGAAAATCTCCCCCAACGCCTCTTCGCTCAACTTTGTACCGGGCGCCAGACGCTGTTCGAGGATGGCCTCGAAAATATGCGCATAGACAATATCGTCCTGGGTTCCGCTGCGGCCGGCTTTGCCTGCTCGCGGTTGTTTCTTGAGGGGCTGCAACTGTTCGTTCATGGGCACTCGAGTCGGAGAACTGCGGCGAATTGACCGTGACTGTAATACGCCTCAGCGGGTCGCTGACAAGTATCACGTAAATAATACGTCGATTGTACACAACCTCTGATGGCAACACGACTGTACGGCTGTTTACGGACGTGGCTGTATTGCAATTGGCAACGGAGTTGAGTTTAGGCTTAAACCCCGAATCTGTGGCCCCCGCCCTCCTGCAATTTACAACAAGGACCACCGCCCACCATGACCGAAGTCACGACCACGCCACTTCGTCCGTTGGCCGATACATCGCCATCGGCGATCGTCGCCGGTTTCATCGCCATGATGACCGGCTACACCAGTTCGCTGGTGTTGATGTTCCAGGCCGGACAGGCGGCAGGGCTGACCAGCGGGCAGATTTCTTCGTGGATCTGGGCGATTTCCATCGGCATGGCCGTGTGCTCCATTGGCCTGTCGTTGCGGTATCGCACACCGATCACCATCGCCTGGTCGACACCCGGCGCGGCGCTGCTGATCACCAGCCTGGGCGGGGTCAGTTATGGCGAGGCCATCGGCGCCTACATCACCTGCGCGGTGCTGGTAACGATCTGTGGCCTGACCGGCAGCTTCGAGCGCCTGGTCAAGCGCATTCCGGCCTCGCTGGCGGCGGCGTTGCTGGCGGGGATCCTGTTCAAGATCGGCAGCGAGATTTTCGTCGCCGCCCAGCATCGAACCGGTCTGGTGCTGGGGATGTTTTTCACCTACCTGATCGTCAAGCGCCTGTCGCCGCGCTACGCAGTGCTGGCTGCGCTGCTGATCGGTACAGCTCTGTCAGGCTTGATGGGGCTGCTGGACTTCAGCGGCTTTGCCCTGGAAGTGGCCACACCGGTATGGACCACGCCGCACTTCTCCCTGGCGGCCACCATCAGCATCGGCATTCCATTGTTCGTGGTGGCGATGACCTCGCAAAACATGCCTGGCATCGCGGTGCTGCGGGCCGACGGTTACAACGTACCGGCCTCGCCGCTGATCACCAGCACCGGCATCGCCTCGCTGCTGCTGGCGCCGTTCGGTTCCCACGGCATTAACCTGGCGGCCATCAGCGCGGCCATCTGCACTGGGCCCCACGCCCATGAGGATCGTAACAAACGCTATACGGCAGCAGTCTGGTGCGGGGTTTTCTATGGGCTTGCCGGGGTGTTCGGCGCGACACTGGCGGCGTTGTTCGCGGCGCTGCCCAAGGAGTTGGTACTGTCCATCGCGGCGCTGGCGCTGTTCGGCTCAATCATCAATGGCTTGAGCATCGCCATGAGCGAAGCCCGGGAACGGGAAGCGGCACTGATCACCTTCATGGTCACGGCATCGGGGTTGACGCTGTTTTCCATCGGCTCGGCGTTCTGGGGGATTGTGGCGGGGGTGTTGACCTTAGTGATCCTGAACTGGCGTAACGCCTGAAGGCATCGCGAGCAGGCTCGCTCCCACAGAAGGATCTGTGTCGTTCACAACAATCCTGTGGGAGCGAGCCTGCTCGCGATGGCAGCCTGAAGGGCAACACCTACCCAACCGACAGGCACAAAAAAACCGGCACCCAAACGGGCTGCCGGTTTCAGACCATCAAGCGACCGGATTGATCGGCTTTTCCGGGTACCAGACGTCCATCAGCGGGCTGACTTCAACGCTGGTCAGCTCAGGACGCGCCTTGAGCCAGGCTTCAACGGCCGCACGCTGCTCTTCGGATACCGAGCCACGCTTCTGCAGGCAAACCAGACCGTAGTCGTCGCCGCCAACATAGCCCAGGCCATTGGCTTCCATGGCTTCTTTCAGGAAAGCGTCGAGGAAAGCGTCAACGGCCTCATCGGCCAGATCTTCTTTGAAATCCAGGTTCAGTTCGAAACCCAGCTCTTGAAATTCATCCACGCACAGTTTTTTGCGCAGACGCTGGGAACGGTTAGTCGCCATTGGAACAATCCTCATAAGTAATAACGGCCGGCACTCTACCAGTTTGGTGCACTGTTTGCCCGCCTGATCGGGTGTGTGGGCCTACCGTCGGTAAAAAATAGCGCCCTGAAGGGCTCAGGCACGGCACAAGCCGTTGCACCTTGGGGCATAATGCCGACACTTTCATGACGTTGAGGGCGTTCATTTTCATGCCCTCGTTTTTTCCCCCTCGCCCGTAGGGTTTTATTTCAAATGATCAGATCTTTGCGTCCACTGCTTTTGGCCAGCCTTCTTCTTCCCCTGGCCCTGCCCGCATCCACCAGCGCCGCCACTATCAACACGGCCCTGACGCCCAATGTGCAAAAGGCCCTCAAGAACAGCAAGCTGCAAAACAACGCCTTGTCCCTGGTGATGATCCCGCTCAACGGCCCTGGCACCCCGACCCTGTACAACGCCGACGTCTCGGTGAACCCGGCCTCCACCATGAAGCTGGTGACCACCTATGCCGCCCTGGAGATGCTGGGGCCCAATCACCAGTGGAAAACCGAGTTCTACACCGACGGCACCCTCAGCGGCGGGATTCTCAACGGCAACCTGTACCTCAAGGGTGGCGGCGACCCCAAGCTGAACATGGAAAAACTCTGGCTGCTGATGCGCGACCTGCGGGCCAACGGCGTGCAACAGGTGACCGGGGACCTGGTGCTGGACCGTGGTTTCTTCATCAAACCGCAGTTGCCTGAATTCAACGACGACGGCAACGACAAGAACAAACCGTTCCTGGTCAAGCCCGACTCCTTGCTGGTCAACCTCAAGGCCCTGCGTTTTGTCGCCCGCAATGACGCCGGCCGGGTGCTGGTGTCGGTGGAGCCGCCGATTGCCAGCATTCGCATCGAAAACCAGGTCAAGGCACTCAACTCCAAGCAATGCACCGGTGGCGTGCGCTACAACCCGGTGCCCCAGGCAGACGGCAGCGTGACCGTGACCGTCGGCGGCCAGCTCGGTGACGGTTGCAGCTCCCAGACTTACCTGGCGCTGCTGGACCACCCCACCTACACCGCCGGAGCGGTGCGGGCGATCTGGAAGGAACTGGGCGGCAGCATTCAGGGCAAGGATCGCCTGGCGGCGACCCCGAGCAGCGCCAAGGTGCTGGCCCGGGCGTTCTCGCCGGACCTGGCGGAGATCATTCGCGACATCAACAAATACAGTAACAACACCATGGCCCAGCAATTATTCCTGAGCCTGGGCGCAGAGTTCCGCAACGAAGCCGACGGTGACGACGCCAAAGCGGCACAGCGGGTGGTACGCCAGTGGCTGGCCAGGAAAGGCATCACCGCGCCGCACCTGGTCATGGAAAACGGCTCCGGCCTGTCCCGCGCCGAAAGGGTGAGTGCCCGGGAAATGGCGGCAATGCTGCAAGCCGCGTGGCGCAGCCCGTACTCCGCCGAATTCATCAGTTCGATGCCCATCGCCGGCACCGACGGCACCATGCGCAAACGTCTCAAGACCACCGCCATGGCCGGCGAAGCGCACGTCAAGACCGGCACCCTGAACACCGTTCGCGCCATCGCGGGCTACAGCCGTGACATCAACGGCAACACCTGGGCCGTCGTGGCGATTCTCAACGATCCGCGGCCATGGGGCGCTTCGTCGGTGCTGGACCAGGTGCTGCTGGACCTGTACCGCCAGCCGAAACTGCCGCAGACGGCTTCGGTGCTCTAAACCCGTACCAAATTGAATGTGGGAGCGAGCCTGCTCGCGATGCGTCAGCCAGTGAACAGCGATGTTGAATGGCACACCGTTATCGCGAGCAGGCTCGCTCCCACATCGATCACCGGCGCGAACGCCTACCCCAACTGCACCTCAACCCGATCCCGTCCGGCCTGCTTGGCCGCGTACACCCCCGAGTCGGCCCGCAACAGCAGCGCATCCGCCCCCTCCCCCACGCGCCAGGTGGCGATACCGAAACTGGCCGTGATGACGCCCACGTCCTCGATCGGCGCGCTGCGCAGCCCTTCCCACAACCCCGTGGCCAAGGCGTGGGCACTTTCGCCGTCGGTGTCCGGGCATAACACCACGAACTCTTCACCGCCCAGCCGACAGAACACGTCGGTCCGTCGCAGCCGCTGGGTGATGCGCTGGCAAACCGCCTGCAACACCCGATCACCCACTGCATGACCATGCTGATCGTTGATGCGCTTGAAGTGATCGATGTCGAGCATGATGACCGCCAGTTCCCCGGTACCCCGTTCCACCCGCGCCATCTCCGTGGTCAGGCGCTCCTGGAAATAGCGCCGGTTGCGAATACCTGTCAGGGCGTCGGTCACTGACAAGGCTCGCAGTTCCTCCTCCACCCGCTTGAGATCGGAAATGTCGGAAATATAACCGTGCCACAACACTCCGCCGCCTGGCAGCTCCTCAGGCGTGGCCTCGCCGCGCACCCAACGCAACCCCCGCTGCGGCAGCTGCAGGCGATACTCCTCGCGCCATGGGCTCAGGGTGTCGGCCGAAGTGCGGATCGATCTGCGCACGCGCGCACTGTCCAGCGGATGGATGCGCGAGAAAATCGATTCGGCGTTGCGCACCAGTGTCTCGGGCTCCAGTTCATAGATATCGCGAATGCCATCACTGGCATAAATCACGCTGAAACGCCCATTGAAATCCATCTTGAACTGGTAGATGCCCCCAGGCACGTGGGCACTGAGCTTTTTCAGCAACAGGTCCCGGGCGGCCAGGGCCTCGTGAACGCGCTTGCGTTCGGTGATGTCGATGCAGATCGCCAGATGCCCGACCCACAGCCCCTGATCATCGAGCATCGGTGTCGCCAGCATGTTCACGGTCAGATGGCTGCCATCGCGGCGCACCAGGGTCCATTCCCGGGCCTGTTGGCCACCCTGTTCGCCGCCCTCGACCAACATTGCGTGGCACGTGGGGATCGGTTTGCCATAACGCGCAGCAAGTTGTACGGCCCGGGCCTGGAGCTCGCGCGGCAAGTGAAGGCTTTCGAGGGTCATGCAGTGCAGAACCTCGCCGCTGTCGTAGCCAAGCATCTGCTCGGCGCCCGCATTGAACGTGGTGATCACCCCGCGAAGATCCGTGGCGATGATCGCAACCTGGGTCGCGGCATTCAGCACACCACGCAACTGACCATGAGTGCCCCGCAGTTCCTGCTCACGCTCGCGCAGCTCTCGGGTCCGCAGCTCGACCAACTGCAGGGCCCGCTGTCGCTGGCTGACCAGCACATACAGCAGCGCACTGAGGAGCAGGCTGAGCAAGCCCCCCAATACCACCAGACTGGCCACCGAGGAAGGGTTGGTGGACAGGAACATGTGACTGGGCCGCAACTCTATCCGATAGTCACGATCGGCCAGGCGCAACAGGCGGGTCGCCGACAAGTCACTTTCG
This sequence comes from Pseudomonas sp. FG-3G, assembly GCF_901007645.1. Taxonomy (NCBI): domain Bacteria; kingdom Pseudomonadati; phylum Pseudomonadota; class Gammaproteobacteria; order Pseudomonadales; family Pseudomonadaceae; genus Pseudomonas; species Pseudomonas sp. FG-3G. Next base: position 63,406 of record NZ_CAAKGZ010000025.1, read on the forward strand.
CCCGGTGGATCGAGTGACTCGAACAGCACTTCCTCCCGATCGTCCGTGGACAGGTCCATGACCCGCATCGAAAGGTTGTCCTGACCGGGCGCCGGCAGGCCATCACCCACCAGTTGGCGCATGCTGACGGCAGCCACGACGTAACCGAAAGGTTCCTTGGACCACGCCTTGGAGACCGGCGCGACCAGCAACACCCCGCGGGTGGCGGTGGCGGCCTCTCCCGCCAGGTCCAAAGGTTGCGATACCACTATGGTCTCCCGGTGGCGAGCGCGCTCAAGGGTGGCACGGCGCAAGGGATGGGCGAGCAGGTCCAAGCCCCGTGGAGCCTTGAAGGAAGGTTGATTCTGGAGGTACAACACCGGCACGTATTCGTCCCGTTCGGCGGCCAGACGCAAGCCACCGGAGTCGTCAGGCTCACGGATGGAAAACGTATCGCCCCCCTCTGTGCGGGCTTGTTGTTCGAACGATGATCGTTCGTCGCGCAGCACCCGAGGCGCCCAGGCGAACGCCTGGGTGCGCCGCAGCAACGCTTCGGCATAGCCATGGAATTCTCTCTCGGAAACCCCGGCCGAGTTGGCAAAGAAACGCCTCAGGCTGTCGAGACGTTGCTCCTGGTCCTGAAAACGTTCCTCGATGCGGCTAAAGCGTTCATCGGCTTGCAGTTCAAAGCGCTGGCGCAATTGCTGGTCAAACAGATTGGCCATCGCCCAGGTCAACAAACCGGTCAGGAACGCACCGGCCAGCAGCACCAGCGAAGCCACCAGCCAGGCCGACACATCTTCGCTGATAAAACCCAGGATTCTGGGGCGTACCTGATGCAATGCCATAAATACAACTCAGAAAGGGGCAGGCAGTAGGTACTGCCCTGTCCACAGGCTTAAGTTATAGCTATTAGCCATCACTTTGACCAGCACAAAAACGCCTGGAAGCCTTGAGTTTCAAGGCTTCCATGGATCCAATCGGCTACAGGTCAGCGGGCCATGATCTTCCAGGCACGGTGAATCTTGCCATTGCGGGCAAAATCCGGATCGATGGTCTTGGCGGTGATTTCCTCCACCGCGTAACGCTCCGCCAGATTGTCCTCGAGCTGGAACTTGCGGAAGTTGTTGGAGAAGTACAGCACACCACCCGGCGCCAGGCGGGCCATGGCCAAGTCCAGCAGTTGGACGTGGTCGCGCTGCACATCGAACACCCCTTCCATGCGCTTGGAATTGGAGAAAGTCGGCGGATCGATGAAGATCAGGTCGTATTCGTCACGACTGGCTTCAAGCCAAGCCATCACGTCGCCCTGCTCCAAGCGGTTCTTGTCCGAAAAACCATTGAGCGACAGGTTGCGCCGCGCCCAGTCCAGGTAGGTTTTCGACAGGTCGACACTGGTGGTGCTGCGCGCACCGCCCTTGGCAGCGTGGACACTGGCGGTCGCGGTGTAGCAGAACAGATTGAGGAAGCGCTTGCCGGCCGCCTCTTTCTGGATCCGCAGGCGCATCGGCCGGTGGTCGAGAAACAGCCCAGTGTCCAGGTAGTCGGTGAGGTTGACCAGCAGCTTCACGCCGCCTTCGTTGACCTCGGTGAACTTGCCTTGGGTGCTCTGGCGCTCGTACTGCTTGGTGCCGCTCTGCCGCTCGCGACGCTTGATCACCACTCGGCTCTTGTCGACGTTCAGTGCCTGGGGAATCGCCGCCAGGGCGTCGAACAGCCGGGCCGAGGCCTTTTCCGGGTCGATGGATTTTGGCGCGACGTATTCCTGGACGTGAACCCAATCGTGGTACAGGTCGATGGCCATGGAGTATTCCGGCATGTCGGCATCGTAGACCCGGTAGCAGTCCACGCCTTCACGCTTGGCCCATTTACTCAGCAGCTTGAGGTTTTTTTGCAGGCGATTGGCGAACATCTGCCCGCCTTCGCTCAAACGGGCCTGCTCGACCACAGGAGCCGGAGCCGGAGCCGGCTTGATCGGGTTACCGTTCTTGTTGTACTGGCGCTCTTGCGGTACTTCCGGCGCCTGATCGTACTCAGCCAGCTCACGCTCGGCCTGGCGCTGTTCCGGGGTACGACGCTCGCCGGTGACGAACTGATCGGGCAGTACCTTGATCAGCAGCAATTTGCACGGCAAGGCGCCGTTCCAGAACGAATACTGCTTGTGACTGCGAATGCCCATGCGCTTGCCCAGGTCCGGCGCGCCGGTGAACACTGCGGCCTCCCAGTTCAGGCAGGCCTGGCGCAGGCGCTCGCCGAGGTTCTGATAGAGATAGAGCAAGCTGGCTTCGTCGCCCAGACGCTCGCCGTACGGCGGGTTGCAGATCACCAGGCCTTTCTGGTTCTGGTCCGGGCGGGGTTCGAACGTGGCGACTTCCCCCTGATAAATCTTGATCCACTCGCTCAGGCCCGCCCGCTCAACGTTGTTGCGGCCCGGCTGGATCAGCCGTGGGTCGGCTTCGTAGCCGCGAATCCACAATGGTGGCTTGGCCAGGCCGGCAGCGGCACGCTCGGTGGCTTCTTCGTGGAGCTTCTTCCACAACGCCGGCACATGGCCGAGCCAGGCGGTAAAACCCCACTGCTGGCGACGCAGGTTCGGCGCCATGTCGGCGGCGATCATGCCGGCTTCCACCAGGAAGGTACCGACGCCGCACATCGGGTCAGCCAACGCCCCGCCTTCAGCGGCAATACGCGGCCAGCCGGCACGGATCAGGATGGCCGCGGCGAGGTTTTCTTTCAGGGGCGCGGCGCCTTGCTGCAGGCGATAGCCGCGCTGGTGCAGGCTGTGGCCAGAAAGGTCCAGGGAAAGGATCGCTTCGCCGCGGTCCAGGCGCAGGTGGATGCGCAGGTCCGGGTTGAGCTTGTCGATGGATGGCCGCTCGCCTGTCGGGGTACGCAGCTTGTCGACAATGGCGTCCTTGACCTTCAAGGCGCCGAAGTGGGTGTTGTCGATACCCGAGCCGTGGCCGCTGAACTCCACCGCCAGGGTGCCATCGGCGAGCATGTGGTCTTGCCAATCCACATCCAGCACGCCGTGGTACAAGTCTTCGGCATCCTTCATCGGGAAGCGCTTGAGCACCAGCAATACGCGGTTGGCCAGGCGCGACCACAGGCACAGGCGATAAGCCGTTTCCATGTCGGCCATGCCGCGCACGGCCGAGGTGTGCTCACGCGCCTCTTCAAGGCCAAGCCCGACGGCTTCCTCGATCAGCAGGCCTTCAAGACCTTTGGGGCAAGTGAGGAAGAGTTCGAAACGATCGGACATGGGATTTCCAGAGCCTTTGGCTAAGTGGACCGGGCAACGCATTGCCGGGCCGGGTTCAATCAGGTGCTTTTCTCAAGAGCACCCGTGTGGCACGAAAGTGTGCCGTGCCGCCCTCGCCGCTCAGGTTAAAAGAGCTTAGAGGCGAGGGCAGATAAAAAATTCTGTGCAACAAATTGTGAAAACTCGACCCTTTCGTCGAATAGTACCCGAGTGCAACGGGGGGACATTCTCATTCGCCTGAGGGCTGCACCCTTCGATGCAGGGCCGATCATACAGGGGTCTTGCCTGAAAGCGGGTGACGAACATCATGTTACTTATCGCCCTAACATCTTTATTGTTACGTGCTTATGACAAAACGATCATTCCATCCATGTGACGCTTTGGTTAGAACTCAACACAGGTTGACGTCGCAACGGCGTCAACACCTCGGCTCGTCACGCCGGCAACGAGCCACCAACGGCAGAATGATTCTGCCCCGGCCTCAATAGAGGTCGACGCTAAGCAACAGTCAACAAGTGAGGGCAACACCCTATGAGAAGACTTAAGCGTGATCCGTTGGAAAGAGCATTTTTACGCGGTTACCAATATGGCGTTGGTGGTAAATCCCGTGAGCTTTGCCCCTTTACTCTACCGTCGGTACGTCAAGCCTGGATCAATGGCTGGCGAGAAGGACGCGGCGACAACTGGGACGGTATGACCGGCACTGCGGGTATCCATAGACTCAACGAACTTCACGCCGTCGGCTGACACAGGGCTTAACACTCAAGAACTCGACAATTTGATACTCACATCGATTTAACCACGCACGTCCCATCCGGACGGCGGGCTTCGGCCCAGGGGGCTCCTTCGAGGAGCCCTTTTTAATGCCTGGGTTTCATGAACACTGCAAAAAGCCGGGCTGTGAATACAGTTGTGGCGAGGGGGATTTATCCCCGCTGGGCTGCGCAGCAGCCCTCAGAGTGTCAGGTTTAACGAGTGAGCTGTTTGGGGCCGCTTCGCGCCCCAGCGGGGATAATCCCCTCGCCACAGTTGAATCGCGTTGCACCTTGAGAATCAACGCAGTGCAGCAATCGCATCCACCGATTCCCGAATCAACGCCGGCCCCTTATAGATAAAGCCTGAATAAATCTGCACCAGACTCGCGCCTGCGCTGATTTTTTCGGCAGCATGCTTGCCCTCGGTGATGCCACCCGCCGCGATGATCGGCAAGCGCCCCGCCAGTTCCGCGGCCAGCACCTTCACAGTGTGGGTGCTCTTGTCCCGCACCGGCGCACCGGACAGCCCGCCCGCCTCGTCAGCGTGTTCCACCCCCTCGACACCTTCGCGACCCAGCGTCGTGTTGGTGGCAATCACCGCGTCCATTCCAGTGTCGATCAGGGCCTGGGCCACCTGTGAGGTCTCTTCGTCGGTCATGTCTGGTGCGATCTTGATGGCCAGTGGCACATGCTTACCATGGATCACCGCCAATTCGGCGCGACGTCGGGCCAGGTCGGCCAGCAGTTGCTTGAGCGAATCACCGAATTGCAGGCTGCGCAGCCCCGGAGTGTTCGGGGAACTGACGTTGACGGTCACATAACTGGCGTGGGCGTAGACCTTGTCCAGGCAGATCAGATAATCGTCGACCGCGCGCTCCACCGGTGTATCGAAGTTCTTGCCGATGTTGATGCCCAGCACGCCCTTGTACTTGGCGGCAGCCACACGCCCCAGCAAATGGTCGACGCCCAGGTTGTTAAAGCCCATGCGGTTGATGATCGCCTCGGCTTGCGGCAGGCGGAAAATCCGTGGCTTTGGGTTGCCCGGCTGGGCACGCGGGGTGACGGTGCCGATTTCGACGAAACCGAACCCCAACTGGGCAAAACCGTCGATGGCCGCGCCATTCTTGTCCAGGCCCGCCGCCAGCCCGACCGGGTTGGGGAACTCAAGCCCCATCACATTCACCGGCAATTTAGCCGGCGCCTTGCACAGCAGACCATTGAGGCCCAAACGTCCACCCGCACCGATCAGGTCCAGGGACAGATCGTGGGAGGTTTCCGGGGAAAGTTTGAACAGCAGTTCACGGGCCAGGGTGTACATGGGCGGCTTGGACTCGGGCGACGAAATGAGGCGGCGATTATAGCCGGGCTACGACGATGCACGCGAGGCGCCTGCACAAAACAGCGGCGATGGCATATGCCTTGCACCACTTGCGTTCATCGGCACCCATGCCAACGACGGAATGAGTGCCACACTGTATTTGAAGGACAACGGCGTCGTCATCCGGCCTTGCAAGCGTCCGGATACGGCGCCTTTTTTTGTGGAAAGGTGATGCGCGATGAATGAAATTCCAGCCAACCCCCTGGCCTGGGTCAATGGCAGCGATGCCCCGGAAAAGAGCGCGATCAATCTTGGCTTCATGGCCTTGAGCGACTGCGCGCCGCTGGTGGTGGCCGCCACCCAGGGCTTCGCCCAGCCTTACGGGCTGACTTTGAACCTCAAGCGCCAAGCGTCCTGGGCCAACCTGCGGGACAAGCTGGTCAGTGGTGAAATCGATGCCGCCCACAGCCTGTATGGCCTGATCTACGCGGTGCACCTGGGCATCGGCGGGGTCGCGCCGACCGACATGGCGGTGTTGATGGGGCTGAACCAGAACGGCCAGAGCATCAACCTTTCCCATGGCTTGCAGGCCCAAGGCGTGACCAGTCCTGAGGCACTGGAACAACATGTGCACCAAACTCGCCCGAAACTGACTTTCGCCCAGACCTTCCCCACTGGCACCCACGCCATGTGGCTCTATTACTGGCTCGCCGCTCAAGGCATCCATCCGCTGTCGGATGTCGACAGCGTGGTGGTACCGCCGCCGCAAATGATCGCCCACCTGCAGGCCGGACGGATCGACGGGTTCTGCGTGGGCGAGCCGTGGTGCGCCAGTGCGGTCAAACAGAACCTGGGCTTCACCCTGGCGACGACTCAAACCATCTGGCCCGATCACCCGGAAAAAGTCCTCGGCTGCACCCGTGCATTCGTCGAGCAATACCCCAATACCGCCCGCGCACTGGTGATGGCGATCCTGCAAGCCAGTCGCTTCATTGAGCAAAGCACCGAGAACCGCCGCAGCACCGCACAACTATTGAGTGCCCCCGAATACCTGGACGCGCCGCTGGATTGCATCGAGCCGCGCCTGTTAGGGATTTACGCCGACGGGCTGGGCAACAGCTGGCAGGACCCTCACGCGATGCGTTTCCACGGCAACGGCGAAGTGAACCTGCCCTACCTGTCCGATGGCATGTGGTTCATGACCCAGTTCCGCCGCTGGGGCCTGTTGCGCGAAGACCCGGATTACCTGGCCGTGGCGCGGCAAGTCCAGCAACTCACGCTCTACCGTCAAGCCTGCGCGGCACTGGACATCGCCGCCCCCCGCCAGGACATGCGCAGCAGCCAATTGATCGACGGCACCATCTGGGACGGCTCGGATCCGGCCGCTTATGCCAAAAGCTTCAAACTGCACGCTTTGAGCGATGCGGCTCCCCTCTTCGCCAGCCGCTGACAGGAGCCACGACCATGCTGCGTATCCTGCTGATCAACGACACCGCGAAAAAAGTCGGCCGTCTCAAAGCGGCCCTGATTGAGGCCGGGTTCGAAGTCATCGATGAATCCGGATTGACCATCGACCTGCCGGCACGCGTCGAAACAGTGCGTCCGGACGTGATCCTGATCGATACCGAGTCACCCGGACGCGATGTCATGGAGCAAGTGGTGCTGGTCAGCCGCGACCAGCCACGACCGATCGTCATGTTTACCGACGAGCACGACCCGGATGTAATGCGCCAGGCGATCAAATCGGGCGTGAGCGCCTACATCGTCGAAGGCATCCACGCCGCGCGCCTGCAACCGATCCTCGACGTGGCCATGGCGCGCTTCGAAAGCGACCAGGCCCTGCGCGCCCAGCTTCTGGCCCGGGACCAGCAACTGGCCGAACGCAAACGCATCGAACTGGCCAAGGGCATGCTGATGAAGATGAAAGAATGCAACGAAGAACAGGCCTACACCCTGATGCGCCGCCAGGCCATGAGTCGCCAGCAGAAGCTGATCCAGGTGGCCGAGCAGATCATTGCGATGAATGAGCTGCTCGGCTGAAAGCCTTGCAGCGCCTGGCCCGGCGCTATCGCGAGCAGGCTCGCTCCCACAGATCCTGTGGCCACTGGAACTCCAATGTGGGAGCAGGCCCGCTCCCACAGGTTTCATGGCCACTGAAGATCCACTGTGGGAGCGAGCCTGCTCGCGATAGGTCTCACACTGCTCCCCTGTTGGCACAGTTCTCGCTTTAGCAAAGCCACAGGTAACCAACGGCGGTTGCCCCACCTACGACAAAGACGTCGCACACCCTCCTCGCCCCCTGGCGATTCGGGTTGCGGCGTTTTTTTGTTTTGATCCCACAGTCCGGGGTCGGTGGTGCAGCCACAGGCGGCGCACTGCTTCAAGGCACTGACTCATTTCTCGAGACTTTTACAGCTGAGGTGCGCGATGAATTCAAGCTTCTGGAAATCCGGCCACACCCCGACACTGTTCGCGGCCTTCCTCTATTTCGACCTGAGTTTCATGGTCTGGTACCTGCTCGGTCCACTGGCGGTGCAGATCTCTGCCGACCTGCACCTGACCACCCAGCAACGCGGCCTGATGGTGGCTACGCCGATCCTGGCCGGTGCCGTGCTGCGCTTGTTCATGGGCCTGCTCGCCGACCGGATTTCACCGAAAACCGCCGGTATGGTCGGTCAGGTGATTGTGATCGGTGCACTGTTCTGTGCCTGGAAACTGGGCATCCACAGCTACGAACAAGCCTTGCTGCTGGGACTGTTCCTCGGCGTGGCCGGTGCTTCATTCGCCGTGGCCCTGCCGCTGGCCTCCCAGTGGTATCCGCCACAGCACCAGGGCAAGGCCATGGGCATTGCCGGCGCTGGTAACTCGGGCACCGTACTGGCTGCGCTGATCGCCCCGGTGATGGCGGTGGCATTCGGCTGGAGCAACGTGTTCGGTTTCGCGCTGATCCCGCTGATCGTGACCCTGATCCTCTTTGCCTGGCTGGCCAAGAACGCTCCCGAGCGACCAAAAGCCAAATCCATGGGCGACTACCTCAAGGCCCTGGGCGACCGGGACAGCTGGTGGTTCATGTTCTTCTACAGTGTGACCTTCGGCGGCTTCATCGGCCTGGCCAGCGCACTGCCCGGCTACTTCAACGACCAGTACGGCCTGAGCCCGGTGACCGCCGGTTACTACACCGCCGCTTGCGTCTTCGGGGGCAGCCTGATGCGTCCACTGGGCGGCGCCCTGGCGGATCGTTTCGGTGGCATTCGCACCCTGTTGGGCATGTACACCGTGGCCGCTGTCTGCATCGCGGCAGTGGGCTTCAACCTGCCAAGCTCCTACGCGGCCCTGGCCTTGTTCGTCTGCACCATGCTCGGTTTGGGTGCGGGCAACGGCGCGGTATTCCAACTGGTGCCACAACGCTTCCGTCGCGAGATCGGCGTGATGACCGGATTGATCGGCATGGCCGGCGGCATCGGCGGTTTCGCCCTGGCGGCAGGCATGGGCGCGATCAAGCAAAGCACCGGCAGCTATCAACTGGCACTGTGGTTGTTCGCCAGCCTCGGCGTCCTGGCCTGGTTCGGCCTGTACGGCGTCAAGCGTCGCTGGAGGACCACCTGGGGTTCGGCCGCTGTCACCGCGGCTCGGGTATAAATAGCCTCCATGAGCCTGCAACTGAGTTTTGCCGAAGCCAGTGCCATTGGCCCTCGGGAAGAAAACCAGGACGCCCTGCGCCTGGTGACCCCGGCGCCGGCCCTGGCCGCGAGCAAGGGGTACCTGTTCGCCATCGCCGACGGTGTGAGCCAATGCGCCGATGGCGGGCTGGCCGCCCGTTCGACCTTGCAGGCCCTGGCCCTGGACTACTATTCCACGCCGCAAACCTGGGGTGTGGCCCAAGCGCTGGACCGGCTGTTACTGGCCCAGAATCGCTGGCTGCAAGCCAACGGGGGCGGGCAACCGCTGCTCACCACCGTCAGCGCGCTGGTCCTGCGGGGCCGGCGCTTCACCCTGGCCCACGTGGGCGATTGCCGGGTCTACCGCTGGCACGACAATCATCTGCAGCGGGTCAGTGAGGATCACGTCTGGGAACAACAGGGCATGCAGCACGTGCTCAAGCGTGCCCTGGGGCTGGATCAGCACCTGATCCTGGACTTCCTCGATGGCGAACTGCGCACCGACGAGACCTTCGTACTGCTCAGCGATGGCGTCTGGGCGGTTCTGGGGGACACGGCCATCGCCGGTATCCTTCGCGACCAGCCGGACCTGGACATTGCCGCGCAAACCCTGGTCAACGCTGCGCACCTGGCCGGCAGCCAGGACAACGCCAGCGCACTGCTGGTGCGGGTCGATGCGGTGGGCGAAGCGAGCATTGGCGATGCGCTGGCCCAGTTGCAGCAATGGCCCCTTCCCCCGGCATTGAAACCGGGGCAAGTGTTCGAGGGCTGGCAGATCGAAAGCCTGCTCGGCCAGAGCCAGCAATCGTTGCTCTACCGGGTACACGATGGCCAGGGCCAACCGTGGTTGCTGAAAACCTTGCCGGGGCATCTACGGGACGATACTCAGGCCGGGCAGTCGTTGCTGTCGGAAGAGTGGTTCCTCAGGCGGGTCGCCGGGCGGCAGTTTCCGGAAGTCCACGGCGTTCCCCAGCGTCAGCATTTGTACTACGTCATGCGGGAATATTCGGGCAAGACCCTGGCCGAGCTGTTCAACCAGGGCGGCCCGTTGCCTCTGCCCCAGTGGCAGGACCTGGCGCAGCGGCTGGTGCACGCGGTGGGCCTGTTGCATCGAAGACAGATCTTTCACCGCGATATCAAGCCGGAGAACCTGCACCTGGGCGAGGATGGGGAACTGCGCTTGCTGGATTTCGGACTGGCGTACTGCCCGGGATTGTCCGAAGACCAGGCCAACGTGCTGCCCGGCACGCCCAGCTATATCGCCCCGGAAGCCTTCGGGGGTGCGCCGCCGACGGCGCAACAAGACTTGTATGCGGTCGGCGTGACTTTGTATTTCCTGCTCACCGGACACTATCCCTACGGCGAAATCGAGGCGTTCCAGCGACCGCGCTTTGGCATACCGGTCAGTGCCCATCGCTATCGACCGGACCTGGCCGAATGGCTTGGGCAAAGCCTGGAGCGTGCCGTGGCGGCGGATCCTGGGCAACGCTTTGAAACCGCCGAGGAATGGCTGTTACTGCTGGAACAGGGCGAACGGCGCAGCTTGAGCGTCAGGCCTCGGCCGCTACTGGAAAGGGAGCCGCTGAAGGTCTGGCGCACGTTGGCGCTGGTGTCTTTGGTGGTGAATCTGGTGCTGCTGTATTTAGCGTTTCATGGCTGAAACCCAGTCGCGTCTATCGCGAGCAGGCTCGCTCCCACAGGTTTTGTGTCCACCGCAGATCCAATGTGGGAGCGAGCCTGCTCGCGATGGCGGCCTGATGGTCCCTGCAACTGCGCCTGCGGGACGCTCCATTACCGGGCAACACGCTTTGATTCGGTGCAATAAATCCCGCTCCAATCCGCACAACCCGCCTCCCCTCCAATAAATCCGCGCCCTCAAGCCAGTTGGCACAACCACTGCATAACCTCTCTCACCATACATAAAGCAACGCCTCCAACGATGAGGGCGGTGCTTCCCGAGAGAACGGGACAAGGACAAAGGCGTCCTCGCTAGGCAACTAGCGGGACGCCTTTTTTTGTTTTCGTAAAAGTATCGAGCCAGTCCGAGCACCGTGATGAACCGGGCCTGAGCTTGTGGAGAACCCTGATGAAGAAACTCAAACTGGTGATGATCGGCAACGGCATGGCCGGGGTTCGAACCCTCGAAGAACTGCTCAAGCTGAGCAATGAGCTATACGACATCACGGTGTTCGGCGCCGAGCCTCATACCAACTACAACCGCATCCTGCTCTCGCCCGTGCTCGCCGGGGAGCAGACGTTTGAAGAGATCGTGCTCAACGACCTGAGCTGGTACCTGGACAACAACATCAAGCTGCTGCTCAACCGCAAGGTCGTGGAGATCGACCGAGTCAAGCGCCGGGTCATCGCCGAGGACGGCAGCGAAGCCGAATACGACCGTCTGCTGATCGCCACAGGCTCCACGCCATTCATCCTGCCGATCCCCGGCAACACCCTGGAGGGCGTCATCGGCTACCGCGACATCGCCGACACCCAGGCGATGATCAACACCGCCAAGACCCACAAACACGCCGTGGTGATCGGCGGCGGGTTGCTCGGCCTGGAAGCCGCCAACGGCTTGAAACTGCGGGGCATGGACGTGACAGTGGTGCACCTGGGTGAATGGCTGCTGGAGCGTCAGTTGGACAAGACCAGCGGTCAGTTGCTGCAAACCGCCCTGGAAAATCGCGGGCTGAAATTCCGCCTGAGCGAACAAACGCAAGCCCTGCACGACGCCGGCAATGGCCGGGTCGGCTCGGTGCAATTCAAGAACGGTGACATCATCCCGGCCGATCTGGTGGTGATGGCCGCCGGTATCCGCCCCAATACCGAACTGGCGGAAAAGTCCGGCATCCCTTGCAACCGCGGGATTCTGGTCAACGACACGATGCAAACCTACGACCCGCGCATCTATGCCATCGGTGAATGTGCCAGCCACCGTGGAACCGCCTACGGCCTGGTGGCACCGCTGTTCGAGCAAGCCAAGGTCTGTGCCAACCACCTCGCGCAACTGGGCTTCGCCACCTACAAGGGGTCAGTGACCTCGACCAAACTCAAAGTCACCGGCATCGACCTGTTCTCCGCCGGGGATTTTATGGGCGGCGAAGGCACCGAGACCATCACCCTTTCCGACCCGATTGGTGGCGTCTACAAAAAACTGGTGATCAAGGATGACGTGCTGGTCGGCGCCTGTCTGTACGGCGATACGGCAGACGGTGGCTGGTATTTCCGTCAGATCCGTGAGAACCACACCATCAGCGAGATCCGCGATCACCTGATGTTTGGGGAAAACGCCCTGGGAGACGTAGGACATCAGGGCCAGGACAAAGCCATGAACATGGCCGACACCGCCGAAGTCTGCGGCTGCAACGGCGTGTGCAAGGGCACCATCGTCAAGGCGATCCAGGAGCATGGGCTGTTCAGCGTCGATGACGTAAAAAAACACACCAAGGCCGCCAGTTCCTGTGGCTCCTGCGCCGGTTTGGTGGAGCAGATCCTGATCAACACCGTGGGCGGCGCGGCGGACGTCAAACCGAAAAGCGAAAAAGCCATCTGTGGTTGCAGCGATCTCAACCATGGGCAGATTCGCCAGGCGATCCGCGACCAGCATCTGCTGACCATCGCCGCAACCATGAGCTACCTGAACTGGCGCACCCCGAACGGCTGCGCCACCTGCCGCCCGGCGCTCAACTACTACCTGATTTCCACCTGGCCCGGCGAAGCGCACGACGATCCGCAGTCGCGCCTGATCAACGAGCGTGCCCACGCCAACATCCAGAAAGATGGCACTTACTCCGTCGTCCCGCGGATGTGGGGTGGCGTGACCAATCCGTCTGAGCTGCGGCGCATTGCCGATGTGGCCGACAAATACAACGTGCCGATGGTCAAGGTCACCGGCGGCCAGCGTATCGACTTGCTAGGGATCAAAAAGCAGGACCTGCCCGGAGTCTGGAAAGACCTGGACATGCCGTCCGGCCACGCTTATGGCAAATCCATCCGCACCGTAAAAACCTGCGTAGGAAGCGAGTTCTGCCGCTTTGGCACGCAGAACTCCACCCAATTGGGAATCGAGCTGGAGCACGACCTCTTCAACATGTGGTCGCCCCACAAAGTGAAGCTGGCCGTTTCCGGTTGCCCCCGCAACTGCTCGGAAGCGGGCATCAAAGATGTCGGCATTATCGGCGTCGATTCCGGCTGGGAGATGTACATCGGCGGTAACGGCGGGATCAAGACTGAGGTCGCCGAATTCTTCGTCAAACTCAAGACCGCCGAAGAAGTGCGCGAATACAACGGCGCATTCCTGCAGTTGTACCGCGAAGAAGCCTTCTACCTCGAACGCACCGTGCACTACATGCAACGGGTCGGCATGGAGCACATCAAGAAAGCGGTACTTGAAGATCCACAACGACGCAAAGACTTGCATGACCGCCTGAAGTTCTCCCTGTCGTTGGAACAGGACCCCTGGAAAGAACGCCTGGAACAGCCCCAGCTGAAGAAAGAGTTTGAAGTCATCACCGTGAAAAACCTGGAGGTACCGGCATGAACTGGCTGGATATCTGCGCACTGGAAGAGATCAACGCCCTGGGCTCGCGCATCATCAATGGCCCGAAAGGCGATATCGCGATTTTTCGTACCAGCGACGATGAGGTTTTCGCACTCGATGACCGCTGCCCGCACAAGGGTGGCCCGCTGTCCCAGGGGTTGATCTATGGCAAGCGCGTGGCCTGCCCGCTGCACAACTGGCAGATCGACCTGGAAACCGGCCAGGCCCAGGCCCCGGATGTGGGTTGCGCTCATCATCATGCGGCGCGGGTCGAAAACGGCCGGGTGATGCTGGCATTGCGGGAAGCAAGCTGATGAGCCGTCAAACCACCGCCTCGACCTGCTGTTATTGCGGGGTCGGTTGCGGCGTGCTGATCGAACATGACGACGAGCGCATCCTCGGCGTCAGTGGCGATCCCGCCCACCCGGCCAACTTTGGCAAACTGTGCAGCAAGGGTTCGACCCTGCACCTGACCGGCGACCTCGCCGCGCGCGCCTTGTATCCCGAACTGCGCTTGGGCAAGGGCCTGTCCCGCGCCCGCACCGATTGGGACAGCGCGCTGGATCACGCGGCCAGCATCTTCGCCGATACCATCGCCGAACACGGCCCCGACAGCGTGGCGTTCTACATCTCCGGGCAACTGCTGACCGAGGACTACTACGCCTTCAACAAACTCGCCCGGGCACTGGTGGGCACCAACAACATCGACAGCAATTCCCGGCTGTGCATGTCCTCGGCGGTGGTGGGCTACAAGCGCAGCCTCGGTGCCGACGCCCCGCCCTGCAGCTATGAAGACCTGGAGCTGAGCGACTGTGTGATGATTGTCGGCAGTAACATGGCCTACGCCCATCCGATCCTGTTTCGCCGCCTCGAGGACGCCAAGTCCCGCCGACCACAGATGAAAATCATCGTCATCGACCCACGGCGTACCGACACCTGCGACCTTGCCGACCTGCATCTGGCGATCCTGCCGGGCACCGATGTCGCCTTGTTCCATGGGATTTTGCACCTGTTGTTGTGGGAAGACTGGGTCGACCGCGGCTTCATCAAGGCCCACACCGAAGGCCTGGCGGACCTCAAGAACCTGGTGCGCGACTACACCCCGGCCATGGTCGCCCAGATCTGCGGCATCAGCGTCGAGCAACTGCACCAGTGCGCCGAATGGGTCGGCACGTCGCCCAGCTTCCTGTCGTTGTGGTGCATGGGCTTGAATCAGTCCACCGCCGGCAGTGCGAAGAACAGCGCGTTGATCAACCTGCACCTGGCCACCGGGCAAATCGGCCGGCCGGGCGCCGGGCCCTTCTCGCTGACCGGTCAGCCCAATGCCATGGGCGGTCGGGAAACCGGTAGCTTGTCGAACCTGCTGCCGGGTCATCGCGACGCCGCCAACGCCGAACATCGCGCCGAAGTCGCTCGCTACTGGGGTGTTGAGCAATTGCCCGCGACCACGGGTTTGAGCGCCATCGAACTGTTCGAACAGGTTCGCAGTGGCAAGATCAAGGCACTGTGGATTGCCTGCACCAACCCCGCGCAGTCGATGCCTGACCAGACGGCGGTCCGGGAAGCCCTGCAAGCTTGTCCATTCGTGGTGCTGCAAGAGGCCTTCCGGACCACCGAAACCGCCGCGTTTGCCGACCTGCTGCTGCCAGCGGCCAGTTGGGGCGAGAAAGAAGGGTCGGTGACCAATTCTGAACGGCGTATTTCCCACGTCCGCCGGGCGATTGCCGCACCGGGTGAGGCACGGCCGGACTGGGCAATTACCGTGGATTTCGCCCAACGCCTGGAGAAACGCCTGCGCCCGGGTCAACCCAGCCTGTTCGCCTTTGAAACTCCGGCCCAGTTGTTCGATGAATACAAGCAACTGACCCATGGCCGCGACCTGGACTTGTCCGGTATCAGCCATGCCCTGATCGATCAACTCGGTCCTCAGCAATGGCCCTTCCCGCAAGGCGCCAGCAGCGGAACACCGCGCCTGTATCTGGACGGGATTTTTCCTACCGACAATGGCCGCGCGCGGTTTGTCGCAGAACCGTATCGCGCCGCCAAAGAGTTGCGCGACGCCCGCTACCCATTGACCCTCAACACGGGTCGCCTGCGGGACCAATGGCATGGCATGAGCCGCACCGGCACCGCAGCACAATTGTTCGGCCATGTGAACGAAGCCGTGCTCAGCCTGCACCCTGACGAACTGCTTCGCCATCGGCTGCAAGCCGGTGACCTGGTCAGCCTCAAGAGCCGTCGTGGCGCCGTGATCGTGGCGGTGGACAGCGACGACAGCGTGCGCCCCGGGCAGGCGTTTCTGCCCATGCACTGGGGCGATCGCTTTCTCAAGGGTGGGGTCAATACCCTGACTCAACCGGCCTTCGACCCTCTGTCAAAACAGCCGGAACTCAAACACAGCGGCGTGCGCCTGGAACCGGTGAACCTGCCCTGGCAGCTTTTCGCCCTGGTCGAAGGCGATGTTCAACAGCACTTGGAGACTTTGCGACCACTGTGCGAGGCGTTTGCCTACGTCAGCCTGAGCCTGACTGGGCGCGAACGTCCCGCGTTGCTGATTCGCGCGGCCAGCGCCGTCGCCCCCGAACCGCAGTTGCTGCAGGCGATCGACGAGCAATTGGGGCTGATCGAAGGGCCAGTGCTGGCCTATGACGACCCGCGTCGTTCCATCGGTAAACGGGTGCGAATCGAGAACGGTCGCATCACCGCCATTCGCCTGGCCGGCGAAACCCTGGCCCGCCACTGGCTGCAAAACCTCTGGCTGGAAGGCCGCGCCGATGAGCAGTTGCGGCGCTGGCTGCTGGCGCCTTTGAGCGCCCCACCAGGCAATGCCGGTGCCGCCGTTGGCGGCAGCAAAACACTGTGCAACTGCATGAACGTCAGCCAGCGTGCGATCTGCGCCGGCATTGAACGTGGCCTGGACTTGCAGGGGCTGAAACAGGAACTGGGCTGCGGCACGCAATGCGGCTCCTGTGTACCGGAAATCAAACGCCTGCTGGTTGCCACCGCGCAACCGGTGGCCGCTGTCTCGTGAGGAAAACACTATGAACGCAAAAGTCTGGCTGGTGGGTGCAGGTCCTGGCGACCCTGAATTGCTGACCCTCAAAGCCGTGCGCGCCTTGGGCGAAGCCGACGTGGTGTTGATCGACGATCTGGTCAACGATGCGGTGCTGGAGCACTGCCCTGGCGCGCGGATCATCGCCGTCGGCAAGCGCGGCGGATGCCGTTCCACGCCACAGGCTTTTATCCATCGGCTGATGCTGCGTTATGCCCGCCAGGGCAAATGCGTGGTGCGCCTCAAGGGCGGCGACCCGTGCATCTTCGGCCGGGGCGGCGAAGAGGCGCAGTGGCTGCGCGAGCATGGCGTCGAAGTGGAACTGGTCAATGGCATTACGGCCGGCCTCGCGGGTGCGACGCAATGTGATATTCCGCTGACGCTGCGTGGGATTGCCCGGGGCGTGACGCTGGTCACCGCCCACACCCAGGACGGTAGCAGCCTGAACTGGCAAGCCTTGGCACAAAGCGGGACCACCTTGGTGGTGTACATGGGGGTGGCGAAACTGAGCGAGATCCGCGAGCAACTGCTGGCCGGAGGCCTGGCGGCGGACACGCCGGTGGCGATGATTGAAAATGCCTCCCTGCCCCATCAGCGCGACTGTCGCAGTGACCTGACCTCGATGGAGGCCGATGCAGGCGCATTTCAACTCAAGAGCCCGGCGATCCTGGTGATTGGCGAGGTAGCCAGAGCTGCTGAGCTGGCAGGAGCGCAACCGGCCTGG
Organism: Pseudomonas sp. FG-3G; assembly: GCF_901007645.1. Taxonomy (NCBI): domain Bacteria; kingdom Pseudomonadati; phylum Pseudomonadota; class Gammaproteobacteria; order Pseudomonadales; family Pseudomonadaceae; genus Pseudomonas; species Pseudomonas sp. FG-3G. The sequence goes on from NZ_CAAKGZ010000025.1 coordinate 80,695, forward strand.
GTCCAGGCTTCGGCGCTATAGCACAGACACCAGCAAACCTGTGGGAGCGAGCCTGCTCGCGATGGCGGTGGATCAGCAACATTGATGCTGACTGACACACCGCCATCGCGAGCAGGCTCGCTCCCACAGTTTTTTGTGTTTCTCCAGCCCCGCCCCTGATTTTCATAAATCGCAGGCAAAGAAAAGCCCGGCCTAAGCCGGGCTTTTCCAAAGCTGTGGGCTAATTACTTAGCTTCGGCTTCAACCTGCGCTTCTACGCGACGGTTAACAGCACGGCCAGCGTCAGTAGCGTTGTCGGCAACTGGGCGGGATTCGCCGTAGCCAACAGACTGAACGCGGGACGATTCAACACCGTACTGGTTGGTCAGGACTTGCTTAACGGCGTTTGCACGACGCTCGGACAGAGCCTGGTTGTAAGCGTCAGGACCGACGGAGTCAGTGTGACCTTCAACAGTAGTGGTGGTGGATGGGTACTGCTTCATGAAATCAGCCAGGTTCTTGATGTCGCCGTAGCTGTTATCTTTAACGACCGCTTTGTCGAAGTCGAACTTGACGTCCAGCTCAACACGTACGACTTCAGCAACAGCCGGGCAGCCATCAGCGTCAACGGTTACGTTGGCTGGGGTGTCAGGGCACTTGTCGACGTTGTCGCACACGCCATCGTTGTCGCTGTCGGAGCAGACTTCAGCCGGAGCTGGAACTGGAGCAGCAGCAGGCTTGGAGCCGCCACCGAAGTTCACACCGATACCGACGCTTGGAGCCCACTCGGTGTCGCCCTGGTCGATGTTGTACTGAGCTTCAACGCCGGCACGGGCGTAGAAGTTGTCAGTGAAGTACAGCTTGGCACCGCCGCCAACGTTGGCGAAGGTGGAGCCGTTGCGACCGCTACGGCCGTTCTGACCGATGCTCTGATCGGAGAAACCAGCCGATACGTAAGGACGCAGCATGTCGCCTGGGTTGTTGAAGTGGTACAGAGCGTCCAGAGCGGTGTTGGAGCCCTTGATGTTACGACCGTCTTCGGCACGTGCGTTGTGCACTTCGTCGTAGGCCAGACGCAGTTCTACGTCGTCGGTCAGGAAGTAACCAATCGAGCCGCCGAACAGGTTGCCGTTGTTCTTGAAGTCGCGAGCGCTGTCGAACATTTCTTTCTTGGCGAAGCCTTCGATTTCAACTGCGCCTTGGCCTTGTGCCAGAGCGCCGAACGAAGTGGCAGCAATCAAAGAACCAATGGCAAAGCCCAAGGTGTTTTTCAGTTTCATCCGTTAAATCCCCATCTGGTGATTGTAAAGCAGTCCCGCAAACCGGGGGACAACTCGGCGACAAGTCTATCAGAACTTGCCTACACGTAAGAGATATTTGCGCCGAACTAAGTTTCAGCAATACCCGCAAATTTCTCACGCAATTTATCAAGAGCGCGCTTGTAACGCATTTTTGTCGCGCTCAACCCCATGTGCATTATGTCTGCGATCTCTTGGAATTCCAGCTCTGCGACAAATCGTAGCACCAGAATTTCCCGGTCGATCGGGTTCACATGGACAAGCCAGCGATCCAGCCCACCCTTTTCCTCTGGTTTGGGCGCCTTTTCTTCAGACGCTTCCTCCAGAGGATCCAGGCTCAAAGCATCCATCAAGCGACGCTTTCGCCGTTCCTTGCGGTACTGCGTGATGCATTCGTTGTACGTGATGCTATAGAGCCATGTCTTGAACTTCGATTTCCCCTCGAAGTTCTTCAGGCCATACAGCACCTTCAACATCACCTCCTGACAGACATCGTCAGCATCACGATCGTTCCCCAGATAACGCGCACAAACGTTAAATAATGTTCTCTGGTAACGGCGCATCAATTCTTCGTAAGCACGCGTTACGTGGAAAAGTTCCGTATGCGCGCGCGCGACCAACTCCTCATCGGAGAGATCACGGGGGTCGTAGCGCGTGGATAGCGATTGGGGTTTGTTCAAAACAAGTCGGGCCGACAGTCTAGGTCAATGTGCGCCGCAGCCTGCGTTAACGGGCATTTTGCGGCGGCATACATTAGCAGGGTTTGCCGGGTTAGCGGCTACTCACATGCTGTTCCAGTAGGATCCGATTGGAGAGCGATACCAATTCACCCTCCTCGGTCAGCAATGTGGTCTTCACCGTGCCGATCTCTTCGATCTGGCCTTCGACCTCGCCAACACGCACTTGTTGCCCAACCTCATACAATTCACGCACATAGATTCCCGCAAGAATCTGGCCGGCGATTTCCCGGCTTCCCAACCCCATTGCCAGCGCAACCGCCAGACCAACGGTAATCAATACGATGACGATCACATGGTTGAGCAGGTCAGTCTTGACCTCCAACTGGCTGATCGCGACCGAAATACTGATGATGATCACCAGGCCCTGGGCAATTCGCCCCAAGCCCTGGGCGTAGTCAAGCCCGACACCTTCGGCCGCGCCGCGCACCAGCCCGTTGGCCAATTGCGCCAGCAGAACGCCCACCAGCAATACCAGCGCGGCACCGAAAACCTTCGGCAAATACAGCGCAAGCATATCGAGCGTAGCTGAAACTCGCTCAAGGCCCAGGGATTCAGCGGCAGAAACCAGGAAAATCAGCAGAACGAACCAGTAGACGATCTTGCCGACCAAGGTCGAGATCGGAACCTGAATGCCACCGCGCGACAGCAGCTTGGTCAGGCCGGTGCCGCCCATCAGGCGGTCGAGCCCCAATTTGGCGAGCAGTTTTGAAAGCAGGGTGTCCAGCAGCTTGGCCACCACGAACCCCAACAACAGCACCACCAGGGCGCCGAAGAGGTTGGGGATGAAATTAGCCACCTTGGTCCACAACGCGGTCATTGCCGTGACGAGGCTCTGGGTCCAGAGATCAAGTTCCATATTCAATCAGCCTTATCAGCGGTGCGAGTAACAGGTTTACGACGGGAAACCGGCGAAACGTGGGCCGACCCGTTATTCAGGGCGATCATCAGCGCGGGCAACCAGCGGCCCAGCAGGCTGAACAGATCGCCGGCGCCAACCTGGCGGTTGGCGGTTTTCAGTACACGTCCCAGGCATGCATCGTCGTCCCGGCTGGACGGCGAAGCCTTGAGCATGTCGCGCAAAGACTGTTCAAACGGATCGTGCATACGCACCTCTCGTGATGTCTGTGAAAGACGCGATCAAATTTCGGCAGGTCACATGGCGCCCCGTCAAACCCAGCGCAAACGGCGGAACAGCCACCACTGACCGAGGGCCACGCCGACCATCAACAGGCATGCAACCAGGAAGCCATAAGGGCTTTCGGAGAACGGAATACCGCCGACGTTGATGCCCAAAAGACCGGTGAGAAAACTCATCGGCAGAAAAATCCCGGTGATGATGCCGAAGCGGTACATGGTGCGATTCATACGCACCGACAGACGCCGGTCCTCGGCCTCCAGCACAAGCCCCACGCGCTCTCGGGTCAATTCCAGCTCTTCGAGGTAGCGGGTCAGGCTGTTGTTCAATTCATTCCAGTAATCGCCATCATCCTCGACAAACCACGGCAGTTTGAGCCGTGTCATCTGGCCGAAAATATCCCGCTGGGGGGCCAGGAACCGCTTCAGCCCGGCCGCCCTTCTGCGAATGTGCAAAATGGCATCATGCTCGGGGGTATACCGTTCGTCGGTATCAATCTTTTCTTCTTCGCTATCGACGATTTCCGAGAGCTGGGTGACCAGATCCTGCACCTTGTTGGTCAGGTACTGCGCCATATAAAGGATGAGTTCCGACGCAGTCCTTGGCCCCTCGCCCTCGGCCAGTTGCGTCAACAGTTCATCGGTGGCGCGCAACGGACGCAGGCGCAGGGAGATCACTCGCTGGGGGGACGCGAAGATCCGCACCGACACCATGTCCTCCGGTTCTGCGCCCGGATTGAGGTTGACGCCGCGCAGAAACAGCAGCAGTTCGGCGTTGGGCAGCGGCAACAGGCGCGGCCGGGTGTTCTCCTCCAGCAGCAGGTCGCAGTTGAATTCGCTCAGGCCACTGGACTTGCGCAGCCAGGTGTGGGTTTGCGGATGACTGCGATCCCAGTGCAGCCACAAGCTTTCGTGGGCCTGTAACTGCAAATCGTCGAGTTCTGTCCGGGCTATCGAACGCGCGCCACCATTACCGTCCAGCACCAGGGCATGCACCAGCCCCCATTGCGCGTTTTCTTCCTCGAACATCCTCATCCCTTATGGCTTTGACGCTTCATTCAGGCATTTTCAGCGGGCTGGGCGACACAATCACGCCGTTGTTGTCCGCATAGACATACTCGCCTGGACGAAACGTCACGCCGGCAAAGGTCACCGCGACATTGAGATCGCCGATGCCACGCTTGTCGGTTTTCATCGGATGGCTGGCCAGGGCCTGGACACCAAGGTCTGTCTGGGCGATGACGTCGACGTCGCGGATGCAACCGTAAATCACCAGCCCTTCCCAGCCGTTTTTCGCGGCTTTTTCGGCCAGCATGTCACCCAGCAATGCCCGGCGCAGTGAGCCGCCGCCATCGACCACCAACACTTTGCCGTTGCCCTTGAGTTCCACCTGCTCCTTGACCAGGGAGTTGTCCTCGAAGCACTTGATGGTCACGATTTCGCCGCCGAAGGAATCGCGGCCACCGAAATTGCTGAACATCGGCTCCAACACTTGCACCAACTCCGGGTAGGCGTCGCACAGGTCGGGCGTGAGGTAATGGTTCATTGAACAACTCCTGTAAAGGCTGGAACGTCAGGCTGAGTGAGCAACCGTTTGTGACCGGAACCGCGTATCGCGTCATATCTTAGCCGCAAGCCGACAAGAGCGAAATGCCCTTGTCAGAGCCTTCGCTTCAAACCGCTTCGGCCAGCCTGGATGGATCCGCCAGTAGCGGTGCATGCTGATCTGCCAGCCAACGCGCCACCAGCGGCCAGACCTCAGCATGGGCCGCTTTGCTGACCAGCATCTCGACATGGCCGAAATCGTCGGTAAAGCCCTGCTCCCGGCCCAGGCAGACAAACTGCTTGTGCGCAGAGCCGACCTGCTCGAAGAGTTTGCGGCAAGCCCAGGTCGGATCCTGCTGGTCGCCGGCCGCGCTCACCGCCAGTATCGGCACCTGCACATCGGCCAGCCCCGCCCACCAGTTCTTCTGCGCATCACCAAAACGCCCGAACAGGCCATACCAGCGCATGCTCTCCAGCGCCAGGCCGATGGGCTCGTCCTCCGGGCCGCGCTTGAGCCGCGAACCGGACAACTGGGCAAAACGCTTGAGAATGAAACGTCCGCTCCATTCCACCGGCGGGATCTTCAGCGGCCAATAGGTGCGGCTGACCTGGGTGCCAAAAAACGCCGCCGAAGCCACCGCCGGCTCGCCCAGATAGTGACCGCCCAACGCCGCCGCCAGGGTGATGCCGCCCAAAGAGTGGCCGATCCAGTGTGGCACCTGCCCGCTCTGCTCACGCACGAAGGCACCGATGGCCGGCAGGTCGTAACGAGCGTAATCGGCCACGCGGTTCTTGCGGTAGTCGTGATTGCGCTGGGACAGGCCATGACCGCGCATTTCGGGAATCCACACGTCAAAGCCCAGCCGCGCAAGATAGGCCCCCAGTCCCAGGCCCTTAGGCGAATACCAGAAGCGCCGGTTGGAAAAACTGCCGTGCAGCAGGATCACGGGAACGCCGCGAACCTCGCTGCCGTCGGCCATGCCCAGTCGGGTGACGGCCAGTTCAACGCTGTAGTCCGGGCTGTTGCCGGGCTTCAGACGATAGACGTCTTCGCTCAGATCACCACGCCGCTCGGCGCTGATCAGGGCGACAGGAAAAAGGTTGCTGCTGCTTTGCATAATGCTCTTGCACAAAAAAGGGCGGCATCCGCCTGGAGCCCGCCCTACTTCAATCAAAAGGGGCTGCCGCGCAACCTGTGGGAGCGAGCCTGCTCGCGATGGCGGTGGATCAGCAAATCAACGTTGACTGACACTCCGCCATCGCGAGCAGGCTCGCTCCCACAAGGGCTGCGCTCACCGACTGACATCAGCCGGTGAGGCCCCTTCACTCGATCAGACCGCAGCCTGACCTTCAGCCAGGAAGAACCAGGTCTCCAGCACGGAGTCGGGGTTCAACGAAACGCTTTCGATGCCCTGCTCCATCAGCCACTTGGCCAGGTCCGGGTGGTCCGAAGGGCCCTGACCGCAGATGCCGATGTACTTGCCGGCCTTGTTGCAGGCGGCAATGGCATTGGCCAGCAGCTTCTTGACCGCCGGGTTCCGCTCGTCGAACAGGTGCGCGATGATGCCGGAGTCACGGTCCAGGCCCAGGGTCAGCTGGGTCAGGTCGTTGGAGCCGATGGAGAAACCGTCGAAGAATTCAAGGAATTCTTCAGCGAGGATCGCGTTGGACGGCAGCTCGCACATCATGATCACGCGCAGGCCGTTGTCACCACGGGCCAGGCCGTTTTCCGCCAACAGGTCGACAACCTGGCTCGCTTCGCCCAGGGTGCGCACGAACGGCACCATGATCTCGACGTTGGTCAGGCCCATCTCGTTGCGCACACGCTTGAGGGCGCGGCACTCGAGTTCGAAGCAGTCACGGAACGATTCGCTGATGTAACGCGAAGCGCCTCGGAAGCCCAGCATCGGGTTTTCTTCTTCCGGCTCGTAGAGCTTGCCGCCAATCAGGTTGGCGTATTCGTTGGACTTGAAGTCCGACAGGCGCACGATGACCTTTTTCGGCCAGAACGCAGCCGCCAGGGTGCTGATGCCCTCCACCAGTTTCTCGACGTAGAAACCGACCGGATCGTTGTAACCGGCAATGCGCTTGTCGACGCTGTCCTTGATCTCCGGCGGCAAGCCGTCGTAGTTCAGCAACGCCTTGGGGTGCACGCCAATCATGCGGTTGATGATGAATTCCAGGCGGGCCAGGCCCACACCCGCGTTCGGCAGTTGCGCGAAGTCGAAGGCGCGATCCGGGTTGCCGACGTTCATCATGATCTTGAACGGCAGGTCCGGCATGGCGTCCACGGAGTTCTTCTTGATGTCGAAGCCCAGTTCGCCTTCGAAGATATAGCCGGTATCGCCTTCGGCGCAGGACACGGTGACGCCCTGGCCGTCCTTGAGCAACTGAGTGGCGTTGCCGCAACCGACCACAGCCGGAATGCCCAGTTCACGGGCGATGATCGCCGCGTGGCAGGTACGTCCGCCGCGGTTGGTGACGATGGCGCTGGCGCGCTTCATCACCGGTTCCCAATCCGGGTCGGTCATGTCGGAAACCAGCACATCGCCGGCCTGGACCTTATCCATCTCCGAGACGTCCTTGATGATCCGCACCTTGCCGGCGCCGATGCGCTGGCCGATGGCACGGCCTTCCACCAGCACGGTGCCGGTTTCCTTGAGCAGATAGCGCTCCATGACATTGGCCTGGGTACGGCTCTTCACGGTTTCCGGACGGGCCTGCACGATATACAGCTTGCCGTCGTCACCGTCCTTGGCCCATTCGATGTCCATCGGGCACTTGTAGTGCTTCTCGATGATCATCGCCTGCTTGGCCAGCTCGCTGACTTCGGCGTCGCTCAGGCAGAAGCGCGCGCGCTCGGCCTTGTCCACGTCGACGGTCTTGACCGAACGACCGGCCTTGGCTTCGTCGCCGTAAATCATTTTGATGGCCTTGCTGCCCAGGTTACGGCGCAGGATGGCCGGACGACCGGCTTCCAGTGTGCCTTTATGGACATAGAACTCATCCGGGTTCACCGCGCCTTGTACGACGGTTTCACCCAGGCCGTAGGCGCCAGTGATGAACACCACGTCACGGAAACCCGACTCGGTGTCGAGGGTGAACATTACCCCGGCGGTGCCGGTTTCGGAGCGGACCATGCGCTGAACACCGGCAGACAGGGCGACCAGTTTGTGGTCGAAGCCCTGATGCACACGGTAGGAAATGGCACGGTCATTGAAAAGGGAAGCGAAGACTTCCTTGGCGGCACGGATGACGTTTTCCACGCCACGGATATTCAGGAAGGTTTCCTGCTGGCCGGCGAAGGAGGCATCCGGCAGGTCTTCGGCGGTGGCCGAGGAGCGCACGGCGACGGCAACGTCGGGATTGCCTTCGGACAGTTTGGCGAAGGCGGTGCGAATTTCGGCGTTCAGCTTCTCGGGAAACTCGGCTTCCATGATCCATTGGCGGATCTGGGCGCCGGTCTTGGCCAAGGCGTTGACGTCATCGACGTCCAGGGCATCGAGCGCGTCGTGGATCTGTTTGTTCAGGCCGCTCAGTTCCAGAAAGTCACGATAAGCCTGAGCCGTCGTGGCGAAGCCACCTGGCACCGATACGCCGGCACCGGCGAGGTTACTGATCATCTCGCCCAGGGATGCGTTCTTGCCCCCCACATGCTCTACATCATGGACGCCGAGCTTATCGAGGGAAACTACGTACTCTACCAAGGTGATCTCTCCACTAACTGTGTTGGAAAAGCTCAAGGCACCGGTGGCTCCAGGGGAGCGAATACCGGCGATATGGCCTGGACCTGGAAAATAAGTGAGAATGCGGGCCACTGGCGGCCGGCAAATCGCGCCTATCATATCCAAGAATCGTCACTAGCTCACTAGGGCCCAAGGCGCAAATGAAACGATCTGCTTTCTTTATCTCCGACGGCACCGGCATTACAGCCGAAACACTGGGCCAAAGCCTGTTGGCGCAATTCGAAAACATTACCTTCGCCAAATTCATACGTCCGTACATCGACAGTGTCGACAAGGCGCGGGCCATGGTACAGCAAATCAATAAAGCCGCCGAAACCGACGGTTTCCGCCCGATTATCTTCGATACCATCGTCAATCAGGACATCCGTGAGATTCTCGCAACCTCCAATGGTTTCATGATCGACATTTTTTCCACCTTCCTGGCGCCTCTGGAGCAGGAGCTGAGCGAGCATTCCTCCTACTCGGTCGGCAAGTCCCATTCCATTGGTCATAACTCCAACTACATGGAGCGCATCGAGGCGGTCAACTTCGCCCTGGACAACGATGATGGCGCCCGTACGCATTATTACGACAAGGCCGATTTGATCCTAGTGGGTGTGTCGCGCTGTGGTAAGACGCCGACGTGCCTGTACATGGCGATGCAATTTGGTATCCGCGCGGCCAACTATCCGCTGACCGAGGACGACATGGAGCGCCTGCAACTGCCCAGCGCCCTGCGCGCCCACCAGCACAAGCTGTTCGGTTTGACCATCGATCCGGATCGCCTCACTGCGATCCGCAACGAGCGCAAGCCCAACAGCCGCTATTCGAGCTACGCCCAGTGCGAATTCGAAGTGCGCGAGGTAGAAAACCTGTTCCGGCGGGAGAACATTCCCCACATCAACTCCACGCATTTTTCCGTGGAAGAGATTTCGGCGAAGATCCTGGTGGAGAAAGGGGTGGAGCGGCGGTTCAAGTAAACCCGCAACAACACAAAACCCTGTGGGAGCGAGCCTGCTCGCGATAGCGGTGGACCAGCAACATTAATGTTGGCTGGCACTCCGCTATCGCGAGCAGGCTCGCTCCCACAGGGGTTGAGGCGTTCTTACATGCTCTGCAATCAGTGAACCACAGCCACCTGCTCATCCATTTTCTTGCGCAGGCTCAAGGGACGCATGTCGGTCCAGACTTCTTCGATGTAGGCCAGGCAGTCCTTTTTGAAGCCGCTTTTGCCAACCGCACGCCAACCTTCGGGGATGGCTTTGTACTCAGGCCAGATCGAATACTGTTCTTCGTGGTTGACCACGACCTGAAAGACGATGTCCTCGCGGTCGAATACTGAAGTCATGGGTGTCTCTCCATCTTTGTTCGAGGTTCACTGCGGCGCGTGCGCAGCCAGGGTATGAAAGGAACGTTTGGAGCCGGGTGAAAATTAGGCTTGGGCAACGGCAGCCTTCAAGGCGCGTCCGAAAATTTCGGCAACCCGGTCGATCTCCGTCGCCGTGATGGTCAGCGGCGGCAGGAAACGCACCACGCCGCCCTGCCGGCCACCCAACTCCAGGATCAACCCACGTTTGAGGCATTCACGTTGCAACCGTGGCGCCAAGCGCGCATCTACCGGCGGGTGGCCCAAGGCATCCGGCATTCCGGCCGGGTCAACCAGTTCGACGCCAAGCATCAGCCCGCGTCCACGGATATCGCCCAGTTGCGCAAAATCCCGCTGCAGGACGTGCAGGTGTTCGCTCAAGCGATCGCCCATGGCGCTGGCGTGGGCCGGCAGGTTGTGTTCCACCAGATAACGCATCACCGCGGAACCGGCAGCCATGGCCATTTGATTGCCACGGAAGGTCCCGGCATGGGCTCCCGGCAGCCAGGTGTCGAGCCAGTCGCGATAAACCACCACCGCCAGCGGCAGGCTGCCGCCGATGGCCTTGGACAGCACCACCACGTCAGGAATGATGCCGGCATGTTCGAACGCAAACATTTTACCGGTGCGGCCAAAACCACTCTGGATCTCGTCGACAATCAACGCCACGCCCGCCTGCTCGGTGATGCGCCGCAACCCGCGCAACCAATCCAGATCGGCCGGTATGACCCCGCCCTCGCCCTGCACCACCTCGACGATCACCGCCGCCGGCAATTGCACGCCGGCCTCGGGGTCGGTCAGCAGGTTTTCCAGATAATGCAGATTGGCCTTCACCCCCGAGGCACCGCCCAAACCGAACGGACAACGGTAATCGTAGGGGTAAGGCATGAATTGCACGCCGTTGCCGAGCAAGGCGCCCAAGGGTTTCTTCGGTCCCAGGCTGCCCATCAGGCTCAGCGCCCCCTGGCTCATGCCGTGATAACCGCCCTGAAACGACAACACGGTGCTGCGCCCGGTGGCCGTGCGCACCAGTTTGAGGGCCGCTTCCACCGCATCAGTACCGGTAGGGCCGCAGAATTGGATCTTCGCCTCGGCGGCAAGGTCTGCCGGCAACAGGCCGAACAGGTCCTGGACGAAGCGATCCTTGACCGGCGTGGTCAGGTCCAGGGTATGCAAAGGCAACTCATCGCTCAGCACCTGCTGGATCGCCTCGATCACCACCGGATGGTTATGCCCCAGGGCCAGGGTGCCGGCCCCGGCCAGGCAGTCGATGAAAGTGCGACCCTCGACGTCCTCGACATACAAACCCCTGGCGCGCTTGAGGGCCAAGGGAATGCGCCGTGGATAGCTGCGGGCGTTGGACTCCTGCCGGCTCTGGCGGGCCAGCAGCGGCGACTCGTTGAATTGGTAGAGCGTCTCGGTCGGCGCGCAACTGACCCGCGCCGGCTGTGCTTCGATAAGACTATTGGCGACTGACATCTCTCGACCCCGCAATACACTGTAGTAGTGACCCAAATGGCACACCGGGCAGGTGCGCATCCGGTCGGGGCGCACGTGCAGGTTTCCTGTTGTGGAAACGCACCGGCGCGGCAAGGATTTACTCTGGAATCGAACTTTCCCCCGCAGGCTCGACCAGTGGCTTGTGCATGGCAATGGCGGTGACACCGCCGATGGCGAACGCCTCGGCGCTTTGCCTGAACCCCAGATGTCGATAGAACCCATGGCTGCTGCGCGTGCTGTTGAGGGTCGCCTGGACGACCCCGCGACCGCGCAACCACGCCTCGATGTCCCGTACCAGCGCTCGCCCGGCACCGCGGCGAAACCATTCCGGTTGCACATAGCAGAACGCGATTCGTCCTGAAACCGAGGCCATGGCGGTGCCCACCAGCCGCCCCTGCAAACGCGCCAGGGTCAGGCGCAACCTTGGGTCGAGCAGTAAGGGTTGTAGGTGAGCGAGGGTGTTGTGGCGTATCCAGGCTGCCACGATGCGCGGGTCGTTACGGTGTTCGGCGGCACATCCTAGGCGGATGGAGCGTTCGGCGATCCGGCTGATGATGCCGGCATCGCTGGGGGTGGCGGTGCTGATTTCAATGAGTGGTTCCATGGCGCGGTGTTCCTCAGTCCTTGAGTCGAGCTGAGAAAAACATAGCCTCGGATGAGGTGGGTGCGCCAATGGCAGGTCGTTACAACGGATGTATGCAGCTCCCCGGTAGACCTGGGTTAACCCACCTGTACAGGCATCGTCAATTCAACCCGCAATCCGTCCGGACGGCTGTCGAAATGCAGACCGCAACCACAACGCTGGACGATGGCCTGGACAATCGCCAACCCCAGTCCGCAGCCGGTGCTCTGGCCGTTGCGCCAGAAGCGCTGGGTCAGGTACTGGATATCGTCGGCGTCAATGCCGGGACCATGATCGCGAACCTGGAAGCGTACACGCTGGCCAATCATTTCCAGGCTCAATTGCACCTCGGTCCCGTCCGGCGTATGCCGCAAGGCGTTGTCCAGCAGATTGCGCAAGGCGGCGATGGAAAGCACCGCCGGCATTTGCACCGGCGCGTCGGACACCCCGGGTGCCAAATGCAGCTTGATCCGCTGGGGAGCGCCGCCGGTCGCATCCTGGATCGCCAGTCGCGCCACTTGCTCGGCGTTGCACTGCACGCCATCGTCGAACGACAGGCTGCCCTCGACCCGGGCCAGCAGCAACAACTGTTCGAGGGTGCGGTGCAAGCGGTCGGCGCCCTCCTCGGCCCGGGCCAGGGACTGATCGCGGGCGACGCCTTCGGTCATGCGCGCCACTTGCAGGTGAGTCTTGATGGCCGTCAATGGGCTGCGCAGTTCATGGGCGGCATCACCGGTCAGCCGGCGCTCGCGCTCAATAGTCTTGCCGATCCGCTGGAACAGCTGGTTCTGAGTCTCCAGCAACGGCCGCAGTTCACTGGGCAGCGGATGGATCTGCAACGGCTCCAGGGAGTCGGCATTGCGTCGCATCAATGCATCGCGCATGCGATTGAGCGGCGCCAGGCCCTGGCCAATGCCCAGCCATAACAGGCACAGGCAGCCCAGCAGCGCCACGCCGACCGGTACCGAGGCCGCCAACAGCACCGACATGTTCAAGGCTTCGCGTTCGATCTGGCGGTCGGCGGTGGTGATGCGCAAATCCCCTCGGGCCAGGGTGAAACTGCGCCAGGGCGCGCCGTCGATCATCTGGTCGTGAAAGCCCAGCTTCTCGGCTTCCAGGGTTTGGTCTGGAGTGCCATGGCTGCGGGCCAGGATCTCCCCCCGCAAGGAGCTGACCTGGCAAGCCATGCCCCCCGGAATGCTCACCTGCTCGGTTTTCAGGTGCGTGCCTTCCCCTTTGCTGGGCAATGGCATCTGTTCCAGCAGCCCGGCGACCATCCGCGCCGAAGCCACCAGCCGCTGGTCAAGGGAAAACATCATCTGGTTGCGCAGATCACTGAGCATCCACGCCGCCGCCAGGGCCCAGATCAGGGCGAAGGCCGCGCCGAGGGTCAGACTCAGGCGCAATCGCAGGCTCATCACTTGGAGGACTCCCCGCCGTCGGCCGGCCCCAGCCGATAACCCAGCCCGCGGACCGTCTCGACAATGCCATTGCCGAGCTTGCGCCGCAGGTGATGGATATGGACGTTGAGAGCGTTGCTTTCCAGTTCGTCATTGAACCCGTAGACACTGTCCTTGAGTTGCTCGGTGGACAGGACCCGACCGCGACTGTGCAACAGCGCCTGCAGCAATGACTGCTCACGCCGGGAAAGGTCCACCGGCTGTCCGCCGAGGGTGGTTTCCCGGCTGCTGGGGTCGTAAGTCAGGCGACCGTGCTCGATCAGATTGACGCTGCGCCCCGCCACGCGCCGTAGCAAGGTGTGCAGGCGCGCCGCGAGTTCACGCAGATCAAAGGGTTTGAGCAGATAATCATCGGCACCGGCCTGCAAGCCGTCGACCCGGTCGGTCACCGAGTCCCGGGCGGTGAGGATCAGCACCGGTATTTCCAGACCTTGCTGGCGCAATTGGCGCAACAATTTAAGGCCGTCCTCGTCGGGCAGCCCCAGGTCCAGCACCATGACGTCGAACCGGGCCACGCCAACCATCGCCCGCGCCGCCGACGCCGTGGCGACGTGTTCGACGGTCAGGCCCTGGGCCGTCAGCCCGGCGACGATCCCGCTGGCGATCAACTCATCGTCTTCGCAGACCAGTACGTGCATGGTAAGCCCCGTGGAAAAAGGTACATTAGGCCGCCGGCCGATTAAGCCGACATTATGCGACGAGTACGGCAAACATGGGCGATCATTGCTACCTGCCGATTGTCGCCGGGTTAATCGACGGTTAATCGCCAGTCGCCATCGTGCATTCCACTTGCTCCGTTCTAAGGCTTTATCCATGCGTCGATTGTTTTTGCTGTGGCTGCTGCTGATCTCGGGCCTGGCCCAGGCCGCCAATCCCTTCGAGACCAAAACCGATTTCCTGCCGGTGGAAAAGGCCTTCGTGTTCACCTCCGAACGCCTGGACTCCGGTGAAACCCAGTTGTTCTGGCAGATTGCCGACGGCTACTACCTGTATCAGCAGCGACTCAAATTCGACGGTCTTGCCGAGGCGCAAAAGCCGAAGTTGCCGGAGGGTGAAGCCCATAGCGACGAGTTTTTCGGCGATCAACAGGTTTATCGTCAGGCGCTGGAACTGAAGATTCCCGCCGGCGCCACCGGCAAGATCAAGGTCGGCTTCCAGGGCTGCGCCGACGCGGGCTTGTGCTATCCACCCCAGACCCAGGTGGTGGACCTGGGTGGCACTGCACCAGCGGTTGCCAATGGCGAGGCGCCGGACCAGGCCCTGGCCAGCGGCCTGCAGCAACGGGCCTTGGGCTGGAGCCTGCTGGTGTTCTTTGGCCTGGGCCTGTTGCTGGCGTTTACGCCGTGTTCGCTGCCCATGCTGCCGATCCTGGCCGGGGTGGTGGTGGGCAGCGGTGCCAGCCCTCGGCGTGGATTGGCATTGGCCATCAGCTACGTGATCAGCATGGCCCTGGTGTATGCCGCCATGGGCGTAATCGCCGCGCTGCTGGGGGCCAACCTTCAGGCACTGCTGCAACAACCGTGGCTGCTGGGCACTTTCGCGGCGATCTTCGTGGTGCTGGCGCTACCGATGTTCGGTTTCTTCGAATTGCAGTTACCGGCCGCCCTGCGCGACCGCCTGGAAAGTGCCGGACGCCAGCGCCGCGGCGGCAGCCTGGTGGGCGCCGGTATTCTCGGAGCCTTGTCCGGCCTGTTGGTGGGCCCGTGCATGACTGCCCCGCTGGCCGGTGCGCTGCTGTACATCGCCCAAAGCGGCAATGCGTTGCACGGCGGGCTGATCCTGTTCGCCATGGGCGTGGGCATTGGCCTGCCGCTGTTGCTATTGGTGACCGTGGGCAATCGTTTCCTGCCCAAACCCGGCGCCTGGATGAATGTGCTCAAGGGCGTGTTCGGTTTCCTGTTCCTGGGCACCGCGATCCTCATGATCCGCCCGGTCATCGACGGCTCGCTGTGGATCGGCCTGTGGGGCACGCTCTTGTTGATTGCCGCCTATAGCGCCTGGCGGCAGACCGAAGGTTTCGGTCGCACAGCCTATGTATGCGGCAGCGCGTCGCTGCTGTTCGGTCTGTGGGGCAGCCTGCTGGTGATCGGCGCGGCGGGTGGCGGCGATGATTTCTTCCAGCCCCTGAAGGTCTATGCAGGCACCTCGGAAAGCTCGGCCGTCAGCGCCCATGATGCCTTTATCACGGTCAGCGAGCCTGCCGCCCTGCAACGGGAACTGGATGCGGCCAAGGCCCAGGGCCAATGGGTCCTGCTGGACTACTACGCCGACTGGTGCGTGTCCTGCAAGATCATGGAAAAACAGGTGTTCGGCCGCGCCGATGTGCTGGACGCCTTGAAAGACGTACGTCTGGTGCGTCTGGACGTCACCGCCGACAATGCCGCCAGTCGCGAACTGCTGGGCCGCTATCAAGTGCCGGGGCCACCGAGCCTGCTGTGGATTGGCGCCGACGGTCAAGAGCGGCGCAGCCAGCGGATCACCGGGGAAGTCAATGCCAAGGAATTCCTGGAGCACTGGAACATGACTCGGAACGCGCGCTGATGCTGACGTTTACCCTCGGCACCTTTGCCATTGCGCTTAACCATCTATTGCTGATCAGCGCGTTGGCACTGGCGACCCTGGTGGGCTGGCGAGTAGCCAAGCGCGGTGGCGAAAACCCGGAATCGGTGCTGTTCGTGCTGTTTTTGCTGGGGCTTCTGGCCGCACGGATCGGCTTCGTCGCCGCCTACTGGAACCACTACCAGGATGACCTGTGGCAGATCGTCGACCTGCGCGACGGCGGTTTCCTGGCCTGGCCGGGGATTGTCGCGCTGGTGATTGGCGCGTTGCTGTGGAGCCGGCACCGACCGGCCTTGCGCCGGCCGTTGGGTTTCGGCGTGGGCAGCGGCCTGTTGTTCTGGCTGGTGGCGACGATGTCGTTGACGATCTATGAACAAGGCACCCGACTGCCGGAAATCAATCTGCGTAACGCCAACGGCGAGACGGTGAAACTCACCGATTATCAGGGCGGGCCCCTGGTGATCAACCTCTGGGCCACGTGGTGCCCACCCTGCCGGCGCGAAATGCCCGTGCTGGAAGAGGCCCAGCAGCAGCGCCCGGACCTGACGTTCCTGTTCGTCAACCAGGCCGAAAGCATGCAAAGCGTCAGCACTTATCTGGCCACCCAGGGCTTGAGCCTGGACAACGTGCTGTTTGATGGCAGCGGTCGCCTCGGTCAAGCCGTCGGTTCCATGGCACTGCCAACCACCTTGTTCTACAGCGCCGACGGCCGCCTGCTGGACAGTCACTTGGGCGAATTGTCAGAAGCGAGCCTGGCCCGCGCCCTGGAGAACTTCGAAACGCCGGATTCAACCTCGGCTCCCCACTCCGCCACAAGGAAACCCTCATGCCCCGCCTCCGCCACTTGCTGACCCTGGCCGTCGCCGCCACGCTGTCGCAGGCACCGCTGCTGCACGCCGAAGAACTGCCCGCGGCCATCAAGAAAATCGAAGCCAAGGGCGCGAAAATCGTCGGCACGTTCGAGGCGCCGGACGGATTGCGCGGTTACGCGGCGCAATACCAGAACCGTGGGATGGCGCTGTACCTGACACCCGATGGCCAGCATGTCTTGCTGGGCAACCTGTACGACGCCGACGGCAAGGACCTGAGCGCCGAGCCGCTGCAAAAGCTGGTCTATGCCCCAATGGCCAAGGCCATCTGGGGGAAGATGGAAGCGAGCAACTGGATCGCCGACGGCAGCAAGGACGCGCCGCGCACCGTCTATCTGTTCAGTGACCCGAACTGCCCGTACTGCAACATGTTCTGGGAACAGGCACGGCCATGGGTCAAAGCCGGCAAGGTGCAGTTACGCCACATCATGGTGGGCATCATCCGTGAAGACAGCCCAGGAAAATCCGCCGCATTGCTGGCGGCCAAGGACCCTGAGCAGGCCTTGGAAACCCACGAGAAGGCCGGCAAGGGCAGCGCGCTCAAACCCCTCAAGAACATACCGCCGGCCATCCAGGCAAAACTGGACACCAATCTGCAGTTGATGGAAGAACTGGAACTGTCCGCCACCCCGGCGATTTTCTACCTGGATGACAAGGGCGAACTGCAACAGCAGCAAGGCGCACCGTCGCCGGACAAGCTGGTGAAGATTCTCGGGCCGAAGTGAGATCGACCTAGAGGGCCTCATCGCGAGCAGGCTCGCTCCCACAGGGGATGTGTGGCGACGACAAAATCAGCGTCAGGCACAGATCAAAATGTGGGAGCGAGCCTGCTCGCGATGGCGTCAGGTCATCTGCGCAGAAACTCCAGCAAGGCTCGGGTGACGAATTCAGGGTTTTCCAGGTTGGAGATATGCCCTGCCTCTGGAATCAGCACATGCGGGCAGCCGATCAGCTCAGCCATTTCCAGCGCCTCGGACGGTGGTCGCGGTTTGTCCTGGTCGCCGCACATCACCAGGGTGCGCGTGGCGTCGAGCTCAGGCAGGCGCGGCAGGATATCGTCCCGACCAAAAATGATCCGTCCCAACGGCACGATACTGTCGCGCAGGCGGTCGGTCGGCAGTGCGGCCAGTGTGGCGCGAAACTGCTGGTAGAGCGCTGACTGCGGATCAATGCCCGGCCGGAAAAAGATCGGCACGACAATGTCCAGCAACGGCTCGGGGATGCTGCCGCTGGCTTCGATCTTGTCGAACAGCGAAAAGTAATACTGGCGAGTCGGTTCAGGTTCGACCCCCACGTAAGTATCCATCAACACCAACGCCTCAAGCCGCTTGGGCGCCATCAGCGCCAGCCGTGCGCCCCACATCCCGCCCACCGAAAGCCCCACCAGACTGAAGCAATCGACCTCCAGATGATCCATCAACGCCAGTGCCTGGCGAGCCAGATCGTCCAGGGACGTCATGCCCTCAGGCAAACGCCCGGACTGGCCGTGGCCCCAAAGGTCCAGGGCGATCACCCGGTAATGCCGGGACAGTGCCTCGATCTGCGGCGCCCACATGGTGTGATCCCACAGGTAGCTGCTGCCCAGCAGCACCACCGGGCCCTGGCCTTGGTCCAGGTAGTGAAGTGATTGCCCATCAAGGGTTGCAAAAGGCATTGAGACCTCCTTGTGTTGAATGGAGAAAAAGCCTTGGGAGACTGAGCCGTACGGGGCGAGGCGTCAACCTTGGGCTTTGCGGTGTTAGTAATGACGCCATCGCGAGCAGGCTCGCTCCCACCGGGGATTTGCGTCGATCACAAATCCATTGTGGGAGCGAGCCTGCTCGCGATGAGGCCTCTTATAGACGCCGCAGAACTACAATCCTTCCAATTGCGCCATCAAATCATTCAACCGATCCACCTTCTCCTCGGTGATTTCGCTCGCCGCCAACCCATCGATGTATTCGGCCAATTCCTGCACCGTGCTGCACTCGAACATCGCCCGCAGCGGCACATTGCGTTGCAGGGCCTTTTGTACCCGCGAGGCGATTTGCGTCGCCAGCAACGAGTGGCCGCCCAGTTCGAAGAAATTGTCTCGCACCCCCACCCGCTCGACCTTGAGCACCTGGGCCCAGATGTCCGCCAGGGTCTGCTCCAGCTCATTGCCTGGCGCCTGGTAATCCTGGCTGTGCAACTGGCCGATTTCCAGGGCCGGCAAGGCGTTGCGGTCGAGTTTGCCGTTGGCGTTGAGGGGCAAGCGCTCAAGCCACAGCCAGTGCAGCGGTACCATGTACTCCGGCAGTTCGGCGCGCAGATGCTGCTTGATGCGTTCCAGGCGTTCGGTCGGCTTCAATGCCGAATCGGCGGCGACCAGATAGCCCACCAGATGCTTGCCGTTGGCGCCTTCCTGCACCCCCACCGCGCCATCGCGCACCTCGGGCTGTTCATGCAAGCGCGCTTCGATTTCCCCCAGTTCGATGCGGTAACCACGAATCTTTACCTGATGATCGATGCGTCCGACGTACTCCAGCACGCCATCGCGACGCCGCCGCGCCAGGTCACCAGTGCGGTACAAGCGCTCCCCTGGCGCCCCAAACGGGTTGGGCACAAACACTGGGGCAGTGCGCAATGGATCACTGACGTAACCGCGCCCTACCCCGGTGCCTGCCACGCACAACTCGCCCACCGCACCCAGCGGCACCAGGTCCAGCGCACCATCAAGCAAGTACAAACGGTTGTTGTCGGTGGGCGTACCAATCGGCAGGTAGCTGCCACGGGTCGAGGCCATGTCGACCCGGAAGAACGCCACGTCATCGGAGCATTCCGCCGGGCCATAGGCGTTTACCAGGCCAATGTCCGGGTAACGCAACAACCATTGATGGGCCAGCTCCGGCGGCATCGCTTCACCAGTGGGCAGCATCCAGCGCAGGCCGTCCAGGCCGATGCGGTCCTGGGCGAGCATGCCCTGGATCAGTGACGGCACGCTTTCCAGCACCGTGATGGCCTGGCGTTGCACATGCTCGAGCAGCCCTTGCGGGTCGTGGGCGATAACGTTGGGCACGATGTCCACCCCGGCGCCGAACAACGGCGCGGCGAGGAACTGCCAGACGGAAATGTCGAAACTCTGGGAGGCGGTCTGGGCGATCACGTCAGTCTCGCTCAAGGCTAGGTACGGCACCTTGCTGAGCTGGTTGTTGAGCATGCCGCGTTGTTCCACCATGACGCCTTTGGGCAACCCGGTGGAGCCCGAGGTGTAGATCACGTACGCCAGGTTGTCCGGGCCGCTGTAGATGCCAGGGTTTTGCTGCGAAACATCGCTGGCCTGGATACTTTCCCACACCAGCAACTTCGGTCGCCCGGAACAGGCGAACTCGTCCAGCAGCGCCAGCGCCTGGGCATGACAGGCCTGGGTGCAGACCAGCAGCGGCGTGCGGCTCAGCTCAATGATGCGGCTCAGACGCTGACTCGGCAGGCCTGGGTCCAGCGGCAGGTAACCGGCACCGGCCTTGAAGCTGCCGATGATCATGCCGAGCAGGTCCAGGTCGCGCTCGGCCAGCAACGCCACCGGTTGATCGAGGCCCACGCCCGACGCGATCAAGGCATGGCCGAGGCGGTTGCTCCGTGCATTCAACTCGGCGTAGCTGTACGTCCTGTCCAGGCAGGTGGCGGCCACCCGTTGCGGATGGGCCGCGACCCGGGCCTCGAACAGCTCGACGTAACTTTGCTCCAACGCATAGGCACGCTCGCTCTGGTTGCAGCCTTCGATCAGGAAGTCCTGCTCCTGGGCGCCAATCAGCGGCAGCTCGGCCATGTCACCGTGAAAACCTTCCATCAGTGCCAGCAGCAAGCGCTTGAACTCACCCAGCAAGCCCTGGACAGTGGATTCATCGAAGTAACGCTGGTCGTAGGACAGATGCAACCCCAAGTCATCCCCCGGGTAGCAGACCGCCGTGAGCGGGAAGTTGGTGTGGGTGCGGCCCGAGTCAGAGGTGGCGTTGAGGCTTTGGGCGCGATCCAACACCGAAACTTCCACCGGCGCGTTCTCAAACACGAACAGACTGTCAAACAACGGTTGGCCCTTGGGCAGTTCGCTGACTTCCTGGATGCTCACCAATGGCAGGTATTCGTACTCGCGCAGTTGCATGTTGCTGTCGAGCAACTCACTGAGCCATTGGCGCACACTGCAACGCTGATGATCGTCGGGCATCCGCACGCGCAAGGCGATGCTGTTGATGAACAGGCCGACGGTGCGTTGCATTTGCGGCAGTTCCACCGGGCGTCCGGCCACGGTGACGCCGAACAGCACGTCCCGATCGCCGCTCACCCGCCGCAGCACCAGCGCCCACGCGGCCTGGGCGAAGGTGTTGACCGTCAGTTGGTGAGCCTGGGCCAGTTCGCGCAACCGGGCACCGTCGTGGACATCGAGGCGGGTGTAGCAGTCACCGACAATCATGCCGCCGCTGTCACCGGCGTGTTCACGCAGCAACGGCCGGTCGGTGGGGATCGGCGTGGTCCGTTCGAAACCTTGCAGGTTGCGCGTCCACCATTGCCGCGCCTCGGCCAGACTCTGGTGTTGTAACCAGCCGATGTAATCGCGATAACGCGGCGGCTCGGCCAGTCGCGGTTCGCGGTGTTCGCCAAGGGCGGTGTAGATCTCGAAGAAATCCTCCATCAGCAACGAACGGCACCAGGCATCGATCAGGATGTGGTGGTTGCAAATCATGAACCAGTAACGCGCCGCGCCAACCCGGATCAGGCGCAAATGGAACGGGGCCTGGTTCAACAGATCGAAACCGGCCTCGCGCTCGTGCTTGAGCAACGCCTGGAGTTTGGCGTCCTGCTGATCCTCGGGCACTTCACACCAGTCCAGATAATCCACTGGCGTGCTGCCAGGCTTGTGGATGATTTGCAGCATTTCTTCGCCGACATTCCAGCAGAACGACGCGCGCAAGGCTTCGTGACGAGCGATCACGGCTTGCCAGGCTTGAGCGAAACGTTGCCGATCCAGTTCGCTGTTGATGCGGTAGCGGTCCTGCATGTAGTACAGGCCCGTGCCCGGCTCCAGCAAGGTGTGCAGCAGCATGCCCTCCTGCATCGGCGTCAGCGGGTAGACGTCTTCGATCTGCGCGGCTGGCACCGGCAGGCTGTCGAGTTGGGCCTGGGTCAGTTTCGCCAGGGGGAAGTCCGAGGGCGTCAGGCCGCCCGCCGCGTCCGTCAGGCAATGTTCGATCAGGCCCTGCAGCTCATTGAGGTAGGCATCGGCCAGCGCAGCGATGGCCTGGCGATCGTGCCGCTCAGTGCTGAACGTCCAGCGCAGCACCAGCTCGCCGCCGCTGACCTGACTGTCGACACTCAGCTCGTTGGGCAGCGGCGCATCGGGGTCGTGGATCGCCCCCAACGCAGCGTCCAGCGGCTGGAACAGCGCGTCGTGGCCCAGGGTCTGATCGAGCTGCCCCAGGTAGTTGAAGGTGATCGCCGCGTGCGGCAGGCCGGCCATCGCCTGGCGCGTCGCGGCGTCAGCCAGGTAGCGCAGCACGCCGTAACCGAGGCCCCTGTGAGGCACCGCGCGCAGTTGTTCCTTGATGGCCTTGATCGAGGTGCCGAAGTCGTCACCCGCCGGGCTCAGGCGCAGCGGATAAACGCTGGTGAACCAACCCACCGTACGGGTCAGGTCGATGTCATCGAACAGCGCCTCACGGCCGTGCCCTTCGAGCTGGATCAGCGCCGATTCGTGGCCGCTCCAGCGACACAGCACCCGGGCCAGGGCGGTGAGCAGCAGGTCGTTGACCTGGGTGCGGTAGGCCCGCGGTGCCTGTTGCAACAGCTGCCCGGTGCGCTCGGCGTCCAGACGCACGCTGACGGTTTCGGCGTGACGCTCCTCAAGCCCGCCGTCAGGATGGGCGCAGGGCAGCGCCACATCCGGGCCGCTCAACCGCGCTTGCCACCAACCCAGTTCCTCGCGCAGCGACTCGCTGCCGGCGTAGGCCTGCAAGCGCGCGGCCCAATCCCGGAACGGGCTGGTCTTGGCCGGCAGGTCTGCGGTTTGCCCGGCGCTGATCTGGCGGTAGAGCGTTTGCAGGTCATCCATCAACACCCGCCACGACACACCATCAACGACCAGGTGATGGATCACGATCAGCAGACGTTGGCGGCCATCGGGCAACTGCGCCAACACCGCGCGCAGCAAAGGTCCGCTCGACAGATTCAGGCTGCGCTGCGTCTGGGCAAACACCGTTTCACAGGCCTGCTCACTCTCCACGTCCACCTGCCACAACAGCGCCGCTTCGGACAATGGTCGGTGCTCGGCGCGCCAATGCCCGGCCATTTCGGCAAAGCCCAGGCGCAACGCATCGTGCTGTTGGAAAACGCTGCGCAGTGCCTGTTCCAGCACGGAGGGTTGCAGGGTGATGGCCGGCTCCAGCAACAACGCCTGGTTCCAGTGGTGACGGTTGGCAATCCTGCTATCGAAGAACCAATGCTGGATCGGCGTAAGCGCCGACTCACCGGCGAGCAGCCCCTGCTCAGCGCTCACTGACTGACTGTGGCTGGCGACACAGGCCAGGGCCTGCACGGTCTGGTGCTGGAACAGGTCGCGGGGCGTGAAGTGAATGCCCTGTTGCCGGGCACGGCTGACAACCTGGATGGACAGGATCGAGTCGCCACCCAGTTCGAAGAAGTTGTCGTTCAGGCCGACCTGCTTCACGTTCAGTACGTCGCACCAGATCGCCGCCAGGGCCTGCTCCAGGGCACTGCTCGGTGCCAGGTAATGTTGGCGATTGAACTCAGGATCCGGCATTGGCAAGGCACGCCGGTCGAGCTTGCCATTGGCGGTCAGCGGCATGCTCGCCAGCAGGATCAGGTGGTTGGGCACCATGTAGTCCGGCAGTTGAGCCTTGAGGTGATTTTTCAGCGCTTCGCGCAGGGCCGCATGTTGCTCGGTGTCCTGTTCAACGACGTCGGTTACCAGATAGCCGGCCAGTTGCTTGCCGCCTGGCAGATCGAGCGCCAGTACCACCGCCTCGCGCACAGCGTCATGTTCCAGCAGGCGGCTTTCGATTTCCCCCAGTTCGATGCGGAAACCGCGAATCTTCACCTGATGGTCGATCCGTCCCAAATATTCCACCTGACCATCGACGCGCTGGCGCACCAGGTCACCGGTGCGGTACAGCCGTCCACCATCGGCGGCAAACGGATCGGCGACGAAGCGTTCGGCGGTCATGCCCGGACGCTGGTGATAGCCCTGGGCCAATCCCGCGCCGCCGACGTACAACTCCCCGGTGGCACCTTGGGGCACCAGAGCCAGGTCGGCATCGAGGATATAGGCCACCCGCGCGCCGATCACGCTGCCAATCGGCACACTCGCCGCGCCCTCTTCCAGTTGCTCAGGGGCCAGGCTCGCCAGTGGCATGACCACGGTTTCGGTCGGGCCATAGGCGTTGAAGAACAGGCTCGGCTTGAACGCCGCCCGGATGCGTTGCAAATGCTCGCCGGTCAGGGCTTCGCCACCGGTGATGCACATGCGCACCGGCAGGGTTTGTCCCTGGGTCGCCAGCCATTGCGCCAACTGGCTGCCGTAGCTGGGGGTGAAGCCGAGGATGTTGATGCGCTGTTCGCGAATCAGCCCGCAGATCTGTTCGGCGTCCCACTGCCCTTGTGCGCGCAGCACCACCTGGGCACCGCTGAGCAGCGGCACCAGCAGGCGCTCGGTGGCGGCGTCGAAGTTGATGGAATAGAAATGCAGCTCGCAATCGTCCGGGCGCATGCCAAAACGCTGGATCACCGCCTGGCAGTGCATGGCGATTTCACCGTGGGACACCACCACGCCCTTGGGCTTGCCAGTGGAACCTGAGGTGTAGATCAGGTAGGCCTGATGCTGCGGCAGGTTGATCAGCGGCGGTGCCTGGTCCGGGTAGCCGGCCAGGGCCGGGCTATCGTCCTCCAGACACCAGCCCCTTACACCGGCCGGCAATGGGCCCAAGGCCTGGAACATCGCCCGGTCGCTTAGCAGCAGACCGAGGCCACTGTCTTGGATCATGTAATGCAAACGGTCCAGCGGGTATTCCGGGTCCAGCGGCACGTAGGCGCCGCCGGCCTTGAGGATCGCCAACAGGCCAACGACCATCTCCAGCGACCGTTCCAGGGCCAGGCCCACCCGCACCTGCGGCCCGACGCCGCGCTCGCGCAGCATCCAGGCCAGGCGGTTGGCACGGCGTTCGAGTTCGGCGTAACTCAGGGTCTGCCCAGCAAAGGTCAGGGCCGGTGCGTCGGGGCGCGCCAGGGCCTGTTCGCTGAACAGTTGATGGATGCATTGATCCAGGCGGTGTTCGCCGGGTTCGACGCCGAGGCTGTCGAGCATCTGTTGCTGCTCGCGGGCATCGAGCAACGGCAATTCGCTTAGCCGCTGGGTCGGATCGGCCAGCAGTGCCTCCAGCAGATTGCGCCAGTGTCCGGCCATGCGGGCGATGCGCGGTTCGTCGAACAGGTCGGTGCTGTAGGTCAGGCAACAACCCAGGCGATGGTCCAGGTCGGTGACTTCCAGATTCAGGTCGAACTTGGTGGCCCGGGCGTCGTTGGCCAGGTATTCGACGCTCATCCCGGCCAGCGTGCGGCTCTGCTGGAACTCCCAGCGCTGCACGTTGCACATCACCTGGAACAGCGGGTTGTACGCGGCACTGCGCGGTGGTTGCAGGGCTTCGACCAGATGATCGAACGGCAAATCCTGATGGGACTGGCCTTCGATCACCGTCTGACGCACCTGCTCGAACAACTCAGCCACCGACATTTGCCCATCGAGCTGGCAGCGCAGTACCTGGGTATTGAGGAACGCACCGATCAGCCCTTCGCTTTCCGGACGGATGCGGTTGGCCACCGGCGCGCCGATGCGCAGGTCGGTCTGGCCGCTGTAGCGATAAAGCAGCACGGCCAGGGCGGCGGTCATGGTCATGAACAGGGTCAAGCCCTGTTGCGCGTTGAAGGCGCGGACTCGGGAGGCGAGATCATCACTGAGGTCGAATCGGAACAATTCACCGCGATGGCTTTGCACCAGCGGACGCGGACGGTCGCCCGGCAATTCGAGCAACGGGTGTTCGCGACCCAGTTGTGCGGTCCAGTAGTCCAGTTGCCGTTGACGCTCGCCAGACTCCAGCCACTGGCGCTGCCAGACGCTGTAGTCCAGATACTGCACCGGCAAGGGTTCCAGTGGCGATTCACGGTCGTCGATAAAGGCTTCGTACAGCGCACTCAGTTCCCGGGCAAAAATATCCATTGCCCAGCCTTCGGTGACGATGTGGTGCAGGGTCAGCACCAGATAATGTTCCTGCTCGGCGGTCTTGACCAGACAGACCCGCAGCAATGGCCCGGTTTCCAGGTCGAAGGGTTTGTGGGCTTCGCTGTCGGCCAGTTGCTGCACCCGCTGTTGGCGAATATCGACGGCCAACGTCGAGAAATCTTGCCAGTCCATGCGCAGGCCGGTGTTGGCGTGCACCTGTTGCCGGGGCACGCCATCGACGCTGGGGAAAGTGGTGCGCAGGGTTTCATGGCGCAGGACCAACGCCTGCAACGCCGCCTCGAAACGCCCGACATCCAGCACCCCGCGCAACCGCGCCATGCCGCCGACGTTGTAGGCCGGGCTGTCGGGCTCCATTTGCCAGAGGAACCACATGCGCTGCTGGGAATAAGACAACGGCACCGGTTGGCTGCGATCGACCTTCTCGATCGGCGGTTGCCGGTTGGTCTGGCCGCTGGCCTTTATCAAGCGCACCTGTTCGGCGAACGCACCCAACTCGCTGGCCTCGAACAAGGTGCGCAACGGCAGCTCGATATCGCAGGCCTGGCGGGTGCGGGAAATGATCTGGGTCGCCAGCAGCGAATGACCGCCCAGGGCAAAAAAGTCGTCCCGCAGACCGATGCGGTCGAGCCCCAGCACGTCGCGCCAAATGCCAGCGACCTGCTGCTCGAGGGCACTGACCGGCTCGACGTGTTCACGTACTTGCCAGTGCGGTTCGGGCAAGGCACGCCGGTCGAGTTTGCCGCTGGGGCTCAGGGGCATGGCGTCCAGGCGCAGCAATTGCGCGGGCACCATGTAGTCCGGCAGTTCGGCGGCCAGGGCGGCGTTGAGTCGGGCGTTTTGGAGGTCCTGATCTTGCCCGACATCGCAAGCGGTGTAATAGCCGATCAGTTGCGGGCCGGCCGAGGTCTCGCGTACCAGCACCGCCACTTGGGCCACGCCGTCCTGGGCCAGCAGCCGCGCTTCGATTTCCTGTGGTTCGACCCTGAAGCCACGCAGCTTGACCTGTTGGTCGAGACGGCCAAGGTATTCGATCACGCCATCGGCGCTCCAGCGCACCCGGTCACCGCTGCGATACAACCGCGTGCCCGCCACACCCAGCGGGTCGGCGATAAAGCGCTCGGCGCTCAAACCCGGACGCCCGAGGTAACCCCGAGCCAGCCCCAGGCCGCCGATACACAATTCACCCGGCACACCGGCGGGCACGGGGTTGAGTTCACTGTCGAGCACGCGGCACACCACATTGCCCAGCGGCCGGCCGATGGGCGAACGCTCGCCGTCGGCGACGCTGCAATGCCAGTGGGTGACGTTGATGGCGGTTTCGGTCGGGCCATAACGGTTGTGCAATTGCGCCGACGGCAGCTGCGCCAGCACGCGGTTGCGCAGTTCGGCCGGCAAGGCCTCACCGCCACAGAAGACCCGGCGCAGGCTGGTGCAGCGGGCGCTCAGGGGCTCGTCGATAAACAGGCTGAGCAGCGGCGGCACGAAGTGCAGCGTGGTCACGCCAAATTGTTGGACCAACTGCGCGATGCGGTGCGGGTCACGGTGTTCGCCAGGGCCGGCCAGCACCAGTTGGCAACCGGTGATCAGCGGCCAGAAACACTCCCACACCGACACGTCGAAACTGATCGGCGCCTTTTGCATCAACACATCGGTTTCGTCCAGCCCGTAAGTGTCCTGCATCCATTGCAGTCGCTCGGCCAGGGCGGCATGGGTGTTGCCGACGCCTTTGGGTTGGCCGGTGGAGCCGGACGTGTAAATCACGTAGGCCAGGTGATCGCCATCCAGGTGCAAGCCCGGCGGGTTGCTCGGCCATTGCTCCAGGTGCAAGGCATCCATGGCGATGACGCTGACGCCCTCGCAGAGGGGCAAGCGTTCAAGCAATGCAGTTTGCGTCAGCAGCAGATCGACGCCGCTGTCCTTGAGCATGTAGGCCAAACGCTCGGCCGGGTAATCGGCATCCAGCGGCACGTAGGCGCCGCCGGCCTTGAGGATCGCCAGGACACCGATGAGCAACTGCGGCGAACGCTCGGCGGCAATCGCCACGCACACGTCCGGACCGACGCCTTTGTCGCGCAGGTAATGGGCCAGGCGATTGGCCTGGGTGTGCAGCTCGGCGTAATCCAGGCAGCCATCGTCCCACAGCAGCGCAGTGCGTTGCGGCGTGCGCCGGGCCTGCTCGTTCAACAGCTCCGGTAGCCATTGGCCGGCCGGCGCGCACGGGGCCGCGCCCCACTGCTGCTGTTGGGTGTATTCATCGGCGCTCAATAACGGCACATCGCCGATGGCCTGCTGCGGATCGGCACAGACCGCGTGCAACAGGTTGCAGTAATGCATCGCCAACCGCGCGATGGTCGGAGCCTCGAACAGCTCGTCGGCGTAGTCGAACGACAGCGTCAGCCGGCCGTTGCGATCCTCTTCGCTGTGCAGTTGCAGGTCGAACTTGGCTTCGCGGCTGTGCCACGGCAACTCCTCGGCCAACAGCCCCGGCAAACGACGCAAGGCGCTCAGGTCTCGCTGTTGATGGTTGAACATCACCTGGAACAGACCTTGCTCGCGCGCCTGGGGGAACGCTTCGAGCAGTTGTTCGAACGGCAGGTCCTGATGGGCCTGGGCACCGAGCGTGGCCTCCCGGGCCTGGGCCAACAGTGCGGCAAACGGCTGGCGCGAATCGATCTGCCCGCGCAGCACCTGGGTATTGATGAAAAAGCCGATCAGCCCCTGGGTCTCCAGGCGTGGACGGTTGGCGTTGGGCACGCCGATGCGGATGTCGGATTGGCCGGTGTAACGCTGTAACAGCGCCTGGAAGGCCGCCAGCAACAGCATGAACGGGGTTGCATCGTGGGCCTGGGCCACTTGGCGCAAGGCATCGCCGAGGCCTTTGTCCAGGCGCAGACTATGGCGGGCGGCGCTGCGCTGGCGTTGCGCACTGCGGGGATGGTCCGTGCTCAGGGCGAGGGTCGGATGTTCGTCGCCCAGTTGCTGTTTCCAGTATGTCAGTTGCCGCTCGGCCTCCCCTTGAGCCAACCACTGGCGCTGCCAACTGCCGTAGTCGGCGTACTGCAATGGCAACGGCGCCAACGCGGCGACCTGCCCCTGGCATGCAGCAGCATACAACCGGGCAAACTCATCGATCAGTACGCTCATCGACCAGCCGTCGGCGATGATGTGGTGTAGCGTGACCAACAATTGGTGGTCACCCTCATCGAGACGCAACAAGGTGACCCGCCACAGTGGGCCCTTCTGCAAATCGAACAGCAGCGCCGCTTCATCGTCACGCATCTGCCGCGCCTGGGCTTCGCGTTGGTCGGCGGGCAGGTCGCTGAGGTCGATCACGCGCAGCTTGAACTCACCGGCCGGATCGACCTGTTGCAGGGCGACACCCTCGCGCTCCAGAAATCGTGTGCGCAGGGCTTCGTGGCGTTCGAGCAGTTGCTGGAAACTGGCCCGTAGTGCGTCTTCGTCCAACTCACCGTGCAGGTGCAAGCCGCCGGGGATGGTGTAGGCGCTGCTCGCCGGATCCAGTTGCCAGGTGATCCACAACCGATTCTGGGCAAGGGATTGCGGCAACGCTTCGTGGCGCGGCAACGGGCTGATCACGCCTTGGGCCTCGCCCCCTGCCTGTTGCTGATTCGCCACCGCTGCCGTGAACGCTGCGAGGGTCGGCGCTTCGAACAACAAGCGCAGATTCAGCGCCAGCCCCAGCCGCTCTTGCAGCCGTGCGACCACTTGAGTAGCGGCGATGGAGTTACCGCCCAACAGGAAGAAATGATCGTCGCCATGGACGTGTTCAATCTGCAACTGCTCGCACCAGACTTGGCCGATCAATGTTTGCAACGGCGATGACGAGCGAGCGTCAGGGCTTGCTTCAACCGCGACTGAGGGGAACAGCGCATAACTGTCAAGACTGCCGTCGGCCCATCGGGTCCGACAGGCCGAGCGTTGCAACTTGCCGCTGGAGGTCTTGGGCAACGCGCCCGGATTGAGCAACACCACCACACTCGGCGCTTGCTGACAGGCTTCGGCCACCGCCTGGCGAATGGCTTTGATCAACGCTTCGGGTGGCAGGATCTTCTGCACGCTGCGGCTGATTTCCGCCGCGATGCCGATGCCTTCCTCGCCGCCAGCGTCGACCGCGAACGCCGCCACCCGGCCCTTGCGCACGACTTCCACTTCCCGCTCGATGGTTTGCTCGATGTCCTGGGGGTAGAGGTTATGACCGCGCACGATCATCAGGTCCTTCAGGCGGCCGGTAATGAACAGCTCACCCTCACGCAGGAAACCCAAGTCGCCGGTGCGCAGCCAGGTGCGGCCATCGTGCTGGACGAATGTCTTGGCGCTGGCCTCAGGGTTTCGCCAGTAGCCATGCGCAATGCTCGGCCCGCAGGCCCAGACTTCGCCGACCCGGTTGTCGGTCAGCGGCTGCAAGGTGTTGGGCTCGACGATCAGCACCGCATGCCCGGGCTGGCTCACGCCGCAACTCATCACCGTACAGCCCTGCCCTGGCTCGGCACGGTGGTGCGCCAGTGCCGTGTCGTCCATTTGCAACGACGGGATGCCTTGACTGCGCGGTGTGCCCGCGACGAACAAGGTCGCTTCAGCCAGGCCATAGGACGCCATGAAACTGTCCGGCGTGAAGCCGCACGGCGCGAATTTCTCGGCAAAGCGTTCCAGGCTGTCGAGACGAATCGGCTCGGAGCCTGAATAAGCCACGCGCCAGCCGCTCAGGTCGAGGCGCTTGAGCGCCGACTCACTGACCCGCTCGCTGCATAGCCGATAGGCGAAGTCCGGGCCGCCGCTGATGGTGCCGCCGTATTCGCTGATCGCCTCCAACCAGCGCAATGGCCGGGCCAGAAAGTATGCGGGCGACATCAATACGCAGGGCACACCGCTGAAAACCGGCTGCAACAGGCCGCCGATCAGGCCCATGTCGTGGTACAGCGGTAGCCAGCTGACGATCACGTCGTCAGGGTTCAGATCGATGCCGAAGCCGTGGCGGATCAATAATTCGTTGGCCACCAGGTTGCCATGGCTGACCTGCACCCCCTTGGGCAATGCGGTGGAGCCAGAGGTGTATTGCAGGAAAGCGATGTCATGGTCCTGCAGATTCGGTTGCAGCCATTGCCCGGCGCGGGCCGGATCAAGGGTATCGACGCACAGCACCGGCGGAGCCGACTCGATGGCTTGCAGCGGCTCGCGTAGATCGCTGCGGGTGAGCAATAGACGCGGCTCGGCATCGGCAATGATCGACAGCAGGCGTTCCTGGTGGTGGCGACGGGCGGACTCCGGCGGATAGGCCGGCACCGCGATCACACCCGCGTACAGACAGCCAAAAAACGCCGCGACGTAGTCCGGGCCACTGGGAAACAGCAAAACCGCACGGTCACCAAACGCCGCTTCGGCCTGCAAGGCGGCGGCGATGGTCCGGGCACGCAGGTCCAGGTCGCGATAACTCAGTACAACACTTTGCTCCGGAACGTCGGCAAGGAAGCGCAAGGCCACACGGTCCGGCGACAACGCGGCGCGGCGCTGAAGGGCATGAGCCAGGGTGCTGGGGAGTTCGAACGCGTCGGTCATGAGGTTTCCTGCCTGAAATTCGGCTTGCTAGTGGTATCTGGTGGCCTGCGGAATGCGGTTCGGTATCGGGACTGCCGCCCGAAACCTTCATCCCTGAGAACGGATACCGCCGGCAAATAATTAGTCAGCGGCCTCTTGATCCAGACCCGCCGGAAAGCAGAACACCGCGGCAACGGGTCGCAGTTCTCACGCTGGACTTCTCAGCATCAATAATTCTTCTTCTCAATTGACAATCATTATCATTCAGCCTAATTTGTCGCTCGATATGCAGGACGAGTCGGACAGATCCCTCGTCCTGCTAACTTTTTGCAACAAGGTGAATTCCATGACGGAACAAGTATCCACAAGCAGGTGCGACTCACCGTTACTTCAGGCATTCGTGGATAACCGGATGATCCTGGTCAAGATCGCAGCACGAATCACCGGTTGCCGGTCCCGGGCAGAAGACGTGGTGCAGGATGCGTTTTTCCGGCTGCAATCGGCGCCCCAGATCACCTCGTCCTTCAAGGCTCAGCTCAGTTACCTGTTTCAGATCGTGCGCAACCTGGCGATCGACCATTACCGCAAGCAGGCGCTGGAACAGAAATACTCGGGGCCGGAAGAGGAAGGGTTGAATGTGGTGATCCAGGGTGCTTCGCCAGAAACGTCACACATCAATTTCTCGACGCTGGAGCACATCGCCGACGCGCTCACCGAACTGCCCAGCCGCACCCGCTATGCCTTCGAGATGTACCGCCTGCACGGTGTGCCACAGAAGGATATCGCCAAGGAGCTGGGGGTCTCGCCGACCCTGGTGAACTTCATGATCCGCGACGCCCTGGTGCATTGCCGCAAGGTGTCGGGAGTGCGTGGGGATACCTTTGCCCGGCGGTGATTTTGCACTGATTTTTCGGGCCTTATCGCGAGCAGGCTCGCTCCCACAATGGATCTGCGCACTCACAAAGTCTGTGCTGTGCGCAATCCCTGTGGGAGCGAGCCTGCTCGCGATGGAGCTCTAGGGGCTTACAACCTCACCTCAACCCACACCGATCAAAAAACCGCTCACGCCCCAGAATCATCAGCGCCGCGCGCTTGTGGGGGAAATCGAATTCCTTTTCACAGTGGAAACACTGGTTGTGCAGATGACCGATCATCCGGGCGTTGTCGGCTCGAGGTTCGGCCACCACCCGCTCGGTGCGCGGGTCGTCGAGAAACAGGTAATGCACCAGCGCCGACAGCCAGCTCGCCACCTTGTGCGGGCCGCGGTGTTGCTCCTCGCCCACCAACATGTGAATGCCGCGATCATAATTGTGCACGTCATAGAACGGCGCGATCCGATCCTCCTTGGCCCAATAGGCTTCGAAGTAGGCGAAAGGCTGGTCGTCGAAACAACCGATCAAGGTCAGCACCCGGGGATCGCGCTGCAGTGTGCTCAGATACTCGCGATGTTGTTCCAGGCTGCCCTCCTCCTGCCAGAAACTCGCCACCCGAGGACTGTTCTGCCAGCGGTTGAAGCGCGTCAGGTCCTGTTCGATTTCCAGGGTGCGCAAGGACACCCAGGCTCCCAGGCGCGCATCGAAGCGCCGATACACCTCGCCTCGCGGCTTCATGGGCCGGCGCGGATGACGCTTGCCATCGGTGATAATCATCTGTTGCGGATAGCTGCCGTTGAACGACTCCCCCAGCCAGGGTTGCGGCAGTTGCCAGAACATCGTGCGCTCACAGATGTATTCGTCGGCACACTCGCCGGGCGTCAGCAGTCCGCTGAGCAAGGCTTCACCGGGGCGCTCGGGCAGATGCCAAGTCAGGCGCCGGCATTCAGGATCGCGGGCGAACAGCCAATAGCAGGCCGCCCAAAGCGCCGGGCCTACGGGCCGATCGTTGATTTCCTGCAAATGCACATGCAGCTCGGTACCACGCTCCAGGCGCAGCCGGATCAGCGGCGCGCCCTCAAGCA
The DNA here is from genome assembly GCF_901007645.1 of Pseudomonas sp. FG-3G. Taxonomy (NCBI): domain Bacteria; kingdom Pseudomonadati; phylum Pseudomonadota; class Gammaproteobacteria; order Pseudomonadales; family Pseudomonadaceae; genus Pseudomonas; species Pseudomonas sp. FG-3G. The sequence goes on from NZ_CAAKGZ010000025.1 coordinate 114,267, forward strand.
TCAGGCTCAGGTGGCGTTCGGTTTCATCGGCGCCGAGACGGCGACCGCCGGGTAAAGGCAGCGTCGTCGGGTGCTTGAGATTGGACATGGGCGGGGCTCACGTAGTCGTCGGTAGTTAACGTGTGACGTGAGCCAGGCAGGGAAATTTAGTGCCCCGTTCAATGATCGTGCGCTGGCACCAGCTGTATCTGGTAGGGCTTGAAAATCGCCAGCATCTGCCCGTCGTCCCGCAGCTTTTGCAGCAGTCGCTCGAACGCTTCGCCAGAGATCGGCGCCTGGGGGCGGATCAGCGCGTAATGGTGGTAAATCTGATCGATACGTTCGGATATCAGCAATTGAGGGTCGACGTCAGGATTGCGCAGCACGTAGTCGATGAGGTACGAACGGGTGACCAGCGCAATGTCCGCACGCCCGCGCAAGACCATCAGCAGGTTGCTGTCATGGGAATACGTCAGCGTGGCGTTGTATTGGCCGGTCAGGAACTTGGGGTCGGCGTTGAATTCGGCAAAGGCGTAGTGGTAGCCGCTGAAGAGCGCCAGGCGCTTGCCCCTCAGATCAGAGAAATAGTCTTGCTGACGATCCGGTTGACGCTGGGCAACGAAGATTTCCGCATCTTCCAGGCCCATGTCTACCGCAGTATGAGGCACATCCTTCCAGCCCCAGTCCGGGTTCTCGAAAATGGCCATGTCGACCCGGCCCTGCTTGAAATCATTGAAACGGCGCGGAATCGACGTCGGAACCAGCACGAATTGATAGTCGCTTTGGGCCTTGTTCAAGGCTTCTACCAACTGCGGCAGCAAACCGGTATCCGCGCCAGTTTCGGGGCGTATCGTGTAGGGCGGAAAATGCGCTGCGCCAATCCGGACCAGTTGCGCAGCCGTGGCCGGCAACGCGAACACTGCAATAAACGCAGCCAGCAAGACGCGCGAGGCTATCCCCATCGTTGAAAACGTCAAGACAGCTCACTCCCCAGAAAATTAATCATCAGTGAATCCAACCAGGCATCTCAATGCATCACGCAGGGCACGCAGGGCGACCACTCAGCGGCATTGCTGCCTCTTTTTATTTTTCTTCAAGCACCAGAATCAAGGCCTGCTCGGCCAACTCATCAAGACTCATGCTGCCCTCGGCGCGAAACCAGGTGGTGGTCCAGGACAGGGCGCCGGTCAGGAAACGACGGGTGATGAACACGTCGCCCCGAATATACCCCGCGTCCTTGGCCTGCCCAAGAACCTCAAGCCACAGGGCCTCATAAATATCACGCAAAGCCAGCACCTGTCTTTGACCTTGCTCAGACAACGAACGCCATTCGTAGACCAGGACCGCCATCGCCTCGCCGCTGCCGCCCATGATCGATTGCAACTCGCAGCGAATCAGCGCCAGGACCCGCTCGCGCACACTATCGGCCTCGGCCAGCGCCGCGCGCATCAACGCCGTGTTGTAGCGAATGGTCTCTTCCATCACCGCCCGCAGGATCTCGTCCTTGCTTTTGAAGTGATGAAAGATGCTGCCCGACTGGATGCCCACCGCGCTCGCCAGGTCGCGCACCGTGGTGCGCTCGAACCCTTTGTTGCGAAACAGGTGGGCGGCGGTCTGGAGCAGTTTGCCGCGAGCGCTGTCAGGATCGGTCAGTTGCCCGTTATCGACCAGCTCACGCATCACGTTCAGGGCTTTTTGCTCATCCACCCATTCTCTCCTACAGTCGATCGATCAACGTCGGGCCACGCTTGCGGAACCGGCGAGGTGGCGCGGGCAATTTAAGCTGGCCGGGGCACCCAAGCAAGCGCTTGGATCGAAGAACCGGCGGTCGTTTACAAACCAAGCGCTTGCTTGGTAGTCTCGAGCGACGTCGGCCGGAGGGAGCACCATGCCAAAAACGATACGTATCGGTTGTGCCAGCGCCTTCTGGGGCGACACCTGTACCGCTGCGGCGCAACTGGTCGAAGGCGCCGAACTGGACTACCTGGTGTTCGATTACCTGGCCGAGGTCACGATGTCGATCATGGCCGGGGCGCGCATGAAAGACCCTCGGGGCGGCTATGCCACGGACTTCATCGAAGTGCTCACACCGCTGCTTGCTCGTTTGCATGAACGCAAGATCCGCGTCATCAGCAATGCCGGCGGGGTCAACCCCCAGGCCTGCGCCGCCGCTCTGCAAGCGGCCTGCGACAAGGCCGGCGTGCCCTTGAAGATCGCGGTGCTGCAGGGGGACGACCTGCAACCACAATTCGAACAGCTCGCCAGCCAGGGCATTATCGAGATGTTCAGCGGCGCGCCCCTGCCGGCGGTGTGCGTGTCCACCAACGCTTACCTGGGTGCCCCCGGCATTGTCGAGGCCTTGCGTCTGGGAGCCGACATCGTGATCACCGGCCGAGTGGTGGACAGCGCCGTGGTCAGCGCGGCCCTGGTGCATGAGTTTGGCTGGGCCTGGCACGACTACGACAAACTGGCCCAGGCCGCATTGGCCGGGCACCTCATTGAGTGCGGGGCCCAATGCACGGGCGGTAATTTCACCGACTGGCGGGAAGTACCGGATTACGAGCACATCGGTTTTCCCATCGTTGAAGTCAGCGCCGACGGCCAATTCATCGTCACCAAGGCCGAAGGCAGCGGCGGGCTGGTCACGCCGCTGACGGTCGGGGAACAACTGCTCTATGAAATCGGCGATCCCCAAGGCTATCTCTTGCCGGACGTGATCTGCGACTTCAGTCAGGTCAGGTTGATCCAGCAAGGCAAACACGCGGTGCGCGTCCAAGGCGCCAAGGGCTTGCCGCCCACCGATCAATACAAGGTCTGCGCCACCTGGGCCGACGGTTTTCGCTGCACCGCCCTGTGCCTGATCGCCGGCATCGATGCGGTGGCCAAGGCCGAACGGGTCAGCCAGGCGATCATCGCCAGGACTTCGCAGCTGTTCAGTTCGCGCGGCTGGGCGCCCTACAGCGAGGTGAACATCGAGCTTCTGGGCAGCGAAGCCACTTACGGCCAGCACGGCAGGCGCCAGGACAGCCGTGAAGTGGTGATCAAACTGGCGGTGCGCCACCCCGACAAACAGCCGCTGGTGCTGTTTTCCAGGGAAATCGCCCAGGCCGCCACCGGCATGGTGCCGGGGCTGACCGGCCTGATGGGCGGTCGCCCGACGGTGTATCCGTTGATTCGCCTGTTCTCGTTCCTGATCGACAAATCCGCCTGCCGGCTCCACATCGAACTCGACGGGCAGAGTCATCCTTGCCTGCTGCCCGCCGTCAAAGCGCTGAAAACCCGCGACTTGCCGGTCGCTCCCGACCTGCCCAAACCCCAGGGCCGGGCTGATGCCAGCGTGCCGTTGGTCAAACTGGCGGTGGCGCGCTCCGGCGACAAGGGCAACCACAGCAACATCGGTGTGCTCGCCCGCGCCCCCGAATACTTGCCGTGGATCGCCGAGGCGCTGACGCCCCAAGTGTTGGTTGACTGGATGAGCCACGCGCTCGACCCACTGCTGGGGCGCGTCGAACGCTGGTATCTGCCGGGCACCCACAGCCTGAACTTCGTGCTGGAAAATGCCCTTGGCGGCGGCGGTGTCGCCAGCCTGCGCATCGACCCGCAGGGCAAGGCGTTCGCTCAGCAATTGCTGGAGATCCAGATACCGGTGCCCCAGAGCATCGCCGATCAGGTCAATTAAAGGACGATCGCCATGGCGTTCGGTTCGAGCACAAGGAACACCCATGCCAGTCATCGAATCGCACCTTGACCCACACAGCGCCGACTTCGCCCGCAACCACGCGGCCATGCTGTCTGGCGTCGCACACCTGCGTCAGATCGAACAGGCGGTGCTGGAGAACGCCGCCCTGGCCCAGGCCAAGTTCGAGCAACGCGGCCAACTGCTGCCGCGCGAGCGTTTGAACCTGCTGCTGGACCCCGGCGCGCCGTTCCTGGAACTGGCGAGCCTGGCCGGCTACAAACTCCATGACGACAAGGACGGCAGCCAGGCCGGGGGCGGCTTGATCGCGGGGATCGGCTACGTCTCCGGCGCTCAGGTCTTGGTGGTGGCGAACAACAGCGCGATCAAGGGCGGGACCATCTCCCCCAGCGGCTTGAACAAGACCCTGCGTCTGCAACAGATCGCCATGGAGAACAAACTGCCGATCATCACCCTGGCCGAAAGCGGCGGCGCCAACCTCAATTATGCCGCGCAGATTTTTGTCGAAGGAGCACGCAGCTTCGCCAATCAGGCGCGGATGTCCGCCATGGGCTTGCCGCAGATTACTGTGGTGCATGGTTCGGCCACGGCGGGCGGGGCCTACCAGCCGGGGCTCTCGGATTACGTAGTAGTGGTGCGCGACAAAGCACGGCTGTTTCTGGCCGGCCCCCCGCTGCTCAAGGCCGCCACTGGCGAAGTCGCCACGGAAGAAGAACTGGGCGGTGCGCAAATGCATGCGCAGGTGGCCGGCACCGCTGAATACCTGGCCGAGAATGACGCCGATGGCATACGCCTGGCCCGGGAGATCGTCAGCCTGTTGCCCTGGAACGAGCAACGGCCGACACCGCCTGAACGCACCTGGAAAGAGCCGCTCTACCCGGCCGATGAGTTGCTGGGGTTGATCCCCGACGACCCGAAAAAGCCCTATGACGTGCGGGAAATCGTCGCCCGCATCGCCGATGGTTCGGACTTCCTCGAATTCAAAAGCGAGTTCGATCAACAGACGATTTGTGGCCACCTGCGCATTCGTGGCCATGCCTGTGGCCTGATCGGCAACAACGGCCCGATCACGCCCAAGGGCGCGAGCAAGGCCGCGCAGTTCATCCAGCTGTGCGACCAGAGCCGCACACCGCTGCTGTTCCTGCACAACACCACCGGCTTCATGGTCGGCACCGAGTCGGAACAACAAGGGGTGATCAAGCATGGGGCGAAGATGATCCAGGCCGTGGCCAACGCCCGGGTGCCGAAGCTGACAGTCGTGGTGGGCGGTTCCTACGGCGCCGGCAACTACGCCATGTGCGGCCGAGGGCTGGACCCACGCTTCATCTTCGCCTGGCCCAACAGCCACACGGCGGTGATGGGTGGAGCCCAGGCCGGCAAGGTTTTGCGCATCGTCACGCAGGCGACGCAGATCAAGAATGGCCTCACCCCCGACCCGAAGATGCTGGACCTGCTCGAACACACCACCGCGCAGACACTCGACAGCCAGTCCACTGCGCTATACGGCAGCGCCAACCTGTGGGATGACGGGCTCATCGACCCGCGCGACACCCGCACGTTGCTAGGCTACCTGCTGGACATCTGCCACGCGGCTGAGCTTCGCCCGCTGCAACCCAACAGTTTCGGTGTGGCCCGTTTCTGAACGTGTGAAGGACTTTTGATCGCTGCTCACAGGAGAACAATAAAATGATCTTCACCCAGGAACACGCAGCTCTGCGGCGCACCGTTCGCCAGTTTGTCGACCAGCAGATAAACCCCTATGTCGACGAATGGGAGAAGGCCGGACGGTTTCCCATCCACGAGGTTTTCCGCAAGGCCGGTGAACTGGGGTTGCTGGGTATATCCAAGCCGGAGCAGTTCGGCGGCATGGGCCTGGACTACAGCTATTCGATCGTCGCTGCCGAGGAGTTCGGCACCATTCATTGTGGCGGCGTGCCGATGTCCATCGGCGTGCAGACCGACATGTGCACCCCGGCCCTGGCGCGTTTCGGCTCCGATGAGCTGCGTGAAGCATTCTTGCGCCCGGCCATCAGCGGTGAGCAGGTCGGTTGCATCGGCGTCTCGGAAGTCGGGGCCGGCTCTGATGTCGCCGGGCTCAAGACCACGGCCCGCAAGGATGGCGATGACTACGTCATCAACGGCAGCAAGATGTGGATCACCAATTCACCGAGCGCCGATTTCATGTGCCTGCTGGCCAACACTTCGGACGACAAGCCCCACATCAACAAATCACTGATCATGGTGCCGATGAACAGCCCGGGTATCAGCCTCGGCGGGCACCTGGACAAGCTCGGCATGCGCAGTTCGGAAACCGCCCAGGTGTTCTTTGACGACGTACGGGTGCCGCAACGCAATCGCGTTGGCCAGGAAGGTGCCGGGTTCATGATGCAGATGTTGCAGTTCCAGGAGGAACGCCTGTTCGGCGCGGCGAACATGCTCAAGGGGCTGGAGCACTGCATCGACAGCACCATCGAGTACTGCAAGGAGCGCAAGACCTTCGGCACCGCCCTGATCGACAACCAGGTGATCCACTTTCGCCTGGCGGAACTGGCCAGCGAGATCGAATGCCTGCGGGCGCTGGTCTACCAGGCCACCGAGCAGTACATCAACGGCCAGGATGTGACGCGGCTGGCGTCCATGGCCAAGCTCAAGGCCGGGCGCCTGGCCCGGGAAGTCACCGACAGTTGCCTGCAATACTGGGGCGGCATGGGTTTCATGTGGGACAACCCGGTGGCGCGGGCGTATCGCGACGTGCGACTGGTGTCCATCGGCGCCGGTGCGGACGAGATCATGCTGGGCATCATCTGCAAACTCATGGGCATTTTGCCGGGCAAGAAAAAATGACTGTGTTCACTCTCCATTGTGGGAGCGAGCCTGCTCGCGATGAGGCCCTGACTGCCACCGAAAAACCCAGGAATGACCACCATGCCCGCCTTCAGCAAGATCCTCATCGCCAACCGCGGTGAAATCGCCTGCCGGATCCAGCGTACCGCCCAGGCCCTGGGCTATCGCACCGTGGCGGTGTTCAGCGAGGCCGACGCCGACGCGCTGCATGTGCGCATGGCCGATGAAGCGGTACTCATCGGCGCAGCACCGGTGCCGCAGTCCTACCTCAATCAGCCGGCCATTCTCGATGCGGCCCGGCGTACTGGCGCCGACGCCATCCACCCCGGCTACGGTTTTCTCTCGGAAAACGCCGGGTTCGCCAAGGCCTGCGCAGAGGCCGGTATCGTGTTCATTGGCCCCAGCCCCGACGCCATCGACCTGATGGGCAGCAAACGCCGTTCGAAAGTCGCCATGATCGCCGCCGGCGTACCGTGCATCGCCGGTTACGAAGGCACCGATCAGGACAACGACACCTTGTGCCGTGAAGCCGAACGCATCGGCTATCCGTTGATGATCAAGGCCAGCGCCGGCGGTGGTGGCCGAGGCATGCGCCTGGTTTGGCGGGCTGAAGACCTGCTGGAACAGTTACGCACCGCGCGCTCCGAGGCGTTGCATGGTTTTGGCAACGATGAGTTGATCCTCGAACAGGCCCTGATCAATCCACGGCATGTGGAAATCCAGATTTTCGCTGACCATCACGGCAATCTGCTCCATTTGGGCGAAAGGGATTGCTCGATCCAGCGACGCCACCAGAAAATCATTGAAGAAGCGCCCTGCCCGGTCATGACCGCCGATCTGCGCCAGGCCATGGGTGACGCCGCGCTCAAGGCTGGCCGCGCGGTCAATTATGTGGGTGCCGGGACCGTGGAGTTTTTGCTCGCCCCGGACGGCGGTTTTTACTTTCTGGAGATGAACACGCGCTTGCAGGTCGAACATCCGGTCACCGAGCTGATCACCGGACTGGACCTGGTGGCCTGGCAACTGGATGTGGCCGCCGGCCTGCCACTGCCCCTGCGCCAGGACCAGGTCCAGTTCAGTGGTCACGCCATGGAGGTGCGGTTGTATGCCGAAGACCCGGCTGCGAACTTTCTGCCGCAAACCGGCCATTTACTCAGTTGGGAACCCCCTATCCGCGACGGTGTACGAATCGACCATGGTTTGCTTGAAGGCCAGACCATCAGCCCGTTCTACGACCCGATGCTGGGCAAAGTCATCGCCCACGGCGCTACCCGTGAAGAGGCCCGACGCAAATTGCTGCGAGCCGTGGAGGACTGCGTGCTCCTGGGTATACAGGCCAATCAGCGCTTGCTGGCGGGGTTGCTGGCTCATCCACAATTCATTGATGGAGATTTCGGCACCGGTTTCATCCAGCAACACCTCGCCGATCATCCTGCCTTGCAGGCCCCCGCCCCCTCGGCTGAGCAGCTCGCCATCGCCGCAGCCTTGTTCTATCAGGCCATGCATGCACGTCATGCGCCCGGCCTGGGAGGATGGAGCAACAATAGCGGCGCGGTGCGGCGCTATCGCATTGGCCTGGGCGAGCGCGACTGGACCCTGACCCTGACCGCCGGAACCGGCGGCACGCTGCATATCCGGATAGCCGAGCGTGTGATCGAGTTGAAATTGCTCGAAGCTGATCAGTGCGGCGTAACGCTGATGATCGACGGTATTCGCCAACGCCATGCCTGGCACCTCGATGGTAACGACCTGTGGCTGTTCACTCGCCCAGGCGGCCTGCATTTGCAGGATCGGACCCAGGCCCCCGTCGCCGCCAGGGCCAGCGTCAGCGATGGCTCCCTCAAGGCACCAATGGACGGCGCTATCGTCGAAGTACTGGTCAGCGAAGGGACGGCAGTACGCCAGGGACAGCTACTGATGGTGCTCGAAGCGATGAAAATGGAGCACCCACTCAAGGCAGGTATTGATGGAGTGGTCAGGACCTTACACGTCAAGCCAGGCGATCAGGTGAAAAACCGCCAGTTATTATTGCAGGTTGAAACAGCGCACTAGGCGGATGCGCAGGGTTTGACTACGCTCAAACCCATCAGCACGCCGATACCGGGAACCTTGCGATGCCTCACTGGCTGGTGATTGATCTGGAGGCCACCACCGATGAAGGTGGCTGGCCGGTAACCGAAATGGAAATTATCGAAATCGGCGCCACGCTGGTGAATCGGGATGGCCGCGAGCTGGACCACTTCCAGCGGTTCGTAAAGCCGTTGAGGCGTCCCTTGCTCACACCTTTCTGTCGCGAGCTGACCCATATCACCCAGGCCAATATCGACAGCGCCGCGCCTTTGACCGAGGTCTGGCCGGCGTTCGAACGCTGGCTGGCGCAGTACCACGCGAACCTGGAGAGCTGGGTCAGTTGGGGCGATTACGACCGCAAGCAATTGCTTCAGGAATGGCAGCATCAGCGGTTGCACAGCTTTCTCGGCCAAGTGCCGCACATGAACCTCAAGCAGCGCTTCGCCAAAGCCCGCCGGCTGGAGCGACCACTGGGGCTCAACGGGGCGCTGCAACTGGCCGGCCTGCAATTCTGCGGTCAACAACACCGGGCCCTGGAAGATGCGCGCAATACGGCGCGGTTACTACCCCTGGTACTCCCAGGCTGAACGCGAGCCACGACTGCGGCGCGGCAGATGACGAACGTTGAAGCCTTGTGCATACTGGCCGGCCTTTTCCAGCCCCTTTTTTCGAGGAATCGCCCATGTTTAAAGTCAACGAGTACTTCGACGGCACCGTCAAGTCGATCGCTTTCGGCACAGCCGAAGGCCCTGCGACCATCGGCGTCATGGCTGCGGGCGAATACGAATTCGGCACGGCCCAGCGGGAAATCATGCACGTCGTCTCCGGCGCCCTGACCGTGAAACTGCCCGACAGCACCGACTGGGAAACCTTCGAGGCCGGCAGCCAGTTCAATGTACCGGCCAATAGCAAGTTCCAGCTCAAGGTCGCCGTCGACACCGCCTACCTGTGTGAATACCGCGGCTAAGCCTGTGGCGAGGGGCGGTGCGACGTTTCGCTAAATCCCCTCGCCACAAAAGCCCCGGCGTGGCATCGGATAATGAAAAATGCCCGTGTCCAGTGGACACGGGCATTGTTTTTTCAAAAGCGGTGTTTATTCGAGCACTTCAACCGGCATACCCACTTCAAGCCAACCATTGCTGTCATTGACCAGGTTCTGGCCGAACATCGCACCGTCCGGTGTCGAACGATACTGCTGCAGCGTGGCGAAGGGTTCGCGGTCAGGGTCGCGTTCGCCGGTTTGCGGGTCGACCGTGGTCATGATGCAGCGTGAGCAGGGCTTGACCAGCCGGAACTCCACATCGCCGATACGAATGCGCTTCCAGCCATCCTCGGCAAATGCCTCACTGCCCTCGATAACCAGGTTGGGACGAAAGCGCAGCATCTCCAAAGGGCGGCCGACCCGATCGGACACGTCCTGCAAAGAGGCCTGGCCGATCAGCAGCAAGGGGAAACCGTCCGCGAACGCCACCTTGTCGTCATCCTTGCCGTAACCGGCGGCGGTGGTGCGCGCCAGTTCCACCGGAACGTGAACCAGCCGGGTGGGCTTGCCGATGAACTCGCTGACCCAGGCCGCCGCCTCGTCACCGGCATCCGGTACGCGCAAGGTGTCGCGCCAGATGATCACTCCGCGCCGTTGCTCTTCGTCAACAGGTGGCAGGGGCACATCCAGGGTGGCAAAACCTGGCGCACTGAGCGTCAGACCGCCGGCCTCATTCCACAATGCCGAGAGCTGGCTCATCTGGGTCACCGCCCGCTGGGTCAGGAAGCGCCCGGTGCCCTCGTCCACCAGCATCCAGCGCCGGTCACCGTCCAGGCCCAGCTTGTCCAGGCCTATGCCTTGCAGGAGCTGGCCCTTGCCGGACTTCAACGGATAACGATACAGCGCGCTCAGCCGCAACATGGTCGACTTCCCCGGTGACGAAAAAACGCCACCTTATACGAGCCGGCCATTGAAGCAAACCATGATCAGCCTCAGTCGAGCATCAGTCGCTGGCGCACCACATCAACCAGCTTGTCCGGCTGGAATTTGGAGAGGAAGTTGTCGCAGCCGACCTTCTTGACCATCGAATCGTTGAAGCTACCGGACAGCGAGGTGTGCAGCACCACGTAGAGCCCGCGCAAACGTGGGTCGTTGCGGATCTCGGTAGTCAGGCGATAGCCGTCCATTTCCGGCATTTCCGCGTCGGTGAAAATCATCAGTAATTTGTCGGTCATCACTTCGCCAGTATCGGCCCAGGCCTTGAGCATGTTCAGGGCTTTCAAACCGTCGCTGGCAACGTGCATCTTCACACCCAACTGACCCAGCGTATCGCGCAGTTGAGAGAGCGCGACATTGGAGTCGTCCACCAGCAGCACTTCGCGTCCACGGGCGCGCTCCAGTACCGGATCTTCGAGCTTGTCCCGGGAAACCTTGGCGTTATAAGGCACGATTTCGGCCAGGACCTTTTCCACGTCGATGATTTCCACCAACTGATCGTCAACCTTGCTGATCGCCGTCAGGTAGTGCTCACGCCCAGCGCTGGTCGGGGGCGGCAAGATGGCTTCCCAGTTCATATTGACGATGCGGTCCACGCCGCCCACCAGGAACGCCTGAACCGAACGGTTGTATTCAGTGACGATAATGGTGCTGTTAGCTCCCGGCACCAGCGGACGCATACCGATGGCCTGGGACAGGTCGATCACCGGCAATGTCTGGCCCCTCAGATTGACTACACCGCACACAAACGGATGGCGCTGCGGCATCAACGTCAGCTTCGGCAACTGCAGTACTTCCTGGACCTTGAACACGTTAATGGCGAACAACTGCCGCCCTGCCAGGCGAAACATGAGAATTTCCAGGCGATTCTCACCCACCAGTTGGGTTCGTTGATCTACTGTGTCGAGAATGCCGGCCATCTATGACTCCTAGGCTTGTTCGGATGAATCCATGAAGGAGATATCGGCCGTGCAGACGGGATCTTGACCCCTGTATAAAATCTCGCGCAGGGCATTGATGTCACATTAGCATCATGCTTTACTTGCTTCACGGATTTCATCCCCCAGCTCTGCCGCTGCGCGACCTCAGTTTGCGCACAAAGTTCCCCCGCCTAGGGGTTTCCCCTAGGGACAATCAGGTCCAACCTGATATTCCCGCTATCCAATAGCCATTAATGTGACGCCATTCTCATTGCTGAACGGAGTCAGGCCTTTGTGCGCGACCGCAGGACACCGGACTTCCAGCCATTTGGCCGATCCCGCCAGTGCAATCGTTTGCGCGCATGCCTTTGTCTACGGGCGAAAGAGTGCCTGCGGGTCTTCGTCAGTTGCCGGCCGAGAAGTCCAGCCGTTCGCCACACGCGATTTTCTTGCGTCTGACATGATGTTGTGGAGATAAGCATGCCGAACGATCGTAAAAACTGGAATCAGCGCCTTCCCGAATTTCTGATCGAGGCCGAAACGCTTTTGGCCAAGTCAGAGGAATGCCTGACCCATCTGCAGCTGATCAACGACGACAGGGACGCCATTGATTGCATGCTCAGCACCTTGCTGAAGCTGGCAAACAAGGCCGACGCCCTGGCGCTGGAAGCCATTTCAGAATTTTCGCTGCATATCCATGGCTTGCTCAGCAATGCGCAGAGTCACGTTGAATTGCATGAGCAGGCGCTGGGCGCGCTGAAGGATTGCTTCACCCTGATGGCCTGGCAACTGGAACTGGTCGATCACACCACCGGCCAGCTCAGCCTGGACAGCAGCGAACAGACCTCGTTGATCGAAGCCTTTGCCTTCCAGGTAGGCCAGAGTCCTGGCCAGACATTGCCTGCTTCGCGCCCCCTGGGTTTGGTGCCCTACTCACAAAAGCAGGCCTGAGGCCGATGAGTGCGGTTCGACCCGATGCGGCTGACACTTGGCACTTTCACGCCACCATGCTGAACGCGACCAACGAAATATGAAGTGGTACTATCTCCCGCGTCAGAGGCTTCAAGATAGTGGCATTAAGCCGCCAACTGAGGCCATCTTCGACCTGAAACGTTTATCCGTCCCGGCCTGTCAGATACGCTGACCAGCCTGCCCGCAGCGAACATTCATTGGCTCCATCCGTCATGTACGCCAGCCTCAAGTCAATCATCACCTGGCCACCCTCCCGAGAAAATGCCCGCCGTTTCACGCTGTTGTTGTGCATCTGCTCGACCCTTGGCAGCCTGCTGGCCTATCTGTTCGCCTCGACCGTCCCGTTGAGTTTGCTGGCGCTCAATAGCGCAGCCATGACCTGTGTCTGGATCCAGCATCGCCTGTCACACAAATCCATCAAGTTCCAGCCCCAGGAATTGGCCGATCGGTTGCTTGAGGTCCAGGAAAACGAGCGTCACAGGCTCAGCCGTGAATTGCACGACGATATCGGCCAGTTGCTGACCGCAGCCAAACTGCAAAGCGAATGGCTCAAGCGCCGTATTCCGGAAGAACTGCACGGCCAGTGCACGATCCTCTGCGAGACGCTGGACGAAACGCTCAATAAGGTTCGCGACGTATCAGCCATTCTCAACCCAAGACAACTGACCAGCCTGGGACTTGAAGCCAGCCTGCGCGCGCACCTGCTCAAGACGCTGGCTAATACGCCGCTGAAATGGAGCCTGGACTGCCAACAACGCATGACCGGCATCCCTGAGGAAATGACGGTCGCCGCGTTTCGAATCACCCAGGAAGCCGTGACCAATATTTTGCGCCATGCCCAGGCGAAAAACCTGCTGGTGCGCCTGCAACGCTTGCCCGAAGGCCTGACCCTGTTGATCAGTGACGATGGCAAGGGATTCGTCCCGGCCTCCCACCCCGCTCACGAAGGACAACGCGGCATGGCCGGCATGTCGGAGCGGGTTGAACAACTGGGCGGCACCTTGAAGGTCATCAGCGAGGCCGGCAAAGGTACCCATATTGAGGCAAGCTTTCCCTGGACACCTCGCGCCCTGGAACGGGCCAGCAAGAATAAGGTTCTCCATTGATTTGTAATTTGCTTCTGATAGATGACCACTCGCTGATCAGGGCCGGTGTGCGCGCCCTGGTCATGGATCTGCCCGGATATGCCGTGATCGGCGAAGCCAGTGACGGGACGCAATTGCTGGAACTGGTTGAACGGCTGGTTCCAGATATCGTCTTGCTGGATATCTCCATGAAAGACACCTGCGGCCTGGACGCGCTGCAACAGCTCAAGCGCGTGCGTCCCCAGAGCAAAGTGCTGATTCTGTCGATGCACACCGATCCGGCGTTAATCATGCAGGCGCTGGAATCCGGAGCCCATGGCTATCTGCTCAAGGACACCACCGCCACCGAGCTGGAACACGCGCTGGAAGCGCTGCGCAACAACGAACGCTACCTGAGCCCTGCCATTGCCCACACCGTGATCAACCAGGCACTGACCCGTACCCAGAAACCGCAACCCGATCCTGGCCAGGCTCATAATCTGACCGCCCGCCAGTTGGAGATCCTGCGGCTGATCGTGCGTGGCAAGTCCACCCGGGAAATCGCCAACGGCCTGAGCTTGAGCATCAAGACCATAGAAACCCACCGGGCGCAAATCATGAAACGCCTGCAGATCCATGATGTGGCCGGACTGGTGCTGTTCGCCGTGCGCGAGCAGATCATCAGCCTGGACGATTAAGCGCCACCGAGGTACTCAGCAAAGGCGAATCGGCGGGCAGGTGAACACGCAGCGCTTTGGCCTGCACAGTGAAACGCAAACTGTCGACCTGCAACGGTTCGCCATCAAGATTGATATCCAGGCCTTGAGCGACCTTGATTTCCACCCATGGCAGGCGTGCGCGCACGAACATGTTGTCGATCCCCAGGCCACCGGCCAGCAAATCCTTCAGGGTACTGACCACCTCCTGAGGCGCCGGCAGGACACTGATGTCCAGCAATCCATCATCGACCAGCGCCTCAGGGCACAGTACATGCCCCCCTCCGGCCTGCCGGCCATTGCCGATGCCCAGCGCCAGCAAATCGCCCTGCCAGTGGAAATCCGGGCCCTGCAGCTCACCGTAGGCCGCACTCAGTTCACTGAAACGTGATAAACCGGTGAACAAATAGGCGGCGCCACCCAAGACCTTTTTCAAGTCCTCGGAGGTGTTCGCCGTCACTTGGCTGCCAAAACCGCCCGTGGCCATATTCAGGAAGATCTGACCGCCCACTTCGCCCAAATCGATAGCCTGGGGCGTCACATCCAGCAGATCCAGGGCCTGCTCCGGCTCCAGCGGGATACCGGCGGCACGGGCAAAGTCATTGGCCGTACCCAGCGGCAGCAATACCAGGCTGACCTCACTCGATTTACGCACGATCGCCTCGGCGATATCACGCAAGGTCCCGTCCCCACCGCCGGCGATCAGCGTCGTGTAACCGGCATCCAGCGCCTCATCGACACAGCGTCGGGCATCGCCGGCCTCCCACGTCACTCGGACCGCAAGGTCCCAGCCCTGCTTGCGCTTGAGCATCACTGCGGCGCGAACCTCATCGTTGAGCGCTTGCTTGCCATGCAAAATCAACAGCGCCTTGCCTTTGCTCATTGTTATCTCCGTCATGGGAAGGTTCAGAGAATGGGACCACTCACACGGCCGAAAAAGCCCGGACCGATTCAAATTAAATAAAAGACTGCGCCGCGCGCCCATGGGGAAAACCGGCGGACAGCCCCCGCCGCCCACTTCTCGACTCGAAGAATTTTCTTACAAGAACTGGCGAATCAGCTCAATTGACCCGTCAACGGTATTGAGACACTTTGGTGCTCTGTTGTGCTGGATCGTTTAAATGCTCATTACACAAGGATGTCTTAACCCATGGATGGATACATCACGGCCCGCAGGGGCCGGAACAGTGGTTCGAACAGTTATGGCCAAGGGGATGAAGCGCCCCATGCATAACCATAAATACAAGCTGTCGCCCCGGCAGCTCGCATCATTTGGAAGCGAACAGGCCAACGTTCAAAACGAATGCAAAAGTTGCAGTAATCCCGCAGGAGGAATTGATTTGGAACCGCGCGTCGTTGAACTGGAAACCCACCTTAAATACATCCGTAAAGACATGGATGAAATCCGAACCGATGTGAAAGTCATCCGCCACAGGCTCGCCTATTCGGCAGGCGCAGCAGCGGTGGTCTTTGGCCTGCTGGGCTGGATTGCGAACAGTCGATTCGATCAACTGGTCATGCTGCTCTCGCGATAAAATCGATGGGCATGAAAAGCCCGAGCACTCGACTCGGGCCGGATACCCCAGTGCCGCAGCGCTAGCCCAGGACCTCGCTCAAGGGAATAAAACCCACTTCGTCGCCTTCGACCAGGGTTCGCCCCTCAAGCACCTCAACCAGTCCTTCAGCCCAGGCCGCGCTGCGCAGCACACCGGAGCTTTGATTGCGGTAGATGATCGCCCGACCGTTCTCGAGGCGACCTCGCAAGTATTCTCGTCGACCGCCTGCCTTAGGCCAGTCGAAGCCGGCTGGTACCTTGAACTTGAGCGGCGTTACCGCCTGAACACCCTGGCGGCGTAACAAGTAAGGCCGGGCTAACAATGCGAACGTCACCAAGGTCGAGGCAGGGTTTCCGGGCAGGCCGATCACAGGCACACCACGAAAATGCCCGAACGTCAGCGGTTTCCCAGGCTTGATGGCAAGCTTCCAGAGCGCGAGTTCCCCCTCTTCGCGCAAGGCGGTCCCCAGGAAGTCAGCCTCCCCCACCGATACGCCGCCAGTGGACAGGATCAGATCGACATCCGACAACTGCCCCAGACGCTGGCGGGTGGCGGGCAAGTCGTCGGGCAGAATACCTGCGTCGACCACCTCACAACCCAGCTGCTGCAACCAGCCACAGAGCAGTACGCGATTGCTGTTATAGATCTGACCAGGGCCCAGCGCCTGACCTGGCTCTACCAGTTCGTCACCGGTGGAGAGCACTGCAACACGCACCTTGCGCACCACCTCCAGCGACGCGCAGCCAAGAGACGCCGCCAGCCCCAGTTCAATCGGCCCCAGGCGAGTACCGCAGGAAAGAACCGTTTCTCCGACAGTTGTCTCCTGCCCCTGCGGGCGGATGTTTTGCCCGCTCACCATGGGCTCGGTAAAGCGTACGCGCAGGTCATCTTCAACCACGGCGTTTTCCTGCATCTCGACGCAGTCAGCGCCGGCAGGGACAGGCGCTCCGGTGAAGATCCGTGCACAGGTTCCTGCAGCCAGCGGCTCCGGGGCCTGGCCGGCGAAAATTCGCTGACTGACCACCAGCGGCTCACCTGTGCAGTCAGCCAGCCGCAACGCGTAGCCGTCCATGGCGCTGTTGGGCCATGGCGGCAAATCAAGGGTCGATACCAGATCTTCTGCAAGCACCCGGCCTTGCGCCGCGGCCAAAGGCAAACGTTCACGCTGGACAATCGACGTAGCCGCCGCCATCTCGAGCAAACGCTCCAACGCCACCTCCACGGCCATCAAGGCACCGGCCTTGCCCGGTTTACCCACGGGATTCACAGGGCGCTGCCTGTTTCAGATGGGCCACGAAGTTACACGGACGATGCCGCGCATCCAGTTGCTCGGCCAGTATCCCGTCCCAGCCAGTACGCACCGCGTTGGTTGAGCCAGGCAGGCAACAAACCAGCGTGCCATTGGCCAGACCTGCCAGCGCCCGAGACTGGACGGTGGAAGTGCCGATGTCCGCCACCGATATTTGGCGAAACAGTTCACCGAAGCCGTCGACCTGTTTGTCCAGCAGGCACGCGACGGCTTCCGGAGTGCTGTCGCGCCCCGTGAAACCGGTGCCGCCAGTAATCAGCACCACTTGCACCACGTCCTCGGCGATCCAGTTCGCGACTTGCGCGCGGATCTTGTACAAATCATCTTTGAGCAGAACCCGCGCCGCCAGGTTGTGACCGGCCGCCGTGAGCCGATCGACAAAAACCTGCCCCGACGTATCGGTTTCAAGGGTGCGGGTATCACTGACTGTCAGCACCGCGATATTGAGCGGCACGAAAGGTACATCAGCCTTGGCTTTCATAGGCTCGTCCAGTTGTAGAGGAAACAGCCCGGTGTTATATCACAGCGCTTCATTTTTTCGCCCGTGCGGAGACACACCATGACCTCGAATACTTCCCCGCCATCATGCTCCATCCTGCTGCTGGCGGGGGGGCGCGGACAACGCATGGGCGGGCAGGACAAGGGCCTGTTGCAGTGGCAGGGCGAACCGTTGATCGCCCATCTGCATCGACAGACGCGCGCACTGAGCGACGACCTGATTATCTCCTGCAACCGCAATCCGGAACGCTATGCGCTGTATGCCGATCAATTGGTGCATGACGATGAAGGGGGCTTCCCCGGTCCGTTGGCAGGCATCCGGGCGGGCCTCAAGGTGGCACGATACCCTTCTCTGCTGGTGCTGCCGTGTGATGTACCGCAGATCGACTCCAGCCTGCTCGACAGCATGCTCAGCGAGGCGAGCCAGCATCCCGACAAGCCGCTGATGGTACGTCATGGTGAACATTGGGAACCGTTGCTGTGCGTCATTCCTGTGGCGCTGGCCCCGGCTTTCGAACAGGCCTGGAGCGAAGGCGAACGCAGCCCGGGCCGCATCATGCGGGCGTTGCATGCGACTGCACTGCAATGCCCTGCCAACGATATTCGCCTGGCAAATCTGAACACGCCTGAACTGCTCAGCGGCCACAAAGGTGTGTCAGATTGACACTAGCCAGGAACTTGCGCGCGCTGTATACGTCTGAAGGTCAGTAACTTGAAGAATCCTATTTCGGAGAAACACCATGACTCAACGGACCCTCGCCACTTTCATGCTCGCACTGGGCCTCGCCACTCTCGCCGGGTGCGCATCGCCAACAGTGATTACCTTGAATGACGGTCGCGAAATCCAGGCCGTCGACACCCCCGAGTACGACGAAGACACCGGCTTCTACGAATTCGAGCAACTGGACGGTAAAGAGACTCGCGTGAACAAGGATCAGGTTCGTACCGTTAAAGACCTGTAACCTTCAACGCCACAGCCAGCTACAGAAAAGCCCGCGATACTTGCGGGCTTTTTGATGCCTGTTCGAAAGTCAGCCCGATTACCACTGCAAGCTGATATCGCTTTGAAAAACACGTTCCTGGCCGGTGACAGGATCGATAAAACTCAACCCCTGGGCCAGCAGCTTGAGCGGGTTGGCGTAATCGTCCTCCACGTCCCGCAGCACGTCCGGGTAGAACGGATCGTTACAGATAGTCGCCCCGAGGGCATTCATATGCACTCGCAACTGGTGCTTCTTGCCCGTGACCGGAGACAGACCGTAGCGCCACAACTCGCCGTTCTTTTCCAGGACTTCGATGGCCGTTTCGGTATTGGGCTCGCCCGGCCCTTCCTGCATCCGGAAGAACGGCTCGCCATTGATCATTCGGCTCTTATGCACCCGAGGGAAGGTCATCTGAGGTAACGCAGGGGCTATGGCCTGGTAGCGTTTCTCGATTTTGCGCGTTGGAAACAGCGACTGATAAGCCGAACGGGTCTGCGGGTTGGCTGAAAACAGCACCAGCCCCGCCGTATGCCGGTCGATACGGTGCAAGGGCACCAGATGGGGATTGTCCAGACGTCGGATCAGACGTCGCAACAGGGTCTGCTCGACATACTCGCCCGCTGGAGTGACAGGCAGAAAATGCGGCTTGTCTGCTACCACCAGATGTTCGTCGGCATACAGAATCGATTCCACGACCGGGATCGGCTTCTCGTCAGGCACCTCACGAAAGTAGTGGATGCGCAGGCCTTCCCGGTACGGCAGGTCGGCAGCAATGGCCCTGCCCTCGCCGTCCAATACCCGCCCCCGGGTGATGCGGTCCAGCCACTGCTCGCGACTGATGGTGCTGAAATGCTCGCACAGGCACTCCAGCACCGTCTGCCAGGAGCCGGGCGGAAGATACAAGGTACTGGCCTGATGGTGAGCGGCGCAAAATGATGACCGGGACATTGAAAACTCTAATCCTTTGGCAGGGCGGCATTATCCGCCAGCCGCGCATGTCAGCCCAGCAATGATTGCTTCACGCCGGGATCGACGTCGTCTTTGCTGCCGCTTCAGTGAACTCTTTCAGCCAGCGCAGCACCTCCACCGCCTCCCAGCGACCCGGATCGTACAATGCATACAACAGACCCTGGTAACCCACCACATCCAGTTGCTTGTGGTAGCCGGCACGCTGGAACAGTGCTTCGATCTCGGCGAAGCAGGTGTTGAAATGCAGTTTGTTGAAGGGCGTCTTGCCTTCGGTTACCAGCCCGTCCAGGCGCAACTCCTGGACCGCCTCGCGCACAACGTCCACGGACATCCTGTTCACGCTGTTTTTCAGTTGTTCGACATTGACCAAGGGACGCACTCCAGATAGCTGTATGGGCATACAGTAACCGAAGAAGGGGATTTTCGCCAATGCCAGTGCCCGGACGCGACGTATGGCAGGCTTCAACTCAGGAAAGCGGCGACCTGATCAGCATCATCGAAAGGCCAATCCAGTTCCGCGCCCGTATCGATCCGGCGCAGGACCGGGATTCGCAGCCCATAACGTTCGGACAAAACCTCGCTCTCGGCGATATCCACCAGCTCCACCAACAATCCATGCTCGACGAAAGACATCAATACACCTTCGGCAACTTCACAAAGATGACAACCCAGGGTGCCGAACAACTGGCATTCAGGAGGCATGGCAGGTAGACCCACTAAAGAGAGACGGTCATTCTAGGCCCACCCTGCAAAACCGTCGAGCCGGGTAGAAAATCTGACAGTGCTTCGGTAAAACGCTGTGCAAATCATTGAGCGCCAATACTTTTCCGGCAATGCCCGTCGCTTATTTTCCTTCTACGCTGTGTGGCGCAAACCTTGAAACGGAGTACCCCTTGTTTGCCAATCTGCTGATCATTCTTGCCTCGTCCCTGGTGGTCATCGCCCTGTTCAGGCGACTGCGCCTGCCGCCGGTACTGGGTTATCTCTGTGTCGGTCTGGCGGTCGGCCCCACCGCCCTGGACTGGGTGAACGACAGCGAGGAACTGCCAGACCTGGCCGAGCTCGGGGTGGTTTTCCTGTTGTTCTCGTTGGGGCTGGAGTTCTCCCTGGCGAAGATGATCGAACTGCGCAGGGTCGTGTTCGGCCTTGGCAGCCTGCAGGTGCTGTGCTCAGGGATACTGCTGGGCAGTTTGCTGCTGCTCTTCGGCGCCCCACCTGTCGCCGCCATGCTGCTCGGCGCCGGGCTGGCCTTGTCCTCCACCGCTATTGTCAGCAAGGAGCTGACCAGCCTGGGGGAAATATTCAGCAGCCATGGCCAGAACGCAATCGGTGTGCTGCTGTTCCAGGATGTCGTCGCGGTGTTGCTGTTGACCCTCGTCCCCGTGTTCGCCGGCAGCAGCGAGCAACCATGGTACTGGGCGTTGCCCCTGACCCTGGGCAAGACCCTGGTGCTGTTCGGCGGTTTACTGCTGGCCAGTCGTCTGCTGCTGCCACGGCTGTTCCATGAAGTGGCCGAATCCCGGTCCGCTGAGCTGTTCGTGCTGCTGGCCCTGGTGATCGTATTGCTGACAGCGTGGCTGACCCATCTGCTGGGTCTGTCACCGGCCCTCGGGGCGTTTCTGGCGGGCATGTTGTTGGGGGAAAGCCATTACCGACATCAGATCGAGGCAGACATACGGCCGTTCCGCGACATTCTGCTGGGGCTGTTTTTCGTCAGCATCGGCATGCTGATCGATCTGCAGTTGTTTGTGGAGGACGGCTTGCTGATCCTCGGCTTGACCCTGGGATTGATGCTTATCAAAGGCTGCGTGGTCGCAGTGCTGGTGAAATGGCAAGGGGACGACGGCGAAACCTCCTGGCGTAGTGGCCTGGCCCTGGCCCAGGGCGGCGAATTCTGTTTTGCCCTGATGGCACTGATGCAGCAGAACCGCCTCATGCCCGCCGACATCAGCGGCCTGCTGCTGGCAGCGACCTTCTGCTCGATGCTGCTGACGCCACTGCTGTTGCGTGCCGCGCCGCGCATTGCTGCCCGCCTGCACCGCAAACCCAACGAAGAGGCACAGCTGGACCAGATAAGCGCACTCAACGCCGATTTGTCGGGTCATGTAGTCATTTGCGGGTATGGTCGCGTCGGCCAGTCAATCGGCAGGTTTCTACGCAGGGAACACCAGGCGTTCGTGGCCCTGGACGACGATCCAGTCATCATTCAGGAAGCCAGCGTCGGGGAAAGCTGCGTGCACTATGGAGATTCACGCCGGGGCGACCTGCTGGCCGCCGTCGGACTGAGTCGCGCCAAGCTGCTGGTGATCGCCGTGGACAAAACCGACATCGCCATCAGCGTGCTCAAGGAAGCCCGCCGGCTCAATCCCCAGGTGCCGATTCTGGTGCGTACCCGCGATGACAGCCAATTGGCGGAGTTGCAGGCTGCCGGGGCCAGCGAAGTGGTCCCGGAGCTGCTGGAGTCAAGCCTGATGCTGGCCTCCCACGCCCTGATCATGCTCGGGCTGCCGAACCAGCAGGTCCAGCAGCATGTGGATCAGGTCCGCCACGACCGCTATCGCTTGCTACACGGTTTTTATCCTGGGAATCAGGACAAAGAGCCTTAGGATCAGTCCTGACTGACCGCGCCGATCTTGTGGATCGAAAGGTCGGCGCCGTAATACTCCTGCTCCTGAGTCAGCCGCAGTCCCACCACAGCCTTGATCGCACCATAGACCGCGAACCCGCCGCACAGGGCAACGACAACGCCCAGCGTGGTGCCGATCAGTTGGCTGATCAAACTGACCCCGCCCAGGCCGCCCAGAGCGCTCTGGCCGAAGATCCCGCAAGCAATGCCGCCCCAGACACCACACAACCCGTGGAGCGGCCAGACACCGAGCACATCGTCGATCTTCCACTTGCCCTGGGCCGCGGTGAAAAACCAGACAAACAAGGCACCGGCGATAGCTCCGGTCACGAGTGCGCCGATCGGGTGCATCAGGTCCGAACCGGCACAGACCGCTACCAGCCCGGCCAACGGACCGTTGTGCAGAAAGCCGGGGTCATTGCGTCCGACGACCAACGCCGCCACGGTACCGCCGACCATGGCCATCAATGAATTGATCGCCACCAACCCGCTCACCGCCGGCAGCGTCTGGGCGCTCATCACGTTGAAGCCGAACCAGCCGACAATCAGGATCCACGACCCCAAGGCCAGGAAAGGAATACTCGATGGCGCGAACGCCACCAGGCGACCGTCGCGGTAACGGCCGTTACGCGGCCCCAGCAAGAGCACGGCCGCCAGCGCCAGCCATCCGCCCATGGCATGCACGACCACCGAACCGGCAAAATCATGAAAGCCGGCGCCGAACTGGGCTTGCAACCAGGCCTGCAGGCCGAAATTGCCGTTCCAGACCACGCCTTCGAAGAATGGATACACAAACGCGACGATCAACACCGTGGCACACAACTGAGGGGCAAATCGGGCACGCTCGGCAATACCGCCGGAAATGATCGCCGGGATCGCGGCGGCGAACGTCAACAGGAAGAAAAACTTCACCAGGCTGTAACCATGATCGACGTTGAGCGCCGCAGCAGGTTGCAGGAAGGTCACGCCGTAGGAAACCCAGTAGCCCACGAAGAAATAGGCCAGGGTGGAGACGGCGAAATCACTGAGAATTTTCGACAGTGCATTGACCTGGTTCTTCTGTCGGACAGTTCCCACTTCAAGGAACGCGAAACCGGCGTGCATCGCCAGAACCATGACCGCACCGAGCAAAATGAACAGCGTGTTGGAGCTATGGACCAGAGTGTCCACAGCGCTTTGCATATTTTCCATGGTTGGCAGACCTGAAAAGTTGAAAAAAGCACCAAA
Organism: Pseudomonas sp. FG-3G; assembly: GCF_901007645.1. Lineage (NCBI taxonomy): Bacteria > Pseudomonadati > Pseudomonadota > Gammaproteobacteria > Pseudomonadales > Pseudomonadaceae > Pseudomonas > Pseudomonas sp. FG-3G. Next base: position 137,675 of record NZ_CAAKGZ010000025.1, read on the forward strand.
CCGGTTCGCCCGCCCAGACGACGCACCAAGTCGAGACATCTCATCTGACTACCGAAAAACCGATGAACCGAATGAGTGCACAAAAAATCGACAATGCGGTGTTGCGCTTGGAGTGCTTCGCGGATTTTGTTTTTCTGGGTTAAGGTTTTGCGGGCTGACGCCCAGCTTCAGCGCACAGGCGCAGGGGGACGCACCAGTACATGGCAAAACCCTGAGCAAAAGTTGTACCAGTCAGTTTCACTGAACCTTCCGGTATGGCTCATACTCGAACGCTTCAGACGTCACTTACGGAGATTCCCCCATGGCCAGAACCCAGGCAAAGACTGCTCAAGAAATCCTGATGGAAGATTTTCAGACGCTGGTCAGCGACACCGAACGGCTGTTGGATCACACCGCGACACTGGCTGGCGACCAGGCCGATGAGCTGCGCAGTCAGATCCATGAAACCCTTCTGCGCGCCCGCGAGACCCTGAAGTTGACCGAAGACTCGGTGCGTGAGCGCGGCCAGGCGGCGGTGATCGCCACCGAGGAATACGTTCAGGCCAATCCTTGGCAATCCGTCGGCATCGCAGCCGGCGTGGGCTTTCTGATCGGCCTGCTGGCGACACGGCGCTAATGATGGGCATTGACGAATCCGGCTCGTCCGAAGCGGGCACACAACCTACAGCACGCCGCCTGGGCGCCGCGTTCCTTGGCTTGCTGCACAGTCATGTCGAATTGTTCGGCATCGAATTGCAGGAACAGAAAGCACGCACAGTCAGCCTGTTGTTGTTCGCCGGGCTGGCGCTGGTATTTGCGTTGTTGCTACTGGTGGGGCTGTCGGCGCTGGTACTGATCCTGGTATGGGATACCTATCGTCTGGCGGGGATTATTGGCTTGTGCCTGTTTTATCTGCTGGCCGCCCTGTTCTGCGGCCTGCGACTCAAAGCAGCGATCTATGACGAGTCCTCCCCTTTCCATGCCACTTTGGAAGAATTGGCCAACGACCGGGAGCGCCTGTTGCCATGAGCCTGCCTGATATTCCTCAAGCCCGGACCCGCCAGGAAATGCGCAAGGCGCTGGTACGTCTGCGCATGGAAATGCACCGACAGGAAATCCGCCAGGAAACCCGTCAACTGTTGCAACCTCTGCAGCGGGTGCGCGGTTTCACGCAGAGTTGGCACGAGGGCTTCGGCATCAAGCATGCCCCGCTCTGGGGTGTGGCGGCGGTGTCCTTGCTCGGTTTTCTCACCGGCAAACGGACCCGTAGCGGCCGCACCAGCAGCCTGACGGGACTGATCCGGCTGGCAACGACCCTGCTGCCGCTCATCAAGCTGGCCAAAAGTGTGCGCAAACCCTGACGCAGCAATAGCCTATAGGCCTTGCGAGGTGCCCCGTGAACCGCGAAGCTAGGACATCGACCTTATCAAACGGAGCAACCAGCCTTGGATTGGCACACCCTGCTGACTCGCGAGCGCCTCGGGAAAACGCTGCACAGCCCGGAAGAGTTGGGCCGCAGCCCGTTCCACAAAGACCATGACCGCATCATTTTTTCCGGCGCGTTCCGGCGCCTGGGACGCAAGACCCAGGTGCATCCGGTCTCCAGCAACGACCACATCCACACACGCCTGACCCATTCGCTGGAAGTCAGTTGCGTCGGACGCTCCCTGGGCATGCGCGTGGGAGAAACCATCCGCAGCGCCCTGCCTGAGTGGTGCGAGCCAAGTGACCTGGGCATGGTGGTGCAATCGGCCTGCCTGGCCCATGACATCGGCAACCCGCCATTCGGTCATTCCGGTGAAGACGCCATCCGCTATTGGTTCCAGCAGGCCGCCGGCCGCGGTTGGCTCGACGCCATGACCGAGGCCGAGCGCAACGACTTTCTCAATTTCGAAGGCAACGCCCAGGGGTTCCGGGTGCTCACCCAGCTTGAATATCACCAGTTCGACGGTGGTACGCGGTTGACCTATGCCACCCTCGGCACTTACCTCAAATACCCCTGGACCGCCCGTCACGCGGATTCCCTGGGCTACAAGAAGCACAAGTTCGGTTGCTACCAGAGCGAACTGCCGTTGCTGGAACAGATCGCCCACAAGCTCGGCCTGCCTCAGCTCGAAGACCAGCGCTGGGCACGGCATCCGCTCGTTTACCTGATGGAAGCGGCCGATGACATCTGCTACGCGCTGATCGACCTGGAAGACGGCGTGGAAATGGAGCTGCTGGAATACCCGCAAGTGGAGTCGCTGCTTCTGGACCTGGTGGGCGACGATCTCCCGGACACTTACCGTCAACTGGGACCACTGGACTCGCGAAGACGCAAACTGGCGATCCTGCGGGGCAAGGCCATCGAACATCTGACCAACGCCGCAGCCAGGGCTTTCGTCGAGCAGCAGCAAGCATTGCTGGCCGGTACGCTGCCAGGGGACCTGGTGGAACAAATGCATGGCCCAGCCAAACGTTGCGTATTGAATGCCAAGGACATGGCGCGCAAGAAGATCTTCCAGGACAAGCGCAAGACCCTGCATGAGATCGGCGCCTACACCACGTTGGAAATCCTGCTCAACGGATTTTGCGGCGCCGCCCTGGAGCAACATGGCGGTCGCACGCCTTCGTTCAAGAATCGGCGAATTCTCGACCTGCTGGGTAACAACGCGCCCGATCCGAACGGTTCGTTGCATGGTGCATTCTTGCGGATGATCGATTTTATCGCCGGGATGACCGACAGCTACGCCAGCGAAATGGCTCAGGAGATGACGGGCCGTACTCGCCAATGAGAGGGCGTCGGCGGCAAGCCTGGATGCGAAGGCACAGTCATTGAGGTTTGGCAGGCCCGCCCCACGGGGCGGGGTAAACGGCAATGAAGCGTCGTACTCGTTTCTGAAAAGTCGATGACCTGCCATTTAATACTGAATAAAACCCTTGCTCTATTTGTTTGTATAAACAACATCCTGAAAGAAATCTCCCCTTCAAAACGGGCAATAATTCCCCTTCCTAGTTCATTCACCTACTAAAAACCCAATCACACCGTAGTACCCCGCCTCTTTTTTTGTAGGAAACTTCTGAAATTGAATATGTATGCCTGTCTCCTCATACGACCCCGGCATTAACTGGGCTAAGGTGCGCGCTTTATTAAGCTCGTAGGGACTTTATTCATGAACTCCGTTTTCATTGTCGACGACCACCCGGTCATCCGCCTCGCCGTTCGCATGCTCCTGGAGCATGAGGGCTATAAAGTCGTAGGGGAAACTGACAACGGTGTGGATGCGATGCAAATGGTGCGCGAATGCATGCCGGACCTGGTCATTCTGGACATCAGCATCCCCAGGCTTGACGGGCTGGAAATTCTCTCACGGTTCAACGCCATGACCACGCCCCTTAAAACATTGGTGCTCACCGCTCAGTCCCCAACGCTTTTCGGTATCCGGTGCATGCAATCCGGTGCCTCGGGATACGTTTGTAAACAGGAAGACCTCAGCGAACTGGTCAGTGCAATCAAGGCCGTTTTGTCCGGTTATAACTATTTCCCCAGCCAGGCACTGAACCCGGTCCGCCAGGATGATCCTCGCAGCATAGAGCTGGATTTGTTCAAGAGCGTCAATGACCGAGAGTTGATGGTGCTGCAACTTTTTGCTCAGGGCCGCACCAATAAGGAAATAGCCAAAGGTATGTTTCTCAGTAATAAGACCGTCAGCACTTACAAAAAAAGATTGATGCAAAAACTCAAGGTCAAGTCCCTGGTAGAACTGATTGAAATGGCGAAGCGCAACGCGCTGGTGTGAGAAAAGACCGGATGCTCAAATGCATAAATAGATGCCTCCTGCTATTAAGCGCGGGGTTATATGCGCACGTCCTCATGGCGACGCCGGGCACGCCCGAGCACTACACGCTTTTGGGTCGTTCGACGGCGGCTCATGTCGAGGTCCTGCTGGATGACGCTCACCGTAGCCTGTTACAGGACCGGCAGGAATTGGTACTGGGAACGTCTGCCCCTGATTATCCGCCCTTCGATCTGTCCACCAGCGGGCAAGACTACGAGGGCATGACTGCCGACTACGCCGGCGTCATCGCCAGGGCGATCGGTCTGCCAATGCGGGTTTTGCGTTTCGCTTCCCGGGACGAGGCCATTGCTGCCCTCAAGAATGGAAAAATCGACCTGCTCGGCACCGCCAATGGTTTCGAAGCTCGCACCCCCGGCATTGTGCTATCGACCCCTTATGCAGTGGACCAGCCCGTTCTCGTCACCCGGACGAATGAAAGCCGTTCCCTGACCGAAGATCTCCAGGGATTGCGGCTGAGCATGGTTTATCACTACCTGCCGCTGCGGGAAATCGAAAAGCTTTACCCCAAGGCAATCATCAGCACCTACCCCTCCTACCAGAACGCCATAAACGCCGTCGCTTTCGGCCAGGCGGATGTCTTTCTCGGCGATACCATTTCCACCCACTACATGATCAGCAAGGGTTACCTGAGCAACATCCGCATGGCCAGCTTCGGCAAGCATGAGTCCTATGGATTCGGTTTCGCGGTTCGAAGTCACGATACCCGGCTGCTGGAGGCCATCAATGCCACGCTGAACCAGATTTCCATCACCGAGCAAGCGGCCATTTCCAAACGCTGGAGCGCTGGCAGCGACTTGTATCTCACGGAACACAAGATACAACTGACCGCCCGGGAGCAACGCTGGCTGGCACGGCACCCGGTGGTGCGAGTCGTGGTCAACGAAACCGCGGCGCCCTTCACTTTTTTCGACTCCGATGGTGACTTTCGCGGCATCAGTGCCGACCTGCTGGAACTGATCCGGTTGCGCACCGGCATCCGCCTGGAGATCCAGCGCACTCAGAATGACAGCGAAATGATTGCCGCGGTCCTGAACGGTCAGGCCGACATGATTGCAGCGCTTTTGCCGAGCAGCGCGCGGCAGCAACAGTTGAAGTTCAGCCGCCCCTACGTCGACAGCTCATTCGTCCTGCTGACCCGCAAGCAAGCCGACACCCCGGCAACCCTCGACCAGTTCGGGGACCGAAGCCTGGCCATCACTCAAGGCAATCCGGTCATTGAATGGCTACGCAGCCAGTATCCGGACATCAAGATCATCGAAACCGACGACCCTCTCCATGCCGTTGAAATGCTCGCCAAGGGCCAGATCGATGGCAGCGTGAACTCTCTGGTCATGGCCAACTACTTCATCTCGTCGCACTCGTTGCGAGACACCTTGCAAATCAGCAGCACCGTAGGAACCCGCCAGGCCATGTTCTCGTTGGCCACTGCCAAAGACGCCGTGGAGCTGAACTCCATTCTCGACAAAGCCCTCACCAGCATCGACCCGGACGAACTGGGCGTGATCAATAATCGTTGGCGAGGTTACGTGTCGGCATCGGAACACGCGTGGCGCACCTATAACCGCCTGTTTTTCCAGATCGTCGCCGGCGTCGGCCTCTTGTTGCTGCTGTCGCTGGCATGGAATGCCTACATGCAGCGCCAGATCAGGCAACGTCAACGGGCGGAGCTGGCCCTCAATGACCAGCTTGAGTTCATGCACTCACTGCTCAACGGCACCCCTCACCCGATCTACGTCAGAGATCGCAACGGTTTCCTGCAAAGTTGCAATGACAGTTACCTGCAGACGTTCAACGTGAAACGCGAAGAGGTCATCGGCAAGAACGTCATGCCTGGGTCCATGAGCAATGCTTTCGAAGCGCAGGAGTACCAGGCGGACTATCAGCGGGTCATGGCCGAAGGCACTCCGCTGGTCCTGGATCGCCCGTTACATATCGGGGCTGACAAGCTGACCATCTACCATTGGATTCTCCCCTATCGCAACTCAAACGCCGAAGTACAGGGCATCATTGGCGGCTGGATCGACATCAGCGAACGACGCCAGCTGTTCGACGAACTGCGCGCCGCCAAGGAGCGGGCCGACAATGCGAACCGCGCCAAAAGCACGTTTCTGGCGACCATGAGCCATGAGATCCGCACCCCCATGAACGCGGTGATCGGCATGCTGGAGCTGGCTTTGAAACATGCCGACAAGGGCCATCTGGACCGTTCGACCATAGAAGTGGCGTATGAATCGGCTTCCGGCATGCTCGAGCTGATCGGCGACATCCTGGACATTGCACGGATCGAGTCAGGTCACCTGAGCCTGGCGCCCGAGCGGGTCAATCTCAGGGCCTTGCTGCAATCGGTCATACGGGTTTTCGAAGGCGTTGCTCGACAGAAGAACCTGGCATTGTCGCTGCTGTTCGACCCGGCCGAAGGCAACCCGGACGTCCTGATAGACCCCTTGCGATTCAAACAGGTGCTCTCGAACCTGATCAGCAATGCCCTCAAATTTACCGAACAGGGTCAAGTTCAAATCAAGGTCCAACTGTCTCCGGCCGCCCCGGATGACACCCTGCACATGCAACTGGAGGTCAGCGACAGCGGCATCGGCATCAGTGCGGCAGACCTGCAACGTCTGTTCGAGCCGTTTTCCCAGGTCGACAACACCGGCCGGATGGCGCGAACGGGCGCAGGACTTGGCCTGGTGATCAGTCGCAACCTGTGTCAGATGATGGGCGGCAGTCTGCACATGAGCAGTGAGCCGGGCGTCGGCACCCGGGTCCAGATTTCACTGCAACTGACTACCCTGGCGCCCACCACGGTTTGCGTGCTCCCGGAACCTGTCGTTGAAACGGCCACGGCCGCCTTGAGCGTTCTGGTCGTGGATGACCATCCGGCCAATCGCTTGTTGATGTCGCAGCAACTGGAGTACCTGGGTCATCACCATCAGGTCGCCCATGATGGCGCACAAGGACTCAAAGCCTGGCATGAAGGGGATTTCGACCTGGTCATCGCCGATTGCAACATGCCCATCATGAGTGGCTACGAACTGGCCAGTTCGATTCGTCGCCATGAGTGCGAACGCGAACTGCCGCGCTGCACCATCCTGGGGTTTACCGCCAACGCACAACCGGAGGAAAAACAACGCTGCCAGGACGCCGGAATGGACGACTGCCTGTTCAAACCGATCAGCCTGAGCGCCCTGAGCCAGTGGATGAAAACAGTCAGATCCACCAGCCGGCCCAAGACTTTCAATGTGCAAAGCTTGCAGACCTTGACCGGTGGCAACCCCTTGTCCATCCGGCGCCTGTTGGAAGAACTGCTCAGCAGCAATCGCTCGGACCGCCGGGAGTTGCTCGATATTGCCCGCAGTGGGGACCGACAGGCACTGACCGAGGCCGCGCACAAAATAAAAGGCGTCGCCCGAATCGTGCAGGCGACCTCGTTGATACAAAGATGTGAGGCGCTGGAACACGCCTGCCACCAGGCACAGGGTGCGCAACCCATTGGCGAATGTACCGAGGCGCTCGACCAGGCCATGACCGAACTGGAGCGCGCCCTGGAAACAGAGATCGCCAAGGCAAAATAATCCAGCGTTTACTATGCTGATCGCTCAGCAGTGCGCACCAGGGGCGTTCTCGATTGGTTTCCCCCGGCGCGGCAGGGAATGAGTTGGGAACGCCCACCAACACTTGGAGTGACTGCAATGCCCAGCGCACCGCGTCCGCAACAACGCCGGTTCCCCTTGCACGTACACATCAGCGTGATGTTTACGTTGCTCCTGCTGCTGACCGGTGTGGTGCTAGGCATTTTCAACTATCGCCAGACCACGCAAATCATCCTGTCCAGCAGTGAAAAACTGTTCAACCGCATCGAGCAGGACGTACGCCTGGATTTGTATGACACCTATGAACCCATCCGCCACCTGTTGGGTCTGCTAGCCGATTACCCGGCGACACGTGAACCCAGGATCGCTCAGCGCCTGGCCCTGCTCGCCCCCTTCAGCCAGGCGCTGCGGGACAACCCGAACCTGGCGTCGCTGTACCTGGGCGACAGCAATGGCGACTTCCTGATGGTCCGTCCCTTGCGTACCGAAGCCCTGAAGACCGCGCTGAAAGCACCGGCCAACGCGGCCTACCAGGTCTGGACCGTGGATAGGACAGCTACCCCCGGCCAGGTTCGTGCCCAGTCGCTGTTCTACGACCAGAGCCTGACGCTCGTCAGCCGTCAGGACATTGCCGACGAATCCTACGATCCGCGCAACCGAGGCTGGTTTCGCAGCGCGCTGGGAAGCGCCGAGCAAATCACCACCGAACCCTACGTATTCTTCTCCACCCAAAACCTGGGCACCACCCTCGCCCGGCGCAGTGGCGAACAGGCGGTCATCGCTGCCGACCTGACCCTGGCGTCCCTGTCCCAGACCCTGGCCAAGCACAGGGTGACCGCCGGCACCGAAATTGTGCTGCTCGACCCCCAGGGCAATACAGTCGCCTACCCCGACAGTCATCGGCTGATCACCGACACCCAGTCGGCACGCCTGATCAAGGCCCGCGACCTCAGCCCGGCCATCGCCGCCGCACTCGACGACAACACCGACACCCCACGCCTGGAGGCTGGTGGACGCCAATGGATCGTTTCGCGCAGCCACATGCAGGAAGGCGGGCCGCAGGGCCTGGAACTGGCGTTGCTGGTCCCTGAGGATGAGTTGCTGGCCGATGCCTATCGCATGCGCTGGCAAGGCGCACTGATTACCCTCGCCACTCTGCTCCTGTGCCTGCCCCTGGGCTGGTTGACCTCCAGGATTCTGGTCAAGCCCCTGCGCGCACTGGTGCAGGAGGCGGACGCCATTCGCAGCTTCGATTTCAACTACCCGGTGTCCCGTCGCTCCCCCGTGCTGGAGGTCGATCAGTTGGGCGTCTCGATGGCGCGAATGAAAGAGACCCTGGCAAGCTTCTTCGAAATCACCGCCAGTCTGCGCGCCGAAACCCGCTTTGCCCCGTTGCTGGAGCGGGTGCTGTTCGAAACAGTGAAAATCGGCCAGGCCCAGGCCGGCCTGATTTACCTGCGCGAGAACGATGACGATCAGGTCAGGCCCTATGGGTTGGTCATTGATGGAAGGCCTCGGGACCTTGCTGCCTTCGGCTTGCAAGGTCATGCGCTCAAGGCACAGGACAGCCCGCCATGGCTGCAGCAACTGGACGCCTCGGACAACCTCGTCACCTCGTTGGGCTTCGAGCAGGTCGGCGACCTCAAGAGTGTCCTGCTGGCACTGGATGCGCCACGGGTTCACCTGATCGGCATCCGCCTGCGCAATCGTCACCAGGAAACCGTCGGGGTTCTGGTGTTGCTGATAACCGACAGCGGCACCGAAGCCGACCTGGAAAAACTGCAGCCAGACCGCATCGCCTTCCTGCAGGCCGTGTCCGGCGCCGCCACCGTGAGCATTGAAGGCCAGCGCCTGCAAGCCCGGCAAAAACAACTGCTCGATTCGTTCATTCAACTGCTGGCTGGGGCGATCGATGCCAAGAGTCCTTACACCGGCGGTCATTGCCAGCGGGTGCCAGCCCTGACGCTGATGCTCGCCCAGGCCGCCGCTGCCAGCCAGGCGTCGGCATTCCAGGCCTACCGTCCCACGGAAGATGAGTGGGAAGCGCTGCACATCGCCGCCTGGCTGCACGATTGCGGCAAGGTCACCACACCCGAATACGTGGTCGACAAAGCCACCAAACTGGAAACCCTGAACGACCGGATCCACGAGATCCGCACGCGCTTCGAGGTGCTCAAGCGCGACGCCTGGGTCGATTATTGGCAGGCCCTGGCAACGGGTGGCGAGCCGTCATCCCTGGCCCAGCGACGCGACGCCACACTGGCCAGCCTCGATGACGACTTTGCCTTCGTCGCCCGCTGCAACCTCGGCTCCGAGGCCATGGCCGACGCCGACCTGCAACGCTTGCAAGATATCGCCCAACGCCCCTGGACCCGGACCCTGGATGACCGCCTGGGGGTTTCCTGGGAAGAGAACCGGCGCCAGGCACGCACGCCCAAGCCTGCGCTTCCAGTCACTGAACGGTTGTTGGCGGACAAGCCCGAGCACCTGCTGGAGCGGTACGAAGCCGAGCTGATCCCGACAGACAACCCGTGGGGGTTCCAGCTCGACGTGCCGCCCTGGAAGTACAACCGCGGCGAGCTTTACAACCTCAGCATCAAACGAGGCACGCTGACGCGTGAAGAGCGTTACGTCATCAACCATCACATGGTGCAAACAATCCTGATGCTCAGCCAGTTACCCTTTCCCAGCCATTTGGGCAACGTGGCGGAGATCGCTGGCGGGCATCACGAGAAGATGGACGGCACGGGATATCCCAAGCGGCTCAAACGCGAGGAGATGAGCCTGCCGGCACGCATGATGGCGATTGCGGACATTTTCGAAGCACTGACGGCTGCCGATCGTCCTTACAAGAAGGCCAAGAAACTGAGTGAAGCCCTGGGCATCATGGCCACCATGTGCCGTGACGCCCACATCGATCCAGAGCTGTTCGGGCTGTTCATCGATGAAAAGATCTACCTGAGCTACGCCAACCAGTTTCTCGATCCGCGCCAGATCGATGAAGTCGACCCGGACAGCCTGCTGGACAAGGCCGGACTGAAGGCATGAAAGCCGCCGTTGTAGGCGCTGCCGAGCCGAACGCGGTCCGAGCTTTGGCCAACTGCTACGGCAAGCGGGTCAGCAGTCTGTCAGGCGCAGGAAGATATCGGCCAGTTGCTCGATACCGGCCCGGTCATGCTCGGTAAAACGTGCCAGTTTCGGACTGTCCAGGTCGAGCACGCCGATCAGGCGCCCGCCCTTGACCAGCGGCACCACCAGTTCGCTGTTCGACGCGCTGTCGCAGGCGATATGCCCGGCAAAGGCATGGACGTCTTCAACACGCTGAGTCTGGCGGGTCGCCGCCGCTGTCCCGCACACACCACGGCCAAAGGGAATTCGCACGCAGGCGATCTGCCCCTGGAATGGGCCCAGCACCAGTTCTTCGTTGCGATTGAGGTAAAAGCCGGCCCAGTTCAAGTCGTCCAACTGACTGAACAGAAAGGCCGAAAACTGCGCGGCATTGGCGATGAAGTCCCGCTCATCGGCCAGCAAGGACTCAAGCTGTGCCGCTAACAAGCCATAGCCGTCGAGACCTTCGCCCGTGCCTTTCAAATCGATCATGCCTTATTCTCCAGAAGTTTGAGGCCCACCCAATATCGGGCAAACTGATAAGCGCAACGTCCGTTGCGGTTGCCGCGCCCGGTGGCCCAACGCACTGCCTGCACATCCAGCGCTTCATCACGCTGCCAGGCCAGCCCGGCCTTGGCCGCCAGCTCGCCGATCCAGTGCTCCACCACGTTGAGGAAATGCTCCTGGGTAAACGGATAAAACGACAGCCACAACCCGAAACGGTCAGACAGGGCGATCTTGTCCTCCACGGCCTCGCTGGGGTGAAGCTCGCCATCGACCCGCTTCCAGTTCTCGTTGTCGCTTTCCTTTTCCGGCACCAGGTGACGGCGGTTGGAGGTGGCGTACAACAGCACGTTGTCCGGCGCCTGTTCCAGAGACCCGTCCAACACGCTTTTAAGAACGCGGTAATCGCCCTCCCCGGACTCGAACGACAGGTCATCGCAGAACAGCACAAAGCGCTGCGGCAGCTTTGCGATTTGTTCGACCACCCGCGGCAGATCGGCCAGGTGATCGCGCTCGATCTCGATCAACCGCAAGCCATGCTGGGCATGTTCGGCCAGCAACGCGCGCACCAGAGACGACTTGCCAGTGCCACGCGAGCCCCACAGCAACGCATGGTTGGCCGGCATGCCATCGATGAACTGGCGGGTGTTGCGACCCAGCTGTTCAACCTGACGATCCACGCCAATCAGGTCCGACAGGCGCATGTCGAGGCTGACTTCAAGCGGCAGCAGGTAACCACTGCGCCCGTCGCGCTGCCAACGGGCCGCCAGCGTTCGGGTCCAATCGATAGCCGGCCGTGGAGCAGGCAACAAGGGCTCTATGCGAGCCAGCACCGCATCGGCACGCTCAAGAAAAGCATTCAATCGAGAGTCCATGTCTTCTCCTCGGACAGGTTCACAGTGATGATGGCGCTACAGCGACGAAACGCCGTACCCAATGGCGGGTCTATCCCACACAACATAAACCGGCTGCATCGGTATTCAGAGATGATCAGCTATGCTTGAGCGGCGAAGGGAAACGTAAGTGGTTCATCATTCCATGGACATCAGATTCACCCAACGGCTGTCCTACAAGCAGGCCCGGCTGACCGTTCTGGTGGGTTTCGTGCTGGGTACTTTGCTCAGCCTGATGCAGATCGGCATCGATTATGCCAGCGAAGACGCGTCGATCAACCGTGAAATCCTGTCGCTGCTGGAAATCAGCCACAACCCGGCATCGCGTATCGCCTATAACATCGATGCCGAACTCGCCCAGGAGCTGTCCTTGGGCCTGTTGCGCTCACCGGCCATCATCGGTGCCCAACTGATCGATAACAACAACACCGTGCTGGCCAGCGTCAAACGCCCCGAACTGCAGAGCAGTTACCGGTTCATCAGCGACTTTCTCTTCGGTGCCCAGCGCCAGTTCGAAGACCGCCTCTATCTGGACCACCTGCCGGCCGAGTCCCTGGGCGTGCTGCGGCTGGAGGTCGACACCTATGCTTTCGGCAGCCGGTTCCTGCGCCGGGCCGAAGTGACGCTGCTCAACGGTTTCGCCCGCAGCCTGATCCTGACCGGTCTGCTGCTGGCGTTGTTTTATGTGATGCTGACCAAGCCGCTGGTTCGGGTGATCCGCGAACTGAGCAGCCGCGATCCCAGTAGCGGCGAGCAGAGTCGTCTGGAATGCCCCTCCGGCCACCAGCAGGACGAGATCGGTGTACTGGTCTCGGTGGCCAACCAGCAGTTCGAAAATATCGCCACCGAGATCCAGCAACGGCGCACGGCCGAAAATCGCCTCACCGATTACCTGGCGCAGTTGGAAAACATTGTCTCGGCCCGTACCGCCGAACTCAAAGCCATCAATGCCCGCCTCAGCCAGTCCAACGAGGAGTTGGAAGTGGCCCGGCGCACCGCCCTGGATATGGCCGAAGCCCGCTCCGTCTTTCTGGCCAACATGAGCCATGAGATCCGCACGCCGCTCAACGGTCTGTTGGGAATGATCGCGCTGTCACTGGATGGCCCCCTGACGGCCGAACAACAGCAACAGCTATCGATCGCCCATGACTCGGGCAAGGTGCTGGTTGAACTGCTCAACGATATCCTTGATCTGTCGAAATTCGACGCCGGTCAACTGGAACTCGAACGCATCCCGTTCGACCTTGGCTCGCTGGTCGAAGACACCGCCAACCTGCTTTCCCAGAACGCCGCTCCCAGCGTCGAGCTGGCCTGCCTGATTGATCCGGCGCTTCCAACTCAGGTCCTGGGTGACCCGACCCGGGTGCGCCAGATCGTCAGCAACCTGCTGTCCAATGCGCTGAAATTCACTCGCTTCGGCCGAGTCGACGTACGTTTGAGTCCACATGAAGACGGCGTGCGAATCGAGATCTGTGATACCGGCATCGGCATTCCCCAGGAAGCCCAAGCACGAATTCTCCAGCCGTTCACCCAGGCCGGTGTTGGCATTACCCGCCAGTTCGGTGGCACCGGGCTGGGCCTGGCGCTGACCTACAACCTTTGTGAAGCCATGCAAGGCCAGTTGACGATCACCTCCGAGGCCGGTTTCGGCAGCCAGTTCTGCGCTGACCTGCCCCTGCCCTGCCATACCCCGGCGACGCCCGTCGAACCCTTGCACGGCAATGTCGTGGCCATCACCGACCGCGGCAGCGGCCTGGCCGAATTGCTCAACATGCTATTGCCCGGCTGGGGGCTGGACTATGAAAGACGTTCAGTGGATGACGGATTGCTGGGCCTCAAGCCTGACATCCTGATTACCGACTGCCCGGAATGTCTGTTCACTATGCGTCCCACTTTCGACGCGCCCATCCTGCTGGTCACCGCATATGGCAGTTTTCTGCCCAGCGAAGAAGCCGCCGCCCTCGCCCCCTTGTTACAGCAGGCCCGGCCCCTGGCGCGCCATGCCCTCTATCAGATCCTGCGTCGCGCCTTGCAAAGCGACGCCACCACCATCAATGACGCTCAGATCGACACCCTGGCGCCGTCCAAACGCGGGCGGGTGTTGCTGGTGGAAGACAATCCGGTCAACCAACTGGTGGCCAAGGGCATGCTGGTGAAGCTCGGTTGCGAAGTCATCGTCGCGGCCCATGGCGCCGAAGCCCTGGACCTGCTCGAACAGAGGGATTTCAATTTGGTCCTGATGGATTGCAACATGCCGGTCATGGACGGTTACGAAGCCAGTCGCCAGATCCGTCGCAGCGGGCGCTGGCCGGATCTGCCGATTGTCGCACTGACAGCCAACGCCATGCCTGAGGAACGTGAGCGATGCCGGGCCGCCGGCATGAACGATTACCTGTCCAAGCCGTTTCGGCGCGAAGAGCTGGCGGCGTTGCTGGACCAGTGGGTGCCGCTTACGTCAGCGCTTTGATCTGCCCCAACAGATGATCGAGACCGTCTCGCAACTCTCCCAGGCGGTCCAGGTCAAGCCCGCTGTCGCATAACAGGCGGGCCTTGAGCGGACCGACCTGCTCACGCAATTCCCAGCCGGTTTGCGTAAGGCTCAGATGCACCTCCCGCTCATCGCGGGCCGAACGCTGGCGCTGAACCAGGCTCAGTTGTTCCAGGCGCTTGAGCAACGGCGTCAGCGTGCCCGAATCCAGCAGTAGCCGTTCGCCCAGAGCCTTGACCGTGGGTTGTTCCGGCGCATTTACCTGCCACTCCCACAGCACCAGCATCGCCAGGTATTGCGGATAAGTCAGGCCGAGCTGATCGAGCATGGGCTTGTAGCCGCGAATGACCGCCCGCGACGCGGCGTACAGTTTGAAGCACAACTGGCTGTCAAGTTTCAGCGCATCGACTGACAGATCATTCATTTGAGTAAGGCTTCGATCTCACCGGTCAGGTCCTGGGGTTTGGTGGTCGGCGCAAACCGCTTGACCACCTGGCCGTCCTTGCCGATCAAGAACTTGGTGAAATTCCACTTGATGCCCTTGGACCCCAGTACGCCGGGCGCCCGCTGCTTGAGCTGGACAAACAGCGGATGGGCATTGGCGCCGTTGACCTCGATTTTCTTGAACAGCGGAAAACTGACACCAAAGTTCAGCTCGCAGAACTCGGAAATCGCCCCCTCGTTGCCCGGCTCCTGCTTGCCAAATTGATTGCAGGGAAAGCCCAGCACCACCAGGCCCTGGTCCTTGTAGGTCTGCCACAACGCCTCAAGCCCCTTGTACTGTGGAGTGAAGCCGCACTGGCTGGCGGTATTGACCACCAGCACTGCCTTGCCGGCGAAATCGGCGAGGGTCTTTTGCTCCCCCTTGATCGTGGTGCACGGGATGCTCAGCAGGTTGTCGCTCATGGCAAGGCTCCAGATGGGAAGAAGAGGACACTGAAGATAGCGAGCAATTAAATTGCATGCAATTTAATTATCCAAAAATACCCGCATCACAGATTGTGGGAGCCAGGCTTGCCCGCGATGAAGGCGACACGGTCTTTCAAAGATCGAGGTGCCTTCATCGCGAGCAAGCTTTGCTCCCACAGAGTTACCCTCGGGGCACCAGATCCAGGCACACCGAATTGATGCAATAACGCAAGCCCGTGGGTGGCGGGCCGTCAGGGAAGACGTGGCCCAGGTGCGCGTCACATTTGGCGCAGACCACTTCGGTGCGGATCATGCCGTGGCTGACATCGCGCACTTCCACCACTGCGCTGCCTTCGATCGGCGCGTAGAAACTGGGCCAGCCGCAGCCGGAATCGAATTTGGTCTGCGAATCGAACAATGGCTCGTTGCAGCAGATGCAGTGGTACACACCATCAGTCTTGGTGTCGTTGTATTTACCGGAGAATGGCCGTTCGGTGCCCTTCAACCGACAGACGTTGTACTGCTCCGGGTCGAGCATGGCGCGCCATTCTTCAAGGGTTTTCTGCAACTTTTCCATCGTCCTACCTCGGCAATTGAAAAAGCCCGATCCGACGCTTTTCCGCAGATCGGGCGGCACGTATGATTGCGCCTCGTCAGACGCCAGTCTGGCAGTCACGTCATGCGCATTCAAACGGATTGTCACGCATGTACCGCGTCAAGCCTGGGCACAGACGCAGGATCCCCAGTACGGTAGTTCACTCGCCGCCTGGATCGTTCATTTTCGGGAACACATCGCCATGCAGGTCAGCAAATCGAACAAGCTCGCCAACGTCTGCTACGACATTCGCGGCCCGGTGCTCAAGCACGCCAAACGCCTGGAAGAGGAAGGCCATCGCATCCTCAAGCTGAACATCGGCAACCCGGCACCCTTTGGTTTCGAAGCGCCCGATGAAATCCTCCAGGACGTTATCCGCAACCTGCCGACCGCCCAGGGCTACAGCGACTCCAAGGGCCTGTTCAGCGCCCGCAAGGCCGTGATGCAGTACTACCAGCAGAAACAGGTCGAAGGTGTCGGCATCGAAGACATCTACCTGGGCAACGGCGTGTCCGAACTGATCGTGATGTCGATGCAGGCCCTGCTCAACAACGGCGATGAGGTGCTGGTGCCGGCCCCGGACTACCCATTGTGGACCGCCGCCGTGAGCCTGTCGGGCGGCAACCCGGTGCATTACCTGTGCGATGAACAGGCCAACTGGTTTCCCGACCTGGCGGACATCAAGGCCAAGATCACCCCGAACACCAAGGCACTGGTGATCATCAACCCGAACAACCCCACTGGCGCGGTGTACTCCAGGGAGGTCCTGCTGGGCATGCTGGAACTGGCTCGCCAGCATAACCTGGTGGTGTTTTCCGACGAGATCTACGACAAGATCCTGTACGACGATGCCGTGCACGTCTGCACCGCTTCCCTGGCGCCGGACCTGTTGTGCCTGACCTTCAACGGCCTGTCCAAATCCTATCGGGTGGCGGGTTTCCGCTCCGGCTGGATCGTTATTTCCGGTCCCAAGCATCACGCCCAGAGCTACATCGAAGGCATCGACATGCTGGCCAATATGCGCCTGTGTGCCAACGTACCGAGCCAACACGCGATCCAGACGGCGCTGGGTGGCTACCAGAGCATCAACGACCTGGTCCTGCCCCAGGGCCGGTTGCTGGAGCAACGCAACCGTACCTGGGAATTGCTCAACGACATTCCTGGTGTCAGTTGCGTCAAGCCAATGGGTGCGTTGTACGCCTTTCCGCGGATCGACCCGAAGGTCTGCCCGATCCACAACGATGAAAAATTCGTCCTCGACCTCCTGCTGTCCGAAAAGCTGCTGGTGGTCCAGGGCACGGCGTTCAACTGGCCATGGCCGGATCACTTCCGCGTCGTGACCCTGCCCCGGGTCGACGACCTGGACCAGGCCATTGGCCGGATCGGCAACTTCCTCAAGTCCTACCGCCAGTAATCCAGGTGGCGTGCGAGGGGACGACTCGCACGCTGTTTGATTCAGCAACACATCCGTTTCGCCCGTTGCGGCAGGCCTTCTACACTGAAGGCGCGGCAGACGGTGCGCGGCGCGACTCAACGTTCACGGGGTACGGGCGCTCCTTTTCTTTTCCGCGGTCACTTTCAGAAAAGTCTTTCAAACATTTGCGAGGCGTGTAGGACACAGTTTGAAATAGTCGGCGTGTTGAATAGCCTGCGGCGGCACCTTATATACCCCGCATAACGCTACATCTTTAGCATGAGGAGATTTCCACAACCATGATGCGCATCCTGCTGTTTTTGGCCACTAACCTGGCGGTCGTGCTGATTGCCAGCATCACCCTGAGCCTTTTTGGCTTCAACGGGTTCATGGCGGCCAACGGGGTTGACCTCAACCTCAGTCAGCTGCTGATCTTCTGTGCGGTGTTCGGTTTCGCCGGTTCCCTGTTCTCGCTGTTCATCTCCAAGTGGATGGCGAAGATGAGCACCAGCACCCAGATCATCACTCAGCCGCGCACTCGCCACGAACAATGGCTGCTGCAAACCGTCGAGCAGCTGTCACGCGAAGCCGGCATCAAGATGCCGGAGGTGGGCATCTTCCCAGCCTACGAGGCCAACGCCTTCGCCACCGGCTGGAACAAGAACGACGCGCTGGTCGCCGTCAGCCAGGGCTTGCTCGAGCGGTTTTCGCCGGATGAAGTCAAGGCTGTGCTGGCCCATGAGATCGGTCACGTCGCCAACGGCGACATGGTGACGCTGGCGCTGATCCAGGGTGTCGTGAACACCTTCGTCATGTTCTTTGCCCGTATCATCGGCAACTTCGTCGACAAGGTGATCTTCAAGAATGAAGAAGGCCAGGGCATCGCCTACTACGTGGCGACCATTTTCGCCGAGCTGGTATTGGGCATCCTCGCCAGCGCCATCGTCATGTGGTTCTCGCGCAAACGTGAGTTCCGCGCAGATGATGCCGGCGCACGCCTGGCTGGCACCAGCGCCATGATCGGCGCCCTGCAACGCTTGCGTGCCGAGCAAGGTTTGCCGGTACACATGCCCGACACCCTCAATGCCTTTGGCATCAACGGTGGCATCAAGCAAGGCCTGGCTCGCATGTTCATGAGTCACCCGCCACTGGAAGAGCGTATCGACGCACTGCGTCGTCGCGGCTGACAGGTTCAAGCTTCAAGAAAAAGCCCGCAGCGATGCGGGCTTTTTTCTGTCTGATTTATGAGTTGCCTGGTCTGGCCCCATAGCGAGCAGGCTCGCTCCCACAGGGGGGCTTCGGCGAGCGCCAATTCTCAGTTCGCAACGGATCAACTGTGGGAGCGAGCCTGCTCGCGATAAGGCCAGCGGGCACGCCACGTCAACGACTGGAAACCCGATACACCCGCTCATCCAGCCTTTTGACCCCAGCCTGCAAGAACTTCCAGCTTTCCCCCAGCACATCTTGCTCCTGCAATACCTCCAGTTGCCAGACCTCGCCCAGCAACCTCTGCACTTCGTCATCCCCTACGGAAAACGGCGGGCCAGGCATTTCATCCTGTGAGTAATCCAGAGTAATGAGCAATCCGACACACTGCGGAAGTATCTTCTGCAGATGAGTCGCATACCGCTCCCGCATCGGCCCAGGCAGGGCGATCAATGCAGCGCGATCGTACAGCGCCGCGCAATCGCTCACATCCTCCGGGCTCAGGGCAAAGAAATCACCGCAGCGGATTTCAATGTCAGCGGCACGGAACACCTTGAATGCGCCCTCTTCACTTACGCTCGGCTCAAGCTGATGCTCAAGGAAGAAATCCGCGGCGGCTTTTTCCGACAGCTCCACCCCCAGTACCGAATACCCCTGTTGAGCAAGCCACAAGAGGTCGAGCGTCTTCCCGCATAGGGGCACCAGCACCCGACTGCCCCGCTCCACCCCCAGTTGCGGCCAGAAACGTTGCAGATAGGGATTCACCTCTGGCAGATGAAAACCGATCTGATTCGTTGACCAGCGCTTGTGCCAAAACTCAGGCTCCATCACTCACTCCAGAAAAACCGATTAAAACGGGCTAAAACTTATATTAGATTTAGATCATAGACCTGACAGAAGATGGCGACATCTTAACGCTCAGGAGTCCGTTCATGCTGCCCAGCCTGTTTATCTCCCATGGCTCACCGATGCTGGCCCTGGAACCCGGCGACAGCGGCCCGGCACTGGCTCGCCTCGCCGCGCAATTGCCCACACCCAAAGCCATCGTCATCGTGTCCGCGCACTGGGAAAGCAGTGAACTGCTGGTCAGCGCCAATCCGCATCCACGGACCTGGCACGACTTCGGCGGCTTCCCGCCGGCTCTGTACGGGGTGCAATATCCGGCGCCGGGCGATCCACAACTGGCAGTGCAAGTGGCGGACCTGCTCAACGCCGCACACCTGCCGGCACGCCTGGACACAGAGCGCCCCTCCGATCATGGCGTGTGGGTGCCGTTGTCCTTGATGTACCCCAAGGCCGAGATTGCCGTCGTGCAGATCTCCCTGCCCAGCCGACAAGGGCCGGCCCTGCAAACCCAGGTCGGCCGGGCCTTGGCGAGCCTGCGCCAGCAAGGCGTGTTGCTGATCGGCTCAGGCAGCATCACCCATAACCTGCGCGACCTGGACTGGAACGCCGGCCCCGAAAGCATTGAGCCCTGGGCCAAGGCTTTTCGTGACTGGATGGTGGAGAAATTGGCAGAGGACGACGAAGCCGCGCTGCATGATTACCGTCGCCAGGCCCCCCACGCCGTGCGCAACCATCCCAGTGACGAGCACTTGTTGCCGTTGTATTTTGCCCGGGGTGCGGGAGGTGAATTCAGCGTTGCCCATCAGGGGTTCACCCTGGGCGCTTTGGGGATGGACATCTATCGGTTTGACTGATGAACCGAGTCGCGTTCAATCGCGAGCAGGCTCGCTCCCACATTTGACTGCATTTACCTGTGCCACTGTGGGAGCGAGCCTGCTCGCGATGGGCTCCCCCTGAAAAGACACCCAGCTTCAGGCAAAAAAAATCCCCGAACCAGTCGGGGATTTTTTATGTTCGATCAATCAACCCGAGAGCGGATCAATCTTCGCGATAGCGACGCAGTTTAAGCTGCTTGCCGGCGACACGAGTGTCCTTCAGTTTGGTCAGCAACTTCTCCAGACCATCTTCCGGCAGCTCTACCAGGCTGAAGCTGTCACGTACCTGGATGCGACCGATGGCCTCACGAGCCAGCCCGCCTTCGTTGAGGATGGCGCCCAGCAGGTTCTTGGCCGCGATGCCGTCACGGGCACCCAGCGCAGTACGGCAGCGCGCACGGCCTTCGGCCAGCGGGATCGGCGCACGACGCTCGCGATCACCACGGTCCGGACGATCACCGCTACGCTCTGGACGATCGCCACGCGGTGCGTTGTTCGGCACCAATGGACGTTCCTTCTCGATCGCAGCGAGGGTCAGCGCCTGGCCATTGGTGGCCTTGCGCAGCAGAGCAGCGGCCAGGGCACGTGGGGTGCAGCCGATGTCGGCGGTCAGGCGATCGAGCAGATCACCGTGGGTCGATTCGGCGTCAGCCACCAGTGGCGACAGGCTGTTGGTGAGTTTCTTGATGCGGGCATCGAGAACCGCCTGGGCGTCCGGCAGGCGAACCTCGGCGACCTTCTGACCGGTTACACGCTCGATCACTTGCAGCATGCGGCGCTCACGCGGGGTGACCAGCAGCAGTGCACGACCTTCGCGACCGGCACGGCCGGTACGGCCGATACGGTGAACGTAGGATTCCGGATCGTACGGCATGTCCACGTTGAACACGTGGGTGATGCGCGGAACGTCCAGGCCACGGGCGGCAACATCAGTGGCCACAACGATGTCCAGACGGCCATCCTTGAGGGAGTCGATCACACGCTCACGCTGGTTCTGGGCAATGTCACCGTTCAGCGCAGCGGCTTTGTAGCCTTTGGCTTCCAGGGCGCTGGCCAGGTCCAGGGTCGCTTGCTTGGTACGTACGAACATGATCAGGGCGTCGAAATCCTCGACTTCCAGCAGGCTCAGTACGGCCGAGGTCTTCTGGTCGGCGTGAACCAACAGGTGAGCCTGTTCGATCGCGGTGACGGTCTGGGTCTTGGTCTGGATCTTTACGTGTTGCGGATCGCGCAGGTGGCGCTCGGCAATGGCGCGGATCGACTGCGGCAGAGTGGCCGAGAACAATACAGTCTGACGGGTCGCTGGCAGGGCCTTGAAGATGACTTCCAGGTCATCCATGAAACCCAGCTTGAGCATTTCGTCGGCTTCATCGAGAACCAGGTGGTTCACGGTGGCCAGTACTTTTTCGTCACGACGCAGGTGGTCGCACAGACGGCCCGGAGTGGCGACAACAATCTGCGCGCCGTTACGGATGGCTTTGAGTTGCGGGCCCATTGGAGCGCCGCCGTAAACAGCCACAACGGTTACACCAGGCATCTGCTTGGAGTAGGTTTCAAAAGCGGTTGCTACTTGCAGCGCCAACTCACGAGTTGGCGCCAGGATCAGGGCTTGCGGTTCGCGCTTAGCAGGATCGATGCGATGCAGGATCGGCAGGGCGAACGCGGCGGTTTTACCCGTACCGGTTTGCGCCTGACCAATCATGTCGTGACCGGCCATGATGATCGGGATCGATTGCTGCTGAATAGCCGAAGGTTCTTCGTAACCGGTCGCAATGACGGCTGCAAGAATGTTCGGATTAAGATTAAAAGCGACGAAGCCGCCGGTTTCCTGGGTCATGGGTCTGCCTCTAAGTGCATCCGCAAAGACCCATGCTCCAAAGCTGCGCATGCCGTGTTGAGACTCAAGAGTCGCCCTGGCTGCTTTGTCGGCGGGGATTTGCGAAAACGAATGAATGAAAAAGAACGTCGTGGAAGCATCCGTTGTGCGGACATGCAACCGAAGCTGGCTTCGGGGAATTGCGCTACCTTGACGCGGCCCGGCTAAAGGCCGGCGCGCACTATACCGGAAATCGCCCGAAAAGGGAGATTTTTTATTGCCAAACCCGGTTATGGGACTGGCTGTCATGGGCGTCGGGACAGCCGGCTTAAACGATTTACCTTCCGACAGCTTGCCTATCAAGTCGCCGGACGAATGGCCTTGATCAACGACTGCAACGAATAACCCAGCCGCGGCGCCAGCCCTTCGGCCCGGGCGACCAGTCCTTGCATGTCCAGTTCCTGGTCCAGATCCGCCGGCACGATCAGGATGACATTGCCTTCTTTAACCGGCAGCTCCCAGTAATGCCGGTGGTACAAGCCGCGCAGCAGCGCCGCGCCCAATGGCTTGCCGTCGTCGGTGGCCCATTGGTTAATCACCAGCCAGCCGCCGGGGTTGAGGCGTTTCTGGCAGTTCTCCAGAAAACCCCAGGCCAGGTGCCCGACGCCAGGGCCGACGTCGGTATAGAGGTCGACAAAGATCAAATCCGCAGGCTCGGCGGTTTCAAGCAGCTCCAGGGCATCGCCGACGCGGATGTACAGCCGCGGATCGTCGTCCAGCCCCAGGTATTGGATGGCCAGGCGCGGCACATCGGGGCGCAGTTCGATGGCTTCGACATCTTCCAGCGGCAGAAACTTGAGGCAAGCCTGGGTCAGCGTCCCGGCGCCCAGCCCAAGAAACAGCGCGCTTTCCGGCTGCTCGTGGCACAACGCGCCAATCAACATGGCGCGGGTGTAATCATATTCGAGCCAGCTCGGGTCGGCCGTGAACACGCAGCTCTGTTCGATGGCATCGCCAAATTCCAGAAAACGGTAGTCCGCCACTTCGAGAACCCGGATAACACCGAACTCGTCATGCACTTCGGCGAGCAAATGCTCGACGCGCTCCTCTGTCATTTCATCTCCTGTGGCTGCTCTGACCCTGAACATAACCGGGGCAAAAGCGCGATTGTCCGCGAAGCGACGCAAACAGGTCACGCACTAATTTGCTGATAACATGGCAGCCCGAGCGTAAACCACCTAGAGATCATGATGAGCCAACCCTGGAGCCCTGACAGCTGGCGCGCCCTGCCGATCCAGCAGCAACCCCAATACCCCGACGCGGCGCATTTGCTGCAGGTCGAGCAGACCCTGGCCAGTTATCCGCCGCTGGTGTTTGCCGGTGAAGCCCGGGAGTTGCGCCGTCAGTTCGCCGAAGTCACCCAAGGCCGGGCCTTCCTGCTGCAGGGCGGCGACTGCGCCGAGAGCTTTGCCGAGTTCTCGGCGGCGAAGATCCGCGACACCTTCAAGGTATTGCTGCAAATGGCCATCGTCATGACCTTCGCCGCCGGTTGCCCGGTGGTCAAGGTCGGTCGTATGGCCGGACAGTTCGCCAAACCGCGCTCGGCCAACGATGAGACGATTGGTGGGGTAACCCTGCCGGCCTATCGCGGCGACATCGTCAACGGCATCGGCTTCGACGAGAAAAGTCGCGTGCCGGACCCGGAGCGGCTGCTGCAGTCCTACCACCAGTCCACCGCCACCTTGAACCTGCTAAGGGCCTTCGCCCAGGGTGGATTCGCCGATCTGCATCAGGTGCACAAGTGGAACCTGGACTTCATCGCCAACTCGGCCCTGGCTGAGAAGTACAGCCACCTGGCCGACCGTATCGACGAAACCCTGGCCTTCATGCGCGCCTGCGGCATGGACAGCTCGCCGCAACTGCGCGAAACCAGCTTCTTCACCGCCCACGAAGCGCTGCTGCTCAATTACGAAGAAGCTTTCGTGCGCCGCGACAGCCTGACCAACGACTACTACGACTGCTCGGCCCACATGCTGTGGATCGGTGACCGCACCCGTCAGTTGGACGGTGCCCATGTCGAATTCCTGCGCGGGGTGAACAACCCGATCGGCGTCAAGGTCGGCCCGAGCATGAACCCCGACGACTTGATCCGTCTGATCGACGTGCTCAATCCGGACAATGATCCGGGGCGGCTTAACCTGATCGCGCGAATGGGCGCGAACAAGGTCGGCGATCACCTGCCGCAGCTATTGCGCGCCGTGCAACGAGAAGGCAAGCAGGTGCTGTGGAGTTCGGACCCGATGCACGGCAACACCATCAAGGCCAGCAGCGGTTACAAGACCCGGGACTTCGCGCAAATCCTCGGGGAAGTGAAACAGTTCTTCCAGGTTCACGAAGCCGAGGGCACCTATGCCGGGGGCATCCACATCGAAATGACCGGGCAGAACGTCACCGAGTGCATTGGCGGCGCGCGGCCGATCACCGAGGACGGGCTGTCGGACCGTTACCACACTCATTGCGATCCGCGGATGAATGCCGATCAGTCGCTGGAACTGGCGTTTTTGATTGCCGAGACGTTGAAGCAGGTGAGGCGGTGAGTCAGTAAGTCATTCGCCGTTTGTTGGATTGCTATCGCGAGCAGGCTCGCTCCCACATTGACCGCGGCGTTCACAAATCCTGTGTTCACCAAAGGTCAACTGTGGGAGCGAGCCTGCTCGCGATGAGGCCAATTCAGTCACCCCCCACCTCAGCCAACGCCCCCGCCAGCCGAACCCCACCCGCCCGAGCGCAATTGAGCTGGACCCGCGCCAACCCCAGCCAGTCGGCCAAGCGTCGCAGGCTCACCGCCAAAGCCTGCATCCCCTCCTCGTCCAGCCCCGGTTCCTCCTCGTGCACGGCATGCACCGCCAATCGACCCAAAGCCCGCTCCGCCCGCAGATCCACCCGCGCGGCGATACGTTCGTTGTGCAGGAATGGCAGCACGTAGTAGCCATACACCCGCTTGTGAGCCGGGGTATAAATCTCCAGTCGATAACGGAAATCGAACAGCCGCTCGGTACGGCTACGCTCCCAGACCAATGAATCGAAGGGCGACAACAACGCACTGGCCGCCACCTTACGGGGAATCTTCGCGGTGGGTCGGCACCAGGCCGGTTGCTTCCAGCCTTGCACCTGGCAGCGCACCAGTTCACCGGCCTCCTCCAGTTCGGCCAGTCGTCCACGGCTATCGGCCGGATCGAGTCGAAAATAGTCGCGCAAATCTTTCTCGGTGCCCACACCCAAGGCTTGGGCGGCATGCAGCAGCAAGGCGCGCTGAGCCTGGGGCTCGTCCGGCAGTGGTTGTTGCAGGACCGAGGACGGAAACACGCGTTCCGGCAAGTCGTAAAGCCGCTCGAAGCCCCGCCGCCCCGCCACCGTCACTTCACCCGCCGCGAACAGCCATTCCAGCGCATGCTTCTCGGCGCTCCAGTCCCACCAGGGGCCGGCCTTTTCCTGGCGCGTGGACAAGCTGCCCGCCCCCACGGCGCCTTGCTCGCGGACCGAAGCCAGTACGCGACGAATGACATCCTGACGCTCCTGACCGAACTGCGCCAACTGTCGATAAATGCCCTCACCGCGGGACGCACGCTCCATGCGCCAACGCATCAGCGGATACATCGCCAGCGGCAGCAATGAGGCTTCATGACCCCAGTATTCGAACAGCGTACGACGTCGACCCTGGCTCCAGGCTGCCTGGTCGAGCAAATCAGGGGTGTAGTGACCGAGACGGGAAAACAGCGGAAGGTAGTGCGAACGCACCAATGCATTGACCGAATCAATCTGCAGGACGCCGAGGCGTTCAATCAGGCGGTTAAGGCGCGCCGGTTGCACCGAAGCTGACGTCGGCCGCCCGTCGAATCCTTGGGCGGCCAGCGCCAGACGCCGGGCCTGTTTGAGGGTAAAGGACAGAGTCGCGGGCATGAAGATCTCCTTGTCTGCTCGCAACCTACCTCACCATTAAGCGGTTTGTGTAGGGAAGGATGGCTCATTTGTGCATCGGGTCATCCCAGAATGGCCGAACCACTTCCTTTTCGACGTCGGCACGGCTGACGCCGATGTCCTTGAGCGCCTCATCGCTCATTCCGGCAAGCAGTTCACGTTCGTGGTGCAATTCGTACCAGCGGCTAAACTTGTGCAGCAGAGCGCTGATGGAAAAGCCATGGGATGAGAGTTTTTCTATCAGCAGATAACCTTTTTGACCTTTCATCGTGATGTCCTCCGTTGGGGATGGCTCAAGTCTCACGCTAACGCTAAGATCAATCCAACGAATGTTTCTTATGCAATACATCTCGGAGATTGATCAATTGTCGAGTTACCCGAGCATCGATACGGAAGTGCTGCGTACCTTTGTCGCCATCGCTGACCAGGGCGGTTTCACCCGTGCCGGTGAGTTGGTCAATCGCACCCAGTCCGCCGTCAGCATGCAGATGAAGCGACTGGAAGAAGATGTATTGCAGCGGCGGCTGTTCGAGCGTGACGGGCGCCAGGTCAAGCTGACCGCCGAAGGCCAGGTGTTGCTCGGCTACGCCCGGCGGATCCTCAAGCTGCACAGCGAAGTGTTCAACACCCTGCGTGAGCCGCACATGGTCGGCACGGTGCGCATCGGCACCCCGGACGATTATGTGATGCGTTTTTTGCCGGGGATCCTGCAGCGCTTCGCCCAGTTCTATCCCTTGATCGAAATTGAAGTGCACTGCGAGTCGTCCAAGCAGTTGCTGCTGCGCCAGGATCTGGACCTGTCCATCGTCACCCGCAAACCGGGGGACGAAATCGGCCAGTTATTGCGCAAGGAGCGCTTTGTCTGGGCCGAAGCGGCATGCTTCAACGTCCACGAACAAACACCGTTGCCGCTGGCGATGTTCAACAGTGATTGCTTCTGCCGGCAATGGGCCTGCAATGCACTGGATGCCATGGGCCGCGATTATCGCGTGGCGTACAACAGCTCGAGCCTGTCGGCGCTCATGGCAGTGGTTGGCGCGGGCCTGGCGATCACCGCGCAACTGGAAAGCCTGCTGACCCCGGACATGCGCGTGCTGGGCGAGGCGGAAAACCTGCCGCAGTTGCCCGAAGCAAGCATCATGCTGATCCGCAACCTGCATAATCCGTCGCCGATCACCGAGTGCCTGGCCGAGCACATCGTCGAAGGTTTCAAACTTTAAAGGCGAGCAAGATCGCGCACAGCACCAGGAAACCGCAGAACAGCCCGCGCAGCAGCCGCTCCGGCATGGCGTGGGCGACTTTTACCCCCCAACTGATACTGAGCAAGCCACCAGCGGCCAGCGGCAGGCCGATCCACCAGTCCACTTGGTGATGCACCGCATACGTGGCGAGGGTCACACCAGTACTCGGCAAGGCCAACGAGAGAGACAATCCCTGGGCGACCACCTGACTGGTACCGAACAGGCTGGTCAGGAACGGCGTCGCGACGACCGCCCCGCCGACACCGAACAATCCGCCCATGGTCCCCGACGCCGCCCCCAACACGGCGAGCCACGGCCAGCCATAACGCATCTGCGCCGAAGCCGGGGGGCTGGCGGCAAACATGCGAATCAGGTTGTAGGCCGCCAGCACGATCAGGAAGGCCACGAAGCCGATTCGCATGCTTTGCGCGTCGATACCCACCGCCCAGATCGAGCCAAGCCAGGCAAAGCAAAAACCCATGGAGGCCAGTGGCAGTACATGACGCATTTCAATGCGATTGCGCTGGTGGTAGCGCCACAAAGCGAGCATCACGTTTGGCACGACCATCACCAGGGCCGTGCCCTGGGCGATCTGCTGATCGAGGCCGAACAACAGGCCCAGCACCGGAATGGCGATCAACCCGCGACCAATCCCGAACAATCCCCCCAAAGTGCCCAATGCGGCACCGAACGCCAGATACATCACACCTTCGATCACAGCCGATTCCCCCTTGATCAGGGCGCTTATCCTACGCAGTCGGCGCCCGCGGGGGAACGCAACTTCCGATCAGAACGTCAGAATTATCTGGCGCATTAAAGGTTCGCCCGCTAGATTCGTAGCGATCATTGATTGAAGGTTCTGCCATGAGCACCCAACGCGACACCCCCGACCCCTGCGAAGCCCTGTTGCTCGACAACCAGGTGTGCTTCGCCCTGCACTCCACGTCGCTGCTGATGACCAAAGTCTACAAGCCGCTGCTGCAAGCCCTGGGCCTGACTTATCCGCAGTACCTGGCGATGATGGTGCTGTGGGAAAAGGACGGCCTGACTGTCGGGGAAATCAGCAACCGCCTGCTCACCGATCCGGGTTCACTGACCCCGTTGCTCAAGCGCCTGGAGGCCGAGGGCTTGCTGAGCCGCACCCGCAGTCGTGAGGATGAACGCGTGGTCATCGTCGAGCTCACCGAACAGGGACGCGCCCTGCAGGAAAAGGCCCTCAACATTCCCCAGTGCATTCTCGGCGCCAGTGGCCAGACCCTGGAGCAATTGAAGAAGCTGCAGCATGACCTGCAAGAGCTGCGCGGGAATTTGCAAGACAGCCTCTGAAACGCAGCCTGTCCAGCAGCACCGTCAACTGCCCCAACGCTATCGCGAGCAGGCTCGCTCCCACAACGATCTGTTGAACACAAAAAGTGCGTCCACCAAAGATCAAAATGTGGGAGCGAGCCTGCTCGCGATGGCACCAGTCCGATCACCTCCTGACCCCCTTCGCCCCTCCCTGAAAAAAAAATTTCAGCTGATGAAACCGCTCTATCTCAAGGGATCTACGCCGTTTGAGCGAGCGAAATTCAATTCCCCTTAAAAATTTATCTTGCGCGCAAAATATTGGCGCTATACATTTGCCTCACACCTACTTAGCGCACAAACATTTAGCGCTGCAACAGCAACCAAAACCGAGGCTCTCACCATGCAAACGCTCTACACCGCAATCGCAACTTCCACCGGTGGCCGTGATGGTCGTGCAATCTCCAGCGACAACATCCTGGACGTCAAACTCGCCACCCCCAAAGAACTCGGCGGTGCAGGCGGCGCGGCAACCAACCCGGAACAACTGTTCGCTGCCGGTTACTCGGCCTGCTTCATCGGTGCCCTAAAATTCGTCGCAAGCCAAAGCAAGCGCAAGATTGCGGATGACGCCTCGATCACCGCCCATGTCGGTATCGGCCAGATTCCCGGTGGTTTCGGCCTCGACATCGACCTGCACATCAGCTTGCCCGGTCTGGACCTGGCCGATGCACAGAGCCTGGTGGACGCAGCTCACCAAGTCTGCCCGTACTCCAACGCCACTCGTGGCAACGTCGATGTGCGCCTGCACGTCACCGTTTAACCAACGCCTTCCAGCCTGCACTTAAGGAGATGCACATGAACACCTTCAGCAAAGCCTTGACCGGCACCCTTCTGGCACTGAGCGTCGGCAGCGCGTTCGCCGACGGCATCGTGGAACACAACACCCAGGCGTTTCTCGACGCGCTGAATGCCGGCACCGGCAAGCCATTGGAGCAACTGTCGCCCAAGGACGCCCGCGCGGTACTGGTCGGCGCCCAGGCCGGGGTGAAACTGAGCTTGCCCAAGGCCGACGTCAGCGAGAAAACTATTGAGGTCGATGGCCAGCCGATCAGCCTGACCATCGTCCGGCCGGCCGGCGTCAAGGGTGAACTGCCGGTGTTCATGTTCTTCCACGGCGGTGGTTGGGTATTGGGGGATTTCCCAACCCACGAACGGCTGGTTCGGGATCTGGTGGCCGGATCAGGTGCCGTCGCAGTGTTCGTCAACTACACGCCTTCGCCGGAAGCGCATTACCCGGTAGCGATCAATCAGGCCTACGCCGCGACGAAATGGGTGGCCGAGCATGGCAAGCAAATCAATGTCGACGGCAAGCGCCTGGCCGTGGTGGGCAACAGCGTCGGCGGCAACATGGCAGCGGTCGTGGCGTTGATGGCCAAGGACAAAGGTACCCCGGCGATCAAATTCCAGGCCTTGTTGTGGCCGGTGACCGATGCCAGCTTCGAGACGGCGTCCTACAACCAATTCGCCGAGGGACACTTCCTCAGTAAAAACATGATGAAGTGGTTCTGGGACAACTACACCACCGATGCCGGGCAACGTAACGAGATCTATGCCTCCCCGTTACGCGCCAGCACCGCGCAACTCAAGGGCCTGCCGCCCGCGCTGGTACAGACCGCCGAGGCCGACGTGTTGCGCGATGAGGGTGAAGCCTACGCCCGTAAACTGGACGCGGCTGGCGTGCCGGTCACGGCGGTGCGCTACAACGGCATGATTCACGATTATGGTTTGCTCAATGTGGTGAGCCAGGTGCCAGCGGTGCGTTCGGCGATGTTGCAGGTATCCCAAGAACTGAAACAACATCTGAAGTGACTTGTGGCGCAACCCTGTGGGAGCAAGGCTTGCCCGCGATGAACACAGCGCGGAACCGAGGCGCCTGGATCGCGAGCAAGCTTTGCTCCCACAGGGCAGGATTAAATCCCCTCGCCACCGTCTCCATCCTGCCCTCTGTCTGAACATGATCCGCAGGCATGAAAAAGCCCGACTCAATGGTCGGGCTTTTTCATACACAAGACTTCGCTTATTTAGCGCGGCCTTTGTAGGAACCGCCTTCGCGGGTATCGATCTCGATCATGTCGCCGATTTCGATGAAGTCAGCAACCGACAGCTCGGTACCGTTCTTCAGTTTGGCAGGCTTCATTACCTTGCCGGAAGTGTCACCGCGAGCGGAACCTTCGGTGTAGTCAACCTGACGCACGATGGTGGTCGGCAGTTCTACGGAGACCAGACGCTCTTCGAAGAACACGGCTTCGCAGACGTCGGTCATGCCTTCTTCGATGAACGGCAGAACGCTTTCGATGTCTTCGGCGTTCAGCTCGTACATGGTGTAGTCAGTGGTGTCCATGAACGTGTAGGTGTCGCCGCTGATGAAGGACAGGGTCGCTTCTTTGCGGTCGAGGATCACGTCGTCCAGTTTGTCATCGGCGCTGTAGACGATCTCGGTTTTGTAACCGGTCAGCAGGTTCTTCAGCTTGGTCTTCATGATCGCGCTGTTACGACCCGACTTGGTGAACTCAGCTTTCTGAACCAGCCAAGGATCGTTTTCGAGACGGATCACGGTCCCGGGTTTCAGTTCTTTACCAGTTTTCATTGCGAATATCCGAATTTGGATGGGATTTACAAAAATCTAGGCCGCGTATCATATCCAATTTACATAAAACTTCACCAGCGCTGCGGCAAGATCGGGTCGTGAGGCCTGTTCCAGACACCATGCCTGGGCATGATCAAGCAGTTCCTGCTGCTGTTGATCGACCATTTTCCAGTGTTCGGCCATGTCTTGGCCAGCATTCCAGGATCGCCAGAGACCGCTGATCGCTTTTTCAGCCGGCTCCGAAAGGCCGTGGGTGTACAGCCGGAGGAATGCCTCGAGTTTTTCCAGATGAACGTCTTCTTCCTGCTGGTAGATATGCCAGAGCAGCGGCCGACCCGCCCATTGGGCGCGCACGAAGGAGTCTTCACCCCGCACGGCGTTGAAATCGCAGCACCATAGCAGTTGATCGTACTGATCCTGGCGGACGAACGGCAGCACCTGCACCGTCAGGGCACCACGTTGTTGTACCGCACCGGCCTTCAGGCCATCGATGCCGAGCCAACGCTGGACATCGCCGAGCACCCGACCTTCGGGGATCAATACATGAGAGGCCTGGGTATCGGTTGCCATGGCATCGAACCAACTGGCAAGCCCGGCGTTTTCGTAGGCAAACAGCGAGATCAGACGCGAGCCCGGCGTCCGATGGACGCCCAACGCCTCCAGGAAAATCCGTTGCGCCTGGGCATCCTGCTGAAACTGCCGACGCCGCTCCAGCAGGCCGGCTTCACGCAGCAGCCCGCCCGTGCCCTCGCGGAAGCCCGGAAAAAAGAAATATTTCTGCACGTGCTTGTATTTGACCGAGGGTAATCCGTGGCACCCGATCACCCAATCTTCCGCACTCAGGTAATCGAGGTTCATCCACAACGGCGTGGTCTGCCGCTCGGCCATCGCATCCATGTAGGCGCTCGGCAACTGGCAGGCAAACGCGGCGATGACTACATCGGCGGCGTCGGTGGACGGCCAGACCTCAGGCCAATGGCAGACTTGCACACCCTGCTGCCATTGCTCGGACAGCGTGATGTCGATTTGCGGACACAGTCGTTCAAAGGCCCGCAGGTCATCTACCCATAGCCGCACCGCACATTGATGCTCGGCCACCAATTGCCGAGCCAGGCGCCAAGTGACGCCGATGTCGCCAAAGTTATCGACGACGGTGCAAAAAATATCCCAGCGCACGGTCATTCCCGACTCCCTGTGGCAAAGGCCTGATTGTCCCGCATTAAACCGATGATGCAGAAGAGCCGACGGCGATTAATCTTCATGCGACAATCGCCGCCTATCACGTGTTCATTGCCAGGAAGCAGCCATGTCCGATCACCCGCCAGCGCCACGCCTTACAGCCCTGCAATTGACCGTCAGCATTGCCCTGGGCCTGTGGCTGGGGTTCCTCGCCATCGTATTGACCGGCTGGCTGCTGTCCAGATTCCTGTTCAACGAACAACTGGCGCCAGTGGCCGCAGCCGTGCACCAACTGGGGCAACCACCGGCGGTGCAACCGGCCCCGGAACCGCCAACCCCCATGTTCGAGCAGTACCAGCAAAATCTGCAACGAAACGAACAACGACAGGCCCTGGATCAAGCCCGCAGCGATCCTCGCAACCTGTCCAACCCCAAGTGTCAGTTCTGGTTGCAACAGGACCAGAACGCGCCCAGTGAAAAGAGCCGGGCCAACGTTTTGCAGTTTTGCGATTGATCATGAACAAACAGATTGTCCACCAACTGATTCTCGACAAACTCAGGATTGACCTGGGTATCGCTGAGCGCGCCGCGCAGACGGCCTACGAAACCGCGACCCACGAGGAAAACATTGCCGAGAACAAATACGACACCCTGGGTCTTGAAGCGTCTTACCTCGCTGCCGGGCAAGCCAGGCGTGTCGAAGAAATCCGCCAGGCCCTCGCCCTCTGCCAGAACCTGATACTCCGGCCCTACGACGAACAGCGCGGCATTCAGATTGGCACCCTGATCGGGCTGGCGGATGAGGATGACCGCCAGCAATGGTTGTTTCTGGGACCGGATGCCGCGGGCTTGAAAGTGTCGCTGGTGGGCCAGCCAATCACCGTCATCACCCCTCGCTCGCCGCTGGGACGAAGCCTGCTGGGCAAGTTCGAAGGGGATGAAGTAGAGATCGTCGTCGCAGGCGCCCGGCAACAGTTCGCTGTCACCGAGGCGATCTAGCACTCACTGTTCAGTGCACCGGTAATTCCACACCGTCGAACAGCTCTTCGAGTTCCTGCTTGTTGTGGCACTGGATGGCCTTGGCCATGACTTCCCGGGTCAGGTGTGGCGCGAACTTTTCGATGAAGTCGCACATGAAGCCACGCAGGAAGGTGCCACGCCGGAAACCGATCTTGGTCACGCTGGACTCGAACAACTCGCTGGCATCCAGCACCACCAGATCGCCGTCCAGCTTGGTATCGACGGCCATTTTCGCCACGATGCCCACGCCCAGGCCAAGGCGGACATAGGTCTTGATGACGTCGGCGTCGGCGGCGGTGAACACCACTTTCGGGGTCAGGCCGCGATGGCTGAAGGCTTCGTCGAGTTTCGAACGGCCGGTAAAACCGAACACATAAGTCACGATGGGGTATTCGGCCAAGGCTTCAAGCGTCAACTTTGGCAGCTTGGTCAGCGGATGGCCCTGAGGCACAACCACGCAGCGGTTCCAGCGGTAGCACGGCATCATCACCAGATCGCCGAACAGTTCCAGAGCCTCGGTGGCGATGGCGAAATCCACGGTGCCGTCCGCCGCCATTTCGGCAATCTGCATCGGCGAGCCCTGGTGCATATGCAAGGCTACGTCCGGGTATTGCTTGATGAAGTTGCTGATCACCGGAGGCAGTGCATAACGGGCCTGGGTGTGGGTGGTGGCAATCGACAGCGTGCCTTTTTTCTCGTTGGAAAATTCCTGGGCAATCTGCTTGATGCTTTCGACCTTGCGCAGGATCTCTCCGGCCGTGGTGATGATGCGCTCACCGGCCGGGGTCACGCGGGTCAGGTGCTTGCCGCTGCGGGCGAAAACTTCGACACCCAGCTCATCCTCCAACAGGCGGATCTGCTTGCTGATGCCGGGTTGCGACGTGTAGAGGCTTTGGGCAGTAGCGGAAACGTTGAGGTCGTGGTGCGCCACTTCCCAGATGTAGCGCAGTTGTTGAAGCTTCATATGTATCCCTCAAAGCAGTTGGACGCCACGGGCATCAGCGACGGTATATAACTATATGAATGGTTGCATCAATTAATCTAGAACTTTTTATGAAAAAGCCACTACTTTGCCTCAAGCCTCCCCTTGACGTCGCCGCTGCACCAACGGCACCAGGTAGACCGGTACCCGGGATAACTGCAATACCCGCGCAGCGGTCCTGCCTAGCGGCGTTTCACCGCTCGCCCCTTGGCAGTGACTGCCTACGATCAGCAAATCCACAGAGAGTTTCGCAGCCTGATCGAGAATGACCTGGGATGGATCGCCCTGGAAAACCCGCACCGACTTGATCAGCTTCAAGTCCTGCTGCCCCTCACCCAACTCTTCACGAAAGCTGTCGAGCACCCGCTGCTCAATGTTGGCCATCACCGTATTCAGACCCTGGCGATGAAATTCGTTCAGCGCTTGCTCATCGAGATAACTTTGCAACACCGACTCCGCGAACAGCCCCATGGGCTCTACTGCGTGCACCACATACAACTCGGCTTCGAACGTCCGTGCCAACGCCAAGGCATGCTGCATCACATAAGGGGCGTAAAGTCCCAGGTCTGTGGCGTACAGCATCGAACGAATCATGTGACCTCCTCGCGTGCCAGAATGGCGGAGATGGATTCAGCTTAGCAGCGCCTTGAGGAGTACGACGTCCAGCGTAACGCCCTAAACAACGGGCAGTCAGAGCTTCACTTCATTGCTGATGCCGTGAGGCACATGACCCGTGGCGACCACCTCGCGAGCCAGTTCGCAGTGACCGGTCTGGTCGTCGAAAAAGACGTCGGCGGCGAAGGCTTCGAGAAACGCCGATTTGGTCAGGCCACCGAGAAACAGCGACTCATCCAGACGAATGTCCCATTCGCGCAACGTCCGGATGACGCGCTCGTGGGCCGGTGCCGAACGGGCAGTGACCAGCGCCGTGCGAATCGGGCAGGCGTCTTCGGGGAACTCGCGTTGCAGTGCATTGAGTGCCGCCAGAAACCCCTTGAACGGCCCGCCTCGCAGCGGCTCACGAGCCGCTTGCCGTTCGCTGGCCTGGAATGCAGCCAGGCCGCCGCTCTGATAGACACGCTCGGATTCGTCGGAAAACAGCACCGCATCGCCGTCGAAAGCGATACGCAGTTCCTCGCTGGCGGCGCGGCTGGCGCCACCCGACAGAATGGTCGCAGCGGCGAATCCGGCGTCCAGGGCACTGCGCACATCTTCAGCGTGGGTGGACAGAAACAGATCACAGCCGAACGCCTTCAGATAGGGGTAAGGACTGCGGCCGCCGACGAACGCCGCGCGGGAAATCGCCAGCCCGTAATGATGAATCGAGTTGAACACCCGCAGGCCGGTGTCGGCGCTGTTGCGCGAAACCAGAACTACCTCGACTCGCGCACGCCCCAGATGCTCGTTGAGATTCAGCAGCTTTTGTACGAGAGCGAAGGCGTCGCCGGGTTCGAGGACTTCGTCCTCATGCTCAATCTGATATTGCCGGTAAGCCTCGACGCCGCCCGACAGATACACCTTATGGCTGTCACTCAGATCGAACAGCGCCCGCGACGAAATCGCCAGCACCAGTTTGTCGTCGATGTTGTTTGCCATGTCGCTCCCCCTTTCGCCTGATCAGCGGTTTCGTCGGTCCATAAATGCCAACGCCTGATACAAGGCTTCGATTTTCGGCAGCTCACAACCGGCTTTTTTCGCCGCCGCCAATGGTCGGCTGTAAATAGCCTCCAGCTCCAGCGCGCGCTGGTGGGAATAATCGTGATACATACTCGGCCAGTAGTCGGGCATCTTTTCGGTCATCGCAAACAGGTACTCGGCATAGCCCGGCGCAATCTGGTGACCGCAAGCCAGAGCACCCCGCACCACCTCCCCCATCAGGGCCTGGATCAAGCCTCGGCTGTCACTGTCGGCCATCAACGGCGTGGTACTGGCACCCAACAGAACCGAAAGACCGTTGTAGGGCACGTTCCACACCAGTTTCTGCCAGCGCGCCTGCCGCAGGTCGGGCATGGCCTGGGAATCCAGGCCGGCGGCACGGAACAGCCCGGCCCCTTGCTCGACAATCGCCATGCGTTGCGCCTGATCGTGGCAAGGACCGCTGTGGTAACCGAGGTTGACTGCACCGAGGGCCTGGTGGGCAATGACGCCAGGACCGACCCGATGCACACAGATCAGGCACAGGCCGCCCAGCAGATGCAGCGAATCGGGCAGCAACGGTCGGAGGTCGTCCTCAACATCCAGGCCATTTTGCAGCAACAGGACTTTTGCACCCTGAGCGGCAGCTTGAATGATGGCCGGGGCCAGGTCGGCATTGCTGGTGGTCTTGGCACCGACCAGTAGCCAGTCGCAGGGCGGCATGTCCGCCGCCGAACGATACGCCTGGACCGGGTTGAGCGTCAGGGCGCCGTGAACCGCGCTGTCGACTCGCAAGCCGCCCTCGGCCACCGCCCCAAATTCGCTGCGCAGTAAAAAATGCACGTCAAAACCGGCGCGAGCCAGCATCACGCCATAGAACCCACCGATCGCACCGGTGCCGATCATCCCGATCCGCGGTTTAACGCCTGCCTGCATCATTGCCACTCCTCAGCTAACAGTCCCTGCGCATCATTACATAGGTGCGGGCCAACGTGGCGAGACAGCCGGGTTCCGCCGGGCCGGTTCACGTTCGGGCGCAGCAGGTCCTTTTGTGAAAGCTGCGCCGTCAAGCGCGAGCAAGCTCCCCCGCCGCAATTAACCCGTCCCTGCCCATTGTCGAGCAACCTCGTAACGCGCTAAGGTTCCGCTCCCCGACGCGCTTAAATCCGCTGTGCACCGCCGCGCGGGGATCGCTGGCGGCCGGCACCCGTGACCTGACGAGTAACACGATGGCTGATTTACCGATCAATGACCTTAACGTCGCCTCCAACGAGACCCTCATCACGCCTGACCAGCTCAAGCGCGATATCCCCCTGAGCGACGCTGCACTGCGCACCGTGACCAAGGGCCGGGAAGTCATTCGCAACATTCTCGACGGCACCGACCATCGCCTGTTCGTGGTCATCGGGCCCTGCTCGATCCATGACATCAAGGCCGCCCACGAATATGCCGAGCGCCTGAAAGTGCTGGCGGCGGAAGTTTCCGACACCCTGTACCTGGTAATGCGGGTGTATTTCGAAAAGCCGCGCACCACCGTCGGCTGGAAAGGCCTGATCAACGACCCGTACCTGGACGACTCCTTCAAGATCCAGGATGGCCTGCACATCGGTCGCCAATTGCTGCTGGATCTGGCCGAAATGGGCCTGCCCACCGCCACCGAAGCCCTGGACCCGATCTCCCCGCAATACTTGCAGGACCTGATCAGTTGGTCGGCCATCGGTGCGCGGACCACCGAATCCCAGACTCACCGTGAAATGGCCTCCGGCTTGTCCTCGGCCGTGGGTTTCAAGAATGGCACCGACGGCGGCCTCACCGTGGCGATCAACGCCTTGCAGTCGGTTTCCAGCCCTCACCGCTTCCTGGGCATCAACCAGGAGGGTGGCGTCTCGATCGTCACCACCAAGGGCAACGCTTATGGTCACGTGGTGCTGCGCGGTGGCAACGGCAAACCGAACTACGATTCGGTCAGCGTCGCGCTGTGTGAGCAGGCACTGAACAAGGCCAAGATCAAGCCGAACATCATGGTCGACTGCAGCCACGCCAACTCCAACAAGGATCCGGCGCTGCAACCGCTGGTGATGGAGAACGTGGCCAACCAGATTCTGGAAGGCAACCAGTCGATCATCGGCCTGATGGTCGAAAGCCATTTGAATTGGGGCTGCCAGGCGATCCCCAAGGATCTGGCGGACTTGCAGTACGGTGTGTCCATCACCGATGCCTGCATCGACTGGAGCGCAACCGAGAACACCCTACGCAGCATGCATGCCAAGCTCAAGGACGTGTTGCCTAAACGTCAGCGTGGCTAAAAGGATCGCAGCCTCGTGGCACTCGACGGCGCCTAGGCCGGCTATGTGTAGGCGAAGGCTGCGACCTTTGCTCTTTTCAAGGCTAAAAAAAACGCCGGGCTTTTCAGCCCGGCGTTTTTATTGGGGAATCCGTAAGGTCAGAGCTTGGCCGCGTGACGCTGGTGACGCTCCATGTAGCGCTCCACGTAGGAGCAGGACGGGATCACCGTGTAGCCCATTTCGTCGGCGTATTGCAGCGCCCTTTCGGTCAGCGCCGCCGCAATGCCGCGTCCGCGCAAGGCGTTGGGCACGAAGGTGCGATAGATATCCAGGGTCTGTTTGCCCAGGTCCATATAAGTCAGATAGGCACGATGACCGTCCACATTGGTCTCGAACTGATGACCAGCCTGGTCATGGTGGATGGACAACGCCTCGCTCATCACTACTCCTCGCGGGTCTGAATGCTGACCCCTACCTTACCGATGTTTTTCCGGCGAAGGAACATCTACGCCACCCCGTGCCTGTCTGGTCACCGAGCGCCAACACCCACCGCTCAACCCCGAGCACGTCGTGAATAGTAGGCACCAATGACGCAAATGCTCAAGGCACGCCCGTCAATGGGGGTAAAACCCGGTCGGGTTTATCGATTGAGCGCCACCGTCACGCGCTAGTCGGCCAAGGCGCAATAGCTGAACATCGCCAGTTGTTGAGTCGTGAGACGAGCGCCGGTTATTAAAGTCACCGCCAACACCAATAAAGATAGCCGCCCCCCTGAGCAAAAAACGCTCAAAAGTGTAGGCGAATCAATAAACAACGACGTTAACGGCTTAAGGAAAGTTCTCCCGCGCACGGAACTTTTGCTCAATGACGCGCTCAAGCCAGGTGCCGGAGGCTGCATATTTTTTAAACAACACCCCAAAAAGTTGCTCGAAAAAGAATCACCGCCTACAATTTTTTTGCTTCTTGCGCGACGTCAGTTTACTTACTACAAGTAATGGGTAGTATGTACGCCGGCTAACTCCTCGCTGTGAGGAGACAGTCACTTAATAGAAAGTCCTTGAAGGGGAACACGATGAACAACGTTCTGAAATTCTCTGCTCTGGCCCTGGCCGCAGTTCTGGCTACCGGTTGCAGCAGCGCATCGAAAGAAACCGAAGCACGTCTGACTGCTACCGAAGACGCAGCAGCTCGCGCCCAAGCTCGTGCAGACGAAGCTTACCGTAAAGCTGATGAAGCTCTGGCTGCTGCTCAAAAAGCACAACAGACTGCTGACGAAGCTAACGAGCGTGCTCTGCGCATGCTGGAAAAAGCTAGCCGCAAGTAATAGTCCTCCGGGATTGTTATCGAGCCGACCCATTTTTTGGGTCGGCTTTTTTATTGCCCGGCGTTTCCCCAGGCGATAAAAAACCCGCCGACATCGCGAAACGCCGGCGGGTCTCTATTGCAGGTTTTACTGTTGCAGATCGATCGGCGCGCTGGAGACCATCGGTGCCGAAGTATTCGGAACGGCGATCTCGACCGGCAGGCCGTCTTCGGCAGCCACCACATCACGCACCACATCCCAGTCCATGCGCAGGTTGCTGGTGATGTCCTCACGCTTGAGCATCGTGTTGATCACCGCGGTGTGCTTGTCCACCACCGATGGGTTGCCGTTGTCGTCCAGCGGCGTGTGGGCCTCCAGATAAACCTTCCCGCCGCTCACACCCAGCTTGTAGGGATCGTTGATGATCCGTACCGAGGTGCCCACCGGCACCATGCCGGCCATCTGCAGTACGTTGTTGTTGAACATGCGGAAGCAGCCGTGGCTGGTGCGCATGCCGATGCCGAACTTCTTGTTCGAACCGTGGATCAGGTAACCCGGGGTGCCCAGGGTGAACTTGAACGGACCCAAGGGATTATCGGGACCGGCCGGCACCACGTTCGGCAACGGATCGCCGTCGGCGGCATGCTCAGCCTTGATCGAGGCCGGCGGAGTCCAGGTCGGATTCGGGGTCTTGGCAATGATGCTGGTGTGGGCGATCGGCGATCCCCAACCTTCACGGCCAATGCCCAGCGGGAAGGTGTAGACCACATTCCGGCCCTTGGGGAAGTAGTAGAGACGGTACTCGGCGAGGTTGATCACGATGCCTTCGCGCGGGCCAGGCGGCAGGATGAAACGGGTCGGCAGCACGACCTCGGTGCCCGCACCCGGCAACCAGGGATCGACGCCCGGGTTGGCAGCGACCATCTCGGTGTAGCCCAGGTCGTAGGTAGTGCCCAGGTCGGCGAAGGTGTCTTCGTATTTGGCCTTGATGACCTGCACCTGGCCGACAATGTCTTCGCCTGGCGGTGGCAGAGGCAGCTCCAGGGCGGCAACGGGACCAGCCATGCACAGGGCGGCAAGAGACAGGCAGCGGGTGACGGCAGGCAAGCGCAGCAACATCCGGGAAATCCTTTGCAGGTCGAACAGAGGGTATGAAGACTGTGATTGTACACCGGCCCCCGTTATTTCGGGGAGGGCAGGAATGAGGCGTCCGATGCCTAGCATGCTTGGAGACTGAAATAAAAACCTGTGGGAGCGAACCTGCTCGCGATAGCGGCGGCACATCCAACATCAATGCAAGCAGGCCCACCGCCATCGCGAGCAGGCTCGCTCCCACAAGGGGGCATGCGGGGAATCTGGGGAATTACAATTCGAACCGCAGTTCCGGCCAGATCGGCGAGGTGCCGCGCTTCTGGGACTCCAGGATCGCCCGGCACAATGAACACAGGCGATGGTCCTGGAATATCTTGCGATCAACAGCCGACCAGCGCGGCTGGGCCGGCAGCAGGCTGCCGCACAGGGTCCGGTCGGCCGAGCCACCAAGCTCCAGTTGCCGGGTCACCAGATGCACCCGCACTTCCTGGCAGGCGAACAGGTCCAGCTGTTCGTCAGGCTCGATCAGTTGGTAGGCAAACAGGGACCAGGCGGGACGCGGCATCGGGGGCTCCAAATCGGGGGCGCCACATTAGCCGAAAGACCGCCTGTAGAAAAGCTTCACAGCAGCGGTTTTAGCGTCGGCCAGACATTTTCCAGCAACTTGCCCTGGGCCGCGACGGACGGGTGCAAGCCATCGCCCTGCATCATCCCCGGAACACCGCCAACGTCCTGAAGGAAAAACGGCACCAGCGGCACGTTTTTCTCCTCGGCCAGGGTGCTGTAGACCCGGGCAAAGGCATCGGTGTAGCGCTGCCCATAATTGGGCGGCAACTGCATGCCCAGCAGCAGTACCTTGGCACCGCTGGCGCGGGAGCTGTCGATCATCGCTGCAAGGTTTTGTTGCAATTGCGTTGGCGGCTGTCCACGCAAGCCATCGTTGCCACCCAGTTCCAGGATCACCAGGTCCGGCTTATGGGCTGCAAGCAGCGCCGGCAGCCGCGCCTGGCCGCCTGCACTGGTGTCACCACTGATAGAAGCATTGACCACTTTGTCGTCGAAACCTTCGGCCTTGAGCCGTTGTTCGAGCAAGGATACCCAACCTTGCCGGGTATCCAGGCCGAAAGCGGCGCTGATACTATCGCCAACGATCAGGACTGTACCCGCCGCTGCGTTCTGGGCCATGCACATCAGGGCCAGGCCGGCACTCAAAAACCACACACGCATCGGATTCTCCATGGGCTCAAGCATTCTCACCGCGAAGGACCTTAGCAAAGTGGTTCCCAGCGCGGAAGGTGAACTGACTATCCTGCACGAACTCAGCCTGGAACTGAACAAGGGCGACAGCCTGGCCATTGTCGGCGCATCCGGTTCCGGCAAATCCACCCTCCTGGGCCTGCTGGCCGGCCTCGACCTGCCCAGCAGCGGTGAAGTGACCCTCGCAGGTCAAGCCCTCAGCGTTCTGGATGAAGACCAGCGGGCCCGGATCCGCGCCGAGCATGTCGGCTTTGTCTTCCAGTCGTTCCAGTTGCTCGACAGCCTCAATGCGCTGGAAAACGTCATGCTGCCATTGGAACTTGATGGCCGCCAGGATGCCCGCGAACGCGCTACGGAATTGCTGCAGCGGGTCGGCCTGGGCCAGCGCCTGACCCATTCGCCCCGCCAGCTCTCTGGCGGCGAGCAGCAACGCGTGGCGATTGCCCGTGCCTTTGCGGCCGAGCCGGACGTGCTGTTTGCCGACGAACCCACTGGCAACCTCGACAGCCACACCGGTGAGCGCATCAGCGATCTTCTGTTCGAGTTGAACAAGGAAAGCGGCACGACCCTGGTGCTGGTCACCCATGACGAACGCCTGGCCCATCGTTGCCGGCGCCTGATTCGACTTGAAGCCGGCCAGATGGTCGCCCCCCTGGAGCCTTGATGGCACGCTTGCCGCTGTTGCGTCTGTTCAGTCTCGCTGTCCGCCAATTGCTGCGCGACGCCCGCGCCGGCGAACTGCGGGTGTTGTTCTTCGCCCTGCTGGTGGCGGTGGCGGCGAGTACCGCCATCGGCTACTTCGGAGCCCGTCTCAACGGCGCGATGATGATGCGCGCCACCGAATTCCTTGGCGCCGACCTGCTGCTCGAAGGCAGCTCGCCTGCCCGTCCCGAACAGATTCGCGGCGGCACCGATCTGGGCCTCGAACATGCCCGGGTGGTGGAGTTTTCCAGCGTCGTGGCCACCGACAATGGCATTCAACTTTCCAGCGTCAAGGCCGTCGATGACATCTACCCCCTGCGCGGCGAACTGAAAAGCGCCCCTGCCCCGTTCGCCCCGGAAGAAACCGGCGGGCGACCGAACCCAGGCGAGGCCTGGGTTGAAGCACGGCTGCTGACGGCACTGGACCTGAAAATAGGCGACAGCATCGACGTCGGCAACCAGCCCCTGCGCCTGAGCCGTGTGTTGACCTACGAACCGGATCGCGCCGGCAATTTCTATAGCCTCACGCCCCGGGTCATGATCAACCTCAAGGACCTGGACGCTACCGGCGTCGTGCAGCCCGGCAGCCGCGTCAGTTATCGCGACCTGTGGCGCGGCCCGGCACCAGCGTTGCAAACCTACCGCGACCTGATCAAGCCGGGCCTGGAGCCCAATCAGCGGCTGCAGGATGCACGCGATGGCAACCGGCAGATCGGTGGCGCCCTGGGCAAGGCCGAACGGTATCTGAACATGGCCAGCCTGGTGGCGGTGCTGCTGTCCGGCGTCGCCGTCGCCCTCTCGGCCAACCGCTTTGCCACCCGACGCTTTGATGCCAGCGCACTGCTGCGTTGCCTGGGGTTGTCACGCCGGGAAACCATGGTGCTGTTCAGCCTGCAATTGACCGTGCTGGGCCTGCTGGCCAGCCTCAGCGGTGCGCTGCTTGGCTGGGTCGCCCAACTGGGTCTGTTTGCACTGCTGCATGACCTGTTACCCACGACCGTCCCGCCGGGTGGCCTGCTGCCGGCCATTGCCGGAATCGGCACCGGAATGGTGGCGTTGGCCGGCTTCGCCCTGCCCCCTCTGGCCGCGTTGGGACGGGTACCCCCCTTGCGCGTTTTACGCCGGGACATGCTGCCGATTCCTTCCAGCACCTGGGTGGTCTATGGGGCCGCCCTGGGTGCCCTTGGCCTGATCATGTGGCGCTTGAGCCTGGACCTGGTCCTGACGTTCGCCCTGCTCGGCGGTGGCGTCATCGCAGCACTGGTGCTCGGCGGCCTGCTGTTGCTGCTGCTCCAAAGCTTGCGCAGGATGCTGGCCCGCGCCTCGTTACCCTGGCGGCTCGGCCTGGGCCAGTTGCTGCGCCACCCCTTGGCGGCGGCCGGCCAGGCGTTGGCATTCGGCTTGATTCTGTTGTCCATGGCGCTGATCGCCCTCTTGCGCGGCGAGCTGCTGGACACCTGGCAAAACCAGTTGCCGAAAAACGCCCCGAACTATTTCGCCCTGAATATCTTGCCCAACGACAAGCAGGCCTTCACCGACAAGCTGCTAGCGTTGTCGGCGCAATCGGCGCCGCTCTACCCAGTGGTACCGGGACGCCTGATCAGTATCAACGGCGAGCCGGCCAAGGAGTTTGTCACCAAGGACTCGGCTGGTGACCGGGCCCTGCAGCGCGACCTGAGCCTGACCTGGGCTGCGGACCTGCCGGCGGGCAACGTCGTCACGGCCGGGACCTGGTGGCCGCAGCAACCGCCGGACGATATGCCGGGCGTTTCGGTAGAAGGCAAGGTGGCCGAGAACCTCAAGATCCAGCTGGGGGACCGTCTGGTTTTCAACGTGGGCGGCGTCAATCGCGAGGCGAAGGTCACCAGCTTGCGAGAAATCAACTGGGACAACTTCCAGCCTAACTTTTTCATGATCTTCCAACCCGGCACGCTGAAGGATCTACCGGCCACCTATCTCACCAGCTTCTATCTGGCGGCGGGCCACGACCAGCAGATTGTCGACCTGTCCCGGGCCTTCCCGGCGGTGACGATCCTGCAAGTCGAAGCCCTGCTCGAGCAGTTGCGCAGCATCCTGGCCCAGGTCACCCTAGCCGTGGAATATGTGTTGCTGTTTGTACTGGCTGCGGGAATGGCCGTGCTGTTCTCCGGCCTGCAAGCCACCCTCGATGAACGGATCCACCAGGGTGCGCTGCTCCGCGCCCTGGGTGCCGAACGAGCC
The DNA here is from genome assembly GCF_901007645.1 of Pseudomonas sp. FG-3G. NCBI lineage: Bacteria > Pseudomonadati > Pseudomonadota > Gammaproteobacteria > Pseudomonadales > Pseudomonadaceae > Pseudomonas > Pseudomonas sp. FG-3G. The sequence goes on from NZ_CAAKGZ010000025.1 coordinate 182,565, forward strand.
CTGTTGGTCAAGGCCCGGCGCATCGAGTTCGGGCTGTTGGGTGCGGTCAGTGGCTTGCTCGCGGCCTTGGGTTCGGAACTGGTGAGCCTGGTGCTTTACCGTTACGCGTTCGACCTGCCCTGGCATCCGCATCCATGGTTGCTGGTACTGCCTTTGGTGGGAGCGTTATTGATCGGGGCTGCTGGTGTGTTCGGCACGCGTCGAGCCCTCAATGCCAGCCCGCTGACAGTCTTGCGCGAGGGTTGATAGACTCCCGGCTTCGCCACCACAAGAAGTTGCCATGAGCCGTTATCGCCCACCCCGCACCGCCGGCACCGCGTTGATCACCCCTGAGGGCGAGGCGCGGATGCGCGCTGAATTTCATGAACTGTGGCATGTGCGCCGCCCTCAGGTGACCCAAGCAGTCAGCGAGGCGGCGGCCCAGGGGGATCGTTCGGAAAACGCCGAATACACCTATGGCAAGAAAATGCTGCGGGAAATCGACAGCCGCGTGCGTTTCCTCACCAAGCGCCTGGAAGCCCTCAAGGTGGTCAGTGAAAAACCCAGTGACCCGAACAAAGTGTATTTCGGCGCTTGGGTCACGGTTGAAGATGAGGACGGCAAAGAGTCTCGCTATCGCATCGTCGGCCCCGACGAACTGGACCTGAAAAAGAACCTCATCAGCATCGACTCGCCCTTGGCGCGGGCGTTGATCGGCAAAGCGCTGGATGCTGAGATCAAGGTTCAGACACCCGCAGGTGAACAACTTTTATATGTCACTCACATTGAATACATATAAAGCTTCACCGGCCCAAGGCCCGAAAAACCCAGTCATCTCAGCTCACCTCAGCGGCGGGTAATCAGCCCCTGTCGGGCCACGCGGGTCAATTGCCGGATCATTTCGCTGGCGTGCGCCGCACTGGGGGACTGGATAACGGCCAGATCGAAACTGTCGTCGGCAAAACGCGCCAGAGACTCACCGTCTTCGACAAACTGGATAAGGAACGCCGCCGGCCCGTGGTTGCGTCGCGGCCAGCCGTCGAGATAGCGCAATAGCGTAGGCTGGTGAGTACCGCCCAGAAGGATTTTTGGATTGCGTTGCAGAAGGTTCGCCGTGATCGGCGCAAGACGTACAAGGGGGCTGGATGCGTTCATCGTGTCGTGTCTCTGCCTCAAAAGTCTGCATGGCAGGTGAGAGGCAACACCGAACCAGCGCTTTAGCGGTATTTCGAAGCCCCGTGTGACCGGCTTCTATCGGTGACTGAATGAGTCACCTGGCGCCCCGCAAGTAGCTGTTTAAATCGGCGCATGAGCGGCATCCTAGAGAAGCTGACCGGCCAGTGTCAAGAATCTGCGCGCACAAAAAAGGCCCGTTCCAGACGGGCCTTCAATGATTCAGGTATGCAATCAGCGGGCGATGGCCTGGTCGACCGACAACTTGCCAGCACCTTCGATCAGCACCGCGACGCTGCCTGCCAGCAAAGCCAGGGAAAACTCATAACCGTTATTGGCCATGAACAGACCGTTGCCGATGTGCACGGAGAAAATCGCCACCAGCGACAGGAAGGCCAGTCCCAGCGCCGCTGGACGGGCCAGCAGACCGATGATCAAGGCCAGCCCGGCGAAAAACTCAGTACCGCCGGCCAGTGTCGCCATCAGATAACCGGGGGTCAGGCCAATGCTTTCCATCCACTGCGCCGTCCCCGTCAGGCCGTAGCCACCGAACAGGCCGAAGAGTTTCTGTGAGCCGTGGGCGGCGAAGATGATCCCGACAACGATGCGCAGGACAGTCAGGCCATAGCCAGCGCGAGTAAACAGAACTTTGTTGATGAAAGTGCTCATTAGGTTCATTCCTTGGGATAAGTGGGTTGTCCGCTATATTAATCAACAAAATGCATGATAAAAGCGGAAAAAATCCGTGATACCAATCAGTTTACTCGATCATTTACGCACAACAACCTTTTGTTCCCTGGGTTCCAGCGACTCCCGTTCACGATCAAATGCCAGATAGTATTTGTTCACACTATTAACGTAGCTTACTGCGCCCATTCCCACCTGCTCCATGGCGATGCGTTCGACCTGGAAGAACCACTGATTGGGATTGAGTCCCCGCCGCCTGGCCTCGGCCCGCATGCCTTGGACACGCTCAGGCCCCATGTTGTAGGCGGCCAGGACGAAGGCCATTCGCTCGCGCTCATTGAGCTTGGGGCTGGCGAAAAACTTTCGGCGTATCAAGGCCAGGTACTTGGCGCCAGCCTGCACGTTGGCGTCCAGGTTCTGGATGTTGCGCACCCCGACCCTCTGGGCTGCTGAAGGGGTAATCTGCATAAGACCCGTAGGGCCGCTGCCACTGCGGGCATTGGGTTGCAGGGAAGACTCCTTGAACGCCAGTGCCGCCAGGTTCAGCCAATCCATGCCTTGGGCCGTGGCATGTTTTTGCAACACTGGGCGCAGTTTCTCAAGACGCTGGCGATTGGCACGGGCCAGCGGATAGTGAACCCGGTACAAGCGGCGATAGATGCGCAGAAACGCCGCGTCCTGATTGGAAGGCGCCTTATAAGTCGTCAGGAAGCGGTCGATGCTCGCTCGCAGCATGGCGGCGTCACGACGGACAAACCAATACTCGTCAGCCGGCTCGCCAATGAGCACCTGCCGGTCGAAACGCAGCTTGGGCAGGATCTTGCTCCAGCGTTCGGCAATGGGCTGCTCGACGATGGTCAGATGGAAAATCCCGGCCTGAACCATTTCCAGCACATCTTCCACCGCCAGGGTCGGGTCGACCCACTCGATCTTCACCGGCGGTAATTTACGCAGTGCCAGCTTCTGGTTGATCTGACTCAGGGCCTCCCCTGCGGCGCTACCGTTGGGCAGGGCCAGGGTCTTGCCCGACAGTTGCTCTACGCGTGTGTAGCGTCGCTGGCCCTTGGCTCCCACCAGGAGCAACGGCACGTCGGTGCGAATCGGATTGCTGGCGCTGACCGCAAGGCCAGCCAGGGGCTCGATCAACTCGCCGGGCGCGACCAGATCGCCTTCTCCGCGCTGCAAGGCGCCCAGCAGTTGGTCCTTGGCCTTGGGAATGATTTTGAGGGTGATTTTCTGGTCATCCCGAGCGTGGCCGTTGAGGTATTGCTCGAAGGCACGTAAGCGATGATATTCGACGCCAATGGGTTGCCCCTTGACTTCGCCAGAGCTGTTGCGGCTCTGGTTGACCAAAACTTTCAGAACCCGGCTGCTGCGGATTTGCGCAAGGTCGCGCACCGTAGTCGGCGCTACCACCTGTACCGGGCCGGGCAGCCGCGCCTCGGCCGGCATCGGCAGCAACAGCGAACAACACAGCAGCAACAACACTTGGGGACGTGTCATCCACTCTCCGAAAGGATACCGCGGCCCACAGCCTTGAAATATCGAAGCTGGGGTCGACAGAAACAGAGCACCAGGGGCGCTGAAAAGTGCGAAAGACTGGCACAGTGCTGGCGTTTATACCAACCCGACCGGTCTAACGGCCTCAACAGACAGCCTCAACTCGTTGTAGTTCTTGGCTTTTCTTATAAATCTACAGCTCTGATATGCTTTGCGGCCTTTGGGTCGAGGTAGCACCATGCAACTCATCGATATCGGCGTCAACCTGACCAACCCCAGTTTTGCCGACAAACACGAGGCCGTGCTTGAGCGCGCCTATGCAGCCGGTATCTGCCAACTGGTCTTGACCGGTACCAGCGTCGAGGGCAGCGAACAGGCGTTTGAGCTGTGCCAGCGCCTCGATGACACCGGGGAGCGGCTGTTTTCCACCGCCGGTATTCACCCTCATAGCGCCAGCGACTGGACCGCCGATAGCGCCAGGCATCTCAAAGACCTGCTGAAACAAGACCGCGTCCGCGCAGTGGGTGAATGCGGACTGGATTTCAACCGGGACTTCTCCCCGCGCCCGCAGCAGGAAAAAGTCCTGGAAGAACACCTCGCCCTGGCGGTGGAGTTGCAATTGCCGGTCTTTCTTCACGAACGTGATGCCGATCAGCGACTGCTGGAAATCCTGCGGGAGTTTCGCGACCAATTGCCCGCAGCGGTGGTGCACTGCTTTACCGGTGAAAAAAAGGCCCTGTTCAGCTATCTAGACCTGGACTTGCATATAGGCATCACAGGCTGGATCTGCGATGAGCGCCGGGGCACCCATTTGCATCCATTGGTACGGGAAATTCCTCGCACTCGCTTGATGCTTGAAAGCGATGCACCGTACCTGTTGCCTCGCACACTGCGCCCCAAACCCAAGAATGGTCGTAACGAACCGGCCTACCTGACGGAAACGTTGCGCGAAGTCGCCTTGCACCGGGGCGAAAGCCAGGAAGACCTCGCTGCCCATAGCACCGCCTGTGCCCGCGCGTTTTTTGGCTTGCCCACCCTCTCCTGACCCAATGAAAACCTGTGGGAGCGAGCCTGCTCGCGATAGCAGTGGATCAGCTTGCCCATAGGCCGACTGATACACCGCTATCGCGAGCTGGCTCGCTCCCACAGGGGATAGGCGTTGTCTGTTGACCCATATCAACACTCCACACCTTGGATAGCGGCACAATAATGGCACCTTGCCAAAACTGTTTCCGCTATCAGAGAAGACCTTCCATGGGTGCCTGGCTTAGCAATATCTCACTGAAATACAAATTCTGGGCGGTCAATGCGGTCGCCTTTGTCACGACCTTGCTGCTCGTACTCTACGCGGTGCAGCTCGAACAACAGGCGCGCAACCATGCGGCCCAGGCAAACGCCCAGGCCCAGGCACGCTTGCTCAGTGCCTGGCCTGCCGGGCAGCCATTGCCCAAGGCCGATCACCTGCTGGCATTCCAGCGCGGCCAGATTCCCACATTGAATGATCAATCATTGCCTTCAATAGCAGAGGCCAACGGCTGGGTAGCACTCTCGGCCAGCCCCCTGTTGGGCGACAACCCACTGCTGGGCGCCGAAGTAATCCGTGGCGGTGACGGCCAACAGTTGGCCGTGCTGGCCCAAGGCGCAAGCCTGAGCCAGGTGTTCAGGGAACGCTTCAGCCAATACGCCGTGGCGGTGTTCGTGTTGATGCTGGCCATGCTGGGCGCATCGCAGCTGCTAATCCGGTTTCTGCTCAGCCAGCTCAACACCCTGAAGGATGTGATGCTGCACGTGGAAAAAACCGGTGACCTGTCCGCCCGCGTCCCCTTGGCCTGCAAGGACGAAGTGGGCCAGATGGCGGCGGCGTTCAATGCCATGCAAGCCGGATATCAACGTGTGGTTGACACCGTTGCCAGCACTGCTCGGCAACTGGACAGCGGTGCAGCACGCCTGGCATCGAGCATGAACGATGTTCGCCACGGCATGCTCGGCCAGCAAAGCGAAACCGATCAGGCGGCGACGGCGATCAACGAGATGTCCGCTACGGTTTATCACATCGCCCAACATGCCGGCGCCACCCGCGACCTGTCGAAAAGCGCCGATACCTTGGCCGGCAATGGCCGCGAAGTAGTCAGCCGGGTGCAACAGTCGATCACCGGGCTCTCCCGCGGCGTGCAGCAGACCGCCGAAATGATCCAGCGCCTGGCCGAGGACAGCCAGAAGATCAACAGCGTGGTCAGCGTGATCCACAGCATCGCCGAACAGACCAATCTACTGGCGCTCAACGCGGCCATTGAAGCGGCGCGAGCCGGGGAAATGGGTCGAGGGTTTGCAGTGGTGGCCGACGAAGTACGCAACCTGGCCAAGCGGGTACAGACCTCCACGGATGAAATCACCGCCATGGTGTCGGCCTTGCAGGCGGGAACCCGGGACGCGGTGGATTTCATGCAGGAAAGCTCCTACAAGGCCGACGATTGCGTGCAACAGGCCCGGGAAGCCGGTGAGGCTCTGGAGCAAATCACCGGGGCGGTGGCGCAGATGCGCGAGAGCAACACCCAGATCGCCGTGGCGGCCGAGCAGCAAAGCCAGGTTGCCGAGGAAATGAACCGGGCGGTCGTGAGTATTCGTGACGTGACTGAAAACACCGTGCGCCAGACGGTGGACTCGGCCACCACCAGCCATGAACTGGCAACGTTGGCCGGTGAGCTGAACAAGGCGATCGGGCAGCTCAGGCTCTAGGGCCCCGCTGCCAATTGACCTGGCCTGGGGGTTATCTGTGGGAGCAAGGCTTGCCCGCGATGAAGACAATATGGTCTCCCTGGGGAACGAGGCGCCTGCATCGCGGGCAAGCCTTGCTCCCACAACGGTGAAAGGCTATGGCCACCTATCACGTCGATAGCCAACCGCGATTCGTCGCGCTGCCCGGCCGGGCTTACGCTTGGGTTATTCGGTTTATCGAACTCAAGGATCAGCATCATGGGCAAACGTCACCCCCACTTCCCGGCCTGGCAATGGCGCACCTGCCTTGACCATCATGGTCACCCGAGCAATCCGGTGTTGCACCAGATTGCCGTACCGCTGTTCATCGTCGCGTTTTTGCTGATGGTATCGGGGGTGTTCAGCCTGAGCCTGGCCAATGTCGCCATCGGCTCCCTCGGCATGATTGCCGCACTCGTGTTGCAGTGCCACGGTCATGAAGAGCCTTAGGCGAAAACTGTCACTGTCTGCCGGCTCAGGGCGATCAAGCGACCATCCGCGCTCCAGAACCTGGCGGCGACATGGCCGTAACCGTCCTGAGCATGCTCGATCTCGGCCAGGTATTTACACCAGTCCAGTGTCGTGAGTTCCAGCAGTGGCTGGACGAACTCAATGGTCCAGGTGAGCGTACTGCCCGGTGCCATTTGATTGAGATGGGGTAGCAACGCCGGAGGCCAGGCATCGACCAATGCCAGGATGTGCCCCTCGTTCAGCGGCTCCTCTTTGACATCACCACGCAAGCGCACCCAGCCCCCCATGCTGCGGGATTTGTTGCCCGTAAACGGCAGGCCACCAACACTCCAGCACAGCGCCAGGTGACGCATGAATTCCGGTGTAGCGCCCTTGATGTAGGGCAGTTCCTGGCATTGCTCCACGCTTTTGAACTCAGGCGCGGGGTCGGCCTGGACCGCCACCACGGAAGAGCGTGAGGCGCCGAAGCTGCCTTGTACCACGGTCACTACCTGACCGTTCTGTACCGCTCGCCCCAATACCTGGCTGACCGCCTTGCCTTCACGCAATACGTCGACTTCGAAACTGACGGGTACGTCGGCCGCTACCGGCCCGACGAAGGTGATCGCCAGCGAACGCACCGGGCGATCCGCCGGAACCCGCGCACGCATCGCTTCATATTGCAGCGCCGCCACCAGACCGCCAAAACTGGCGCGTCCCTGGCCCCATTCAGGCGCGATGATCACGCAGTCAGGCTGACGACGCACGGCATCGATCAAATCGGAAAAGCGCATGACAACCTCGAAAACATGGGAAAAGATGCAGGAATCTTAACCAGCCCAGACGGGTGGCACAGCGCTCATTCTGGCCAAAGAGACTGACAGATAGGCCGCGGCATCCCAACCCCGCCAATCTACCGTGGGAGCGAGCCTGCTCGCGGTAGCGGTGAGTCAGCTTGAATAACTGGTGACTGACGCGGCGCTATCGCGAGCAGGCTCGCTCCCACAAGGGAATATCTGCAGGACTCAGGATTTTTTGAAGCAACTGGCAACGAGTTTATCGAGCACTTTATCGGACTTGGCCTCGGCCTTTTCCATGGTGCTGAGCCAGACCGGCACGCAGGATTGCAAGTCGCTTTCCTCCTTGGCCCGGGCCAGCCATTGCCAGCAATCGTGCCAGTCCCCCAGAGCGCCTTGGGCGGACTTGAGCCGTGGCATGGCTGCTTCGGGCAGGCGGTCAAGTTCGGGGTAGGCTTCGATGGCGTAGCGCACGCGCTTGATCAACAGCCGCAAACGATGGCGATCATGGGCCGGATCGCCCAAGGCTTCGCCGAGTTTCTTCCATTGTTTGTCCAGGCGCTTTTCGATGCGTTTGCGCAGACCTTTAAGCAGGTCCTGACGTTGCGCCGCGCGAATGAAGCGCGGGAAAGCATCGAGCACCATCAGCAATTGGGCCAGCTCCGGGCTGCCGGCAACGGCGGGATAAGCATCGGCCATTTGCACCTGGCGCTGCCGCGCGGCTTCGATCTTGCCGTGCTGCTCAAGGTAGGCGGCCAGCACTTCCCGGTCACGCAGGGGCGTGGTCAGCGCGCCGACCGCCGAAGCCGCCGTTTCCAGTTGTTCGACACCCGGCAAACCGCGCAACGGACGAAGCAAGCTGCGCAAACGGCGGACCGTGGTCCGCAGGTCATGCAGGGCTTCACTGTCGGTATGGGCATTGAGGCGGGCCTGACAGGCCAGCAGCCGGACTTCCAGGCCCAGTATCCGGGCCACCAGCCGATCAATCATGGGGACGTACTCCGTACGTAGCGTTGAGCGTCAAGCGGCAAGCTTCAAGTGAGGAGCAGAGTGCTCCCCTAACTTGTAGCTTGCCGCTGACAGCTTGTCGCTGCTATTAACGCCCTGCGCGGGATTCGCGGATGTAGAAACGGGCCTTCTCGGCCTTTTTGGTGCACCCCTCAAACGCTTCGAACTGCTGCTGGGTCTTGGCGCCGGTCAACAACGACAGGGCCTTGGAATAACTCACGGTGCCGGCAAAACCTTCGGCCTTGGCCAGGTCCAGTTCGCGCCAGGCGCTGTCGAGCTGGCTGCCGCAGCTATCGCGGTAAGCGGTCTTGCCGGCACAACCGGCCAGAGCCAAAACCATCAAGGATGCCACCAGGGGCAGACAAATTCGGGCTTTCATCAATTACACCTCAAGTCAGGTCAACAGTCGTGCAAGTAAGACGGTCCAGCCCGCAAAAAGTGCCAATGCCCGACCGCGTAAATACAAGTGTGGGCGAGCATACGCAAATGCCGGCACGGCGTATCAAAAAACGACACCTGCGCCACAACGATTGAGCCCAGCCGTCGATAAGTGCATTGTTAAAGTCTGTTTTACAAGAGGCCGGGTCATGACAAAACGTGTCGCATTGGTACTGGGATCGGGTGGCGCCCGGGGCTACGCCCATATCGGGGTGATCGAAGAAATCGAACGACGTGGCTACGACATCGCTTGCATCGCCGGCTGCTCCATGGGTGCCGTGGTGGGCGGAATCTATGCCGCGGGCAAGCTCGACGATTACCGTAACTGGATTGAAAGCCTGGATTACCTGGATGTGCTGCGACTGGTGGACGTCAGCTTTCGCCTGGGGGCGATTCGCGGCGAGAAAGTCTTCGGGCAAATTCGCAAGATCGTCGGCGAACTCAATATCGAAGACCTGCGTATTCCCTACACTGCCGTGGCCACCGACCTGACCAATCAGCAGGAAATCTGGTTCCAGGAAGGTTGCCTGCATCAGGCAATGCGCGCCTCGGCGGCGATTCCCAGCCTGTTCACCCCCGTGATGCAAGGCAACCGCATGCTGGTGGATGGCGGCCTGCTCAATCCGTTACCCATCGTGCCGGTGGTGTCGAGCCATTGCGACCTGATCATCGCGGTCAACCTCAACGCCACCAACCAGAAACAGTACCGACTGCCAGTCATCCAGCGCCCGGCAGCGTTCAAGCGTCGCTTCGACACCCTCGTCAGTTCCCTGGGCTCGCGTCTACCGTTCCGTCGCAAGCAAGCCGAGCAGTTGCTGCTGCTGGAACAGGAGGCGCTAAAAGCCGAAGCCGCCGAGATCAATCCATGGCTGGAATCCGCCGAGCCCGAGGGCCAACAACCGGCCGCCGCGCCGGAATCCGAAGGTGCGCCGAAATCGGCGACCGGTTCGTTCATCATCGACAACGTTGGCCCGGCCTCGCTGCTGGATCTGATCAACCAGAGTTTCGAGGTGATGCAGACGTCCCTGGCCCAATACAAGATCGCCGGGTATCCACCGGATGTGCTGATCAACGTGCCGAAACGGGTGTGCCGGTTTTTCGAGTTCTACAAGGCGCCGGAGCTGATCGCCCTGGGGCGGGAGATTGCCAGCGATACGTTGGATCGCTATGAGAATGAGCAGAACTGAATGTGGCACTAAACTCTGTGGCGAGGGGATTTATCCCCGCTGGGGTGCGAAGCAGCCCTAAAACCTGAACACTCGGTGTGTCAGACAAAATCATGTCTGATGCCTTTTTCGGGGCTGCTTCGCACCCCAGCGGGGATAAATCCCCTCGCCACAATAGCGCTTGGCTTGAAACCTTGTGGTTAAACACCACCCTCCCCCAACAACCGATACCCAACCCCCGCCTCGGTCGCAATGAACCGGGGCCGGGTCGGGTCGTCCGCCAGTTTTTGCCGCAGATGACCGACCACGATCCGCAAGTAATGGGTGTCTTCGGTGTGGGTCGGGCCCCAAATGTCCTTGAGCAATTGCTGCTGGGTAATGACCCGCCCGGGATGGCGCGCCAATTGCGCCAGCACGGCGTATTCCTTGCGGGTCAGGGCCACTTCAGTGCCATCGAGCAGAACCCGGCGATAAGCCAGGTCCACCGTCAGCGGACCAAACGTCAGCGCCGCTTCCCGCGCCTCGCCTGCCGGGGCCTGACGCAACAAGGCACGAATGCGCGCCAGAAACTCCTGGATGCCGAACGGCTTGGTGACGTAATCATTGGCGCCGTTGTCCAGCGCCTCGACTTTCTGCGCTTCGCTGGCCCGCACCGAGAGCACCAGCACCGGCACCGTGGACCATTGGCGAAACTCGCGCAGTACCTGCTGGCCGTCCATGTCCGGCAGGCCCAGGTCGAGCACCAGCAGATCGGGCTTGTTCAGCGCCGCCTGGGCCAGGCCTTCGGCGCCGGTGCCGGCTTCGAGCACCTTGTAGCCTTGGGAAGTCAGGCTGATGCGCAGGAATTTGCGAATCTGCGGTTCGTCATCGATGACCAAAAGGGTCGCGGTCTGGCTCATGAGGTCCGTTCAATGCAATCAGGTGGAAAGAGAGTAACCCAGCGCCGCTCAGGCTTCATCGTCCAGGCCCGGTTGTGTCTGTAATGGCAGGTGCAGGGTGATGCAGGTACCGCGTCCGTCCAGGCCGGTGTCCACGCTGATCCGCCCGCCATGGGCACCGACCATGCCCTGACAGATCGCCAGCCCCAGCCCCGTGCCCTGCCCGCCGCGATCCCCGCGCGCAGCGGTATAGAACATGTCGAAGATTTTCTCGCGCTCTTCTTCAGGGATCCCGGGCCCCTCGTCGGCCACGGCGAAAAAAACTTCGCTGTCCGTCGCCCCTGCGCTGAGCAGCAATCGCCCGTGAGTCGGTGAAAATCGTGCGGCGTTCTCCAGCACGTTCACCAAGGCCTGTTCGATCAACGCCGCGTGAACATACAACAACGGCAACTCGGCCGGCACTTCGATGCCCACCGTCAACGGTGCCAGCACCGCCCGCAACCGGTTCAACGCGCTGCCGACGATATCGGCCGGCGACACCCAGTCCCGCGCCAGCTTCAGAGCCCCATGGCCGAGACGAGTCATGTCCAGCAAGTTCTGGATGTAGCGATCCAGGCGCTCAGCTTCATCACGGGTGCCTTCCAGCAGTTCGCGGCGATCGGCCAGCGGGATCGCCTCTCCCAACGCCAACAGGCTGTCGATACTGCCGCGCATGGAGGTCAGCGGCGTGCGCAAATCGTGGGACACCGACGCCAACAACGCACTGCGCAGTTGCTCGGTTTCGCCGTGCAGGCGCGCTGCTTCCAGATCCTGGGCCAGTTGCGCCCGCGCCAGGGCCTGCGCCAGTGGCTGACTGAGAGCTGCCAGCAGACGACGCCGCTGGCCGCTCAACGGCTTGCCTTCTTTCGGGCAAACGCCCAGCAACGCCAGCGGGCCCTCCTCTGTCGACAACGGCCACCACCACCAGCGCCCGGACGGCAGCGTCCCGGTGCCGGCGCCGGCCGGTTGGTCGTGTTGCCAGGCCCAATCGGCGGCCGCGCGCTCAGCTTCAGTGAAGGTCAATGGTTCAGCTGTCTCAACCTTCCAGCCGTCCTGGCCGTCACGGTTGAGCAGGCACAGTTGCAGGTCGTGCCAGCCGTTGAGGTGTTGCGCGGCGGCGCTGATCACCGCCTGGCGGTCGGTCGCGGCGGTGAGTTTGCGGGACAGGTCAAGCAGCTCGCCGGTTTCCTGCTGGGTCTCGCGCAGCGCCTGCAACTGTCGTCGCTGGCGGGCCGCAAGGTTGCCGGTCAGGGCCGCCATGAGCAAGAAGAACACCAGAGTGAGTACGTCTTCTTCACGCTGGATGGTGAAGGAAAAATTCGGTGGGATGAACAGAAAGTCATAGGCCAGGAACGACAGCGCCGCGCAGGCCAGCGCAGGGCCGAGGCTGCTGCGAACCGCCACCAGCAATACCGCCATCAGAAACACCAGGGAGATATTAGGCAAGGGAAGAAGCCCGGAGACCCCCCAAGCCAGCGCACTGGCCGCCGCCGTCGCCAACAGCGCCAGCACGTAGTCGAAACCAGCCAGGGCGGCGTTTGAACGCTCACGGGCCGCAGGGGGCTGTTCATCGCGGTCCAGTACGTTGATTTCCAACCCACTGGCATCGCGCAGCAAACGCGCAGCCAAGCCACCACCGAACAGCCGCCGACGCAGACGCCGCCTGGACTGCCCCACCAGAACCAGCGTAGCGCGACGTTCGGTGGCGTGCTGGATCAAGGTCCTGGCGACTTCACCGGCCCGTAGCAGCACCACTTCCCCGCCCAGGCGTTCGGCCAGTTGCTGGGCATTTTGCAGGCGCTGGCGCGATGGCTCGTCCCGCGTGCTGCCGTTGTCCACGTGTACCAGGCTCCAGGGAAGATGCCGACGCTGGGCGACGCGGCTGGCGTGGCGTACCAGACGTTCGGCCTGGGCATCACCGTCAACCCCCACCAACAATCGTCCCCGCACCGCCGGAGCCGCCTGGCCCAGTTGGCGATAGCCCTGGGCAAGATCGTTATCCACCTGTGCCGCGGCAGTTTGCATGGCCAGCTCACGCAATGCGGTGAGGTTGGTCTGGCTGAAAAATGCATCGATCGCAGCGCGCGCCTGTTCCGGCACATAAACCTTGCCATCGCGCAGGCGCTCCAGCAGCTCGCGCGGTGGCAGGTCGATCAACAGCAGTTCATCGGCCTCCTGCAGGACCCAGTCGGGCAGCGTCTCTCGAACTTGCACGCCGGTGATACCGCGCACCTGATCGTTGAGACTTTCCAGGTGCTGGACGTTGACGGTGGTGTAGACATCGATGCCGGCGGCCAGCAACTCCTGAATGTCTTGCCAGCGTTTGGCATGTCGGCTGCCGGGCGCGTTGCTGTGGGCCAGTTCGTCCACCAGCACCAAGGCCGGTCGAGCCGCGAGCAGACCATCAAGGTCCATTTCCTCGAGCATCACACCGCGATACTCCGAACGCACCAGCGGCTGCTGCACCAAACCGCCGAGCAGCGCTTCAGTCTCACTGCGGCCGTGAGTCTCCACCACGCCGGCAACCACCCTGACACCTTGGCGCAGTTGCGTGTGGGCCGCCTGCAGCATGGCGTAGGTCTTGCCGACACCCGGCGACGCACCCAGGAAGACCTTGAGCCGGCCCCGGTCATTGCGGGGCAGCTTGGCTAACAGTGCATCGGCGCGGCCGGAGTCGCTCATGTGTTCGGGTTCTCTTTCAGATGTTGATCAAACGCCCTGTGGGAGCAAAGCTTTGCTCCCACAGGGGTCTACAGTTTTTCCAGCGCCAGGTTCAAGGCCAGCACATTTACCACCGGCGGCCCCACCAGCGGTTGTTCGATGTGAGCGTCGAGCAGTTGCTGCACGGACGATACCGGCAGATTGCGTGCGGCGGCGACACGCGCCAGTTGATAGGCAATCGCTGCTGGTGGCAAGTGGGGATCCAGTCCGCTGCCCGAGGTGGTCAGCAGCGCCAACGGCACTGGGCCTTGACCCGGCACTTGCAAGGCCTGGGCGTCACCGATCACCCGTGCGGCCAGGGCCGGATTGCTCGGGGAAAAGTTGCTGGCGCCGCTGGCTACCGTGGCGAAAGCACCCGCCGATGGACGTGGATGGAACCAGGCATCGCCCTGGAAATCCTGGGCGATCAACAGAGAGCCGCGGACCTTGCCGTCGGCATCAACGATCAGGCTGCCGTTGGCCTGGGCGGGAAACGCGACTTGCGCCACGCCCATAACCAGCAAGGGGTACGCAACGCCGGTGATCAGGGTCATCAGAAGCAATAGGCTCAAGGCCGGGCGTATCAGAGTGAACATCCAGAAATCCTCGAATTGAATGAAAAATTACCTGTGGGAACCACTTTGTGGGAGCAACGCTTGCTCGCGATGCGGTCACCTCGGTCTGAACCAACACCGCGTCATCGCTCATCGCGGGCAAGCCTTGCTCCCGCAAGGTGAAGGCGAGCGTTGGTTATCCGCTCAAACCAACCCCAACGCCGTCAGCAACATGTCGATCGCCTTGATCCCCACGAACGGCACCACGATCCCACCCAGGCCATAGATCAGCAGATTGCGCCGCAGCAGCGCCGCCGCGCTGGCGGCCTGCACCCGCACGCCACGCAACGCCAACGGGATCAGCACCACGATGATCAAGGCGTTGAACACAATGGCCGACAGAATCGCGCTCTGCGGGCTGCTCAGGTGCATCACGTTCAGCACACCCAGTTGTGGATAAATCGAGGCAAATAGCGCCGGCAGGATGGCGAAGTACTTGGCGATGTCGTTGGCGATGGAAAACGTCGTCAAGGCCCCACGGGTCACCAGCAGTTCCTTGCCGATTTGCACCACGTCCAGCAACTTGGTCGGATCGCTGTCCAGATCGACCATGTTGGCCGCCTCTCGCGCCGCCTGGGTGCCGTCGTTCATCGCCATGCCGACGTCAGCCTGGGCCAGGGCCGGCGCATCGTTGGCACCGTCACCACACATCGCCACCAGACGACCGTCATTCTGCTCATGACGGATGCGCGCCAGTTTTTTCTCCGGTGTGGCCTCGGCCAGCACGTCATCGACGCCGGCCTCGGCAGCAATGGCGGCGGCGGTGAGTGGGTTGTCGCCGGTGACCATCACCGTGCGAATCCCCAACTTGCGCAACTCGGCAAAGCGCTCGCGGATACCGGGCTTGACCACGTCCTTCAGATGAATCGCCCCCAGCAGCTTGCCGTCAACGCACACCAGCAAGGGGGTACCGCCGCTCTGGGCGATCTTGTCCACCTCCCGCGCCAGTGCAGGTGGCAGTTCGCTTTTCGACAGGCCGATAAAACTCAGCAGCGAATCCACGGCACCCTTGCGATACACCCGGCCCTGGTAATCGACACCGGACAAGCGGGTTTCAGCACTGAACGGCACAGCGGTCAGCAGTTCGGCGCCAGGCTCGGGTTGCGAATGCAACCCCCGCAGGTACTCGACGATGGACTTGCCCTCCGCCGTGTCGTCGGCCAACGAAGCGAATAACGCGCCTTCGGTCAGTTCCTTGACGCTCACGCCGGGCGCGGCGTGAACCGCGGCACAACGACGATTGCCGAAGGTGATGGTGCCGGTCTTGTCCAGCATCAGCACATGCACGTCCCCCGCCGCTTCCACGGCGCGGCCGGACTTGGCGATCACGTTCAGGCGTACCAGTCGATCCATCCCGGCGATGCCGATGGCCGACAACAGCCCGCCGATGGTGGTGGGAATCAACGTCACCAGCAGCGCCACCAGAAACACCAGCGGCAAATTACCGTTGGCGAAATGCGCGAACGGCTGCAGCGTCACCACCACCAGCAGGAAGATCAGCGTCAGGCCGATCAGCAGAATATCCAACGCCACTTCGTTGGGCGTCTTCTGCCGCTTGGCGCCTTCGACGAGGGCGATCATACGGTCCAGGGTGGATTCACCGGGGTTACTGGTGACGCGCACCAGCAGCCAGTCGGAGACCAGGCGCGTGTTGCCGGTGACGGCTGAACGGTCGCCGCCGGACTCGCGGATGACCGGGGCCGATTCGCCAGTAATCGCCGCCTCGTTCACTGCGGCGATGCCTTCGATCACTTCACCATCGCCAGGAATCATCTCCCCCGCCTCGACGCGTACCACGTCGCCTTTTCGCAGGCGGGTGGCGGCTATCACCTCAAAGCCGTTGGCCGTCTGGCGACGTGCGCTGAGGCCTTCGCTACCGGCCTTGAGACTGTCTGCCCGAGCCTTGCCACGACCTTCGGCCAGGGCTTCGGCAAAGTTGGCGAACAGCACCGTGAACCATAGCCACAGGGCAATTTGCGCGGCAACAAAAGTCGGCACGCTGCTGTCCGGAACGAAACACAACACCGTGGTGAGAATTGCGGTCAGCTCCACCACCAGCATCACCGGGGCGCGGTGCAACTGGCGCGGATCGAGCTTGACGAAAGCTTGCACCAGCGCTGGCCGCCACAAGGCCGAAATCGCGGTTTTCGGTTGCTCCGACGCCTTGGCGACGACGGTTTTGCTCATTGGCATATTCATCATCAGATCCTCAGAAACCCAGGCTCAGGTGTTCGGCAATCGGCCCCAGGGCCAGGGTCGGCAGGAAGGTCAGGCCGCCCACCAACAAAATGGTCACGGTGAGCAGGGTCACGAACAGCGGGCCGTGGGTCGGGAAGCTGTTCGGGCCGATAGGCGCGGTTTTCTTCAGCGCCAGGCTACCGGCCAAGGCCAGCACCGGCAGGATGTAGCCGAAACGACCGATCAACATGCCCAGGCCCAGCATCAGATTGTGAAAGGGTGTGTTGGCACCAAAACCGGCGAAGGCCGAACCGTTGTTCGCACCCGCCGAGGTGTAGGCATACAACAACTGGCTGAAACCATGGGCGCCAGGGTTGCTCACCGCTGCAGCAGGTCCGGGCAGGCTCGCAGCAATGGCCCCCAGCCCCAACACGCTCACCGGCATGACCAACAGGGTTATCACCAGCAGTTGCACTTCCCTGGCAGCGAGCTTTTTGCCCAGGTATTCCGGGGTACGGCCAATCATCAATCCAGCCAGGAACACCGCGATCAGCACGTTCAGCAGCATCCCGTAGAGCCCCGCGCCGACGCCGCCAAAAATGACTTCGCCGACCATCATGTTCACCAGCGAGACCATGCCGCTCAGAGGATTGAGGCTGTCATGCATGCCATTGACCGAGCCATTGGATGCCGCCGTGGTGGTGACGGACCACAGCACCGTGGCCGTGGTGCCAAAGCGCGCCTCCTTGCCTTCCAGTGGCGCGGTCTGCTCCACCGAAGCGTTATGCAGCGCCGGATTGGGTTGGGATTCGGCCCACAACGAGGTGGCGCCGCCGATCAGAAACAGTACGAGCATGCAGGCGATGATCGCCCGACTCTGGCGCAGGTCCTTGACGTAATGGCCGAAGGTGAACACCAGCGCGGCGGGAATCAGGATGATCGAGGCAACTTCGAACAGGTTGCTCCAGGCCGTCGGGTTTTCGAAGGGGTGTGCCGAATTGACGCCGAAGAAACCACCACCGTTGGTGCCCAGTTGCTTGATCGCGATCTGGCTCGCGGCCGGGCCCAATGGAATCACTTGATCCGCGCCTTGCATCGTCAACCCATGCACATAGTGCGCGAAGGTTTGCGGCACGCCCTGCCACACCAGGAACAGGGCCAGCAACAGGCACAGCGGTAACAGCCCGTAGAGGGTGGCGCGGGTCATGTCGACCCAGAAGTTACCCAGCGTTGCAGCGGATTTGCGCCCGATTCCGCGACACAGCGCCACCAGCACGGCCAGGCCGGTAGCAGCGCTGACAAAGTTCTGCACAGCCAGGCCAAGCATCTGGCTCAGGTAGCTCAACGACGCTTCACCGCTGTAGGACTGCCAATTGGTATTGGTGGTGAAACTCACCGCCGTATTGAATGCCTGGGTCCATTCCATACCCGGCACTTTTTCGGGGTTGAGTGGCAAATGTCCCTGTAACAACAGAATCGCGAACAACAGCGAAAAGCCGGCCAGGTTGAAAGCGAGCAAGGCCAGGGTGTATTTCTGCCAGCTCTGCTCAACGGTGTG
This sequence comes from Pseudomonas sp. FG-3G, assembly GCF_901007645.1. Taxonomy (NCBI): domain Bacteria; kingdom Pseudomonadati; phylum Pseudomonadota; class Gammaproteobacteria; order Pseudomonadales; family Pseudomonadaceae; genus Pseudomonas; species Pseudomonas sp. FG-3G. Next base: position 200,484 of record NZ_CAAKGZ010000025.1, read on the forward strand.
ATCGACGCCGGCCAAGCGATAGCAACCACGCTCCACCGGGCCAAGAACAGGTGAAAGCCAAGTGCGCTGGCCTTCCATCACCCGGTAGTAGAAACGCCCCAGAAACGGTGCAGGGATCAGCACCAGCGCAAAGAAGGCGAGGATCAGCCCGTAGTCATAACCGTGCATAGCCACTCCTAGTTCCGATCCGCGCGCAGCAGCGCAATCAGTAGATAAATGAACAGCGCCGCTGCCAGCAGCAGCGACACCCCGTCCAGAAGGCTCATGGGATTTCTCCGTCGTACGGCGTCATGCCGTGTGTGGAGTGATTGTCGGCAGGGAGGGCGTAAAGGAACGAGATCGAGAGAGGGGGCGAGGGATAAAGAATGTGTAAAAAAGGGGTTGGTGATTGGCTGGGTGGGCCTCATCGCGAGCAGGCTCGCTCCCACATTTGATCTGTTGTGAATAGAGAATTTGCCTCCACTGAAGATCCCCTGTGGGAGCGAGCCTGCTCGCGATGAGGCCCGCCCTGGCGCTGACGCTCCGAACTGGAGCACAAAATCGAGCCATCAGGCAGCGAACATCCCCGATACGACACAATTTCACCCATTACGACCACAACTGCCACACTGGCACGCCCACTGCACTGCCCCACCCCAGCGCTTTTGCTATGGATCGAGGGGGAGCCACCGATGAACACACAACTCAAACCCACCCTGGGCACCCTGCATTTATGGGGCATTGCCGTCGGGCTGGTGATCTCCGGCGAGTACTTCGGCTGGAGCTACGGCTGGGGCGTTGCCGGAACGCTGGGCTTTCTGGTGACATCATTCATGGTCGCGGCCATGTACACCTGCTTCATTTTCAGCTTCACCGAGCTGACCACCGCCATCCCCCACGCTGGCGGACCGTTCGCCTACAGCCGCCGGGCCTTCGGAGAGAAAGGTGGGTTAATCGCCGGCCTGGCGACGCTGATCGAATTCGTCTTCGCCCCACCGGCCATCGCTCTGGCCATCGGTGCCTACCTGAACGTGCAATTCCCGGCCCTGGACCCGAAACACGCAGCGGTCGGTGCCTATATCGTGTTCATGGGCCTGAACATCCTCGGGGTGAAACTGGCGGCGACCTTCGAACTGATCGTCTGCGTGCTGGCGGTGGCCGAACTGCTGGTGTTCATGGGCGTAGTCGCCCCGGCGTTCAGCTTCAGCAGCTTCGCCTTGAACGGCTGGGCCGGTTCCGATGTGTTCGGCGCGCCGGCCATCGCCGGGATGTTCGCCGCAATCCCCTTCGCCATCTGGTTTTTCCTGGCCATCGAGGGCGCGGCCATGGCCGCCGAAGAAGCCAAGGACCCGAAACGCACAATTCCCAAGGCCTACATCAGCGGCATCCTGACCCTGGTGTTCCTGGCCATGGGCGTGATGTTCTTCGCCGGTGGCGTAGGCGACTGGCGCACCCTGTCCAACATCAACGACCCGCTGCCCCAAGCCATGAAAACCGTAGTCGGCGAAAGCTCCGGCTGGTTGCACATGCTCGTATGGATCGGCCTGTTCGGCCTGGTGGCAAGCTTCCACGGCATCATCCTCGGCTACTCGCGCCAGTTCTTCGCCCTCGCCCGCGCCGGCTACCTGCCCGCCTCCCTGGCCAAACTGTCACGCTTCCAGACCCCGCACCGGGCCATCATCGCCGGCGGCCTGATCGGCATCGCGGCGATCTACAGCGACGGCCTGATCAACCTCGGTGGCATGACCCTGACCGCAGCGATGATCACCATGGCGGTGTTCGGCGCGATCGTCATGTACATCATGAGCATGCTCAGCCTGTTCAAACTGCGTAAAACCGAACCCAACCTGGAACGCACCTTCCGCGCGCCGGGCTATCCGATCATCCCGGGTATCGCCCTGGTACTGGCAGTGGTGTGCCTGGTAGCGATGGCCTGGTTCAATGCGCTGATCGGGCTGATCTTCCTCGGTTTCATGGCGGTAGGCTTCTTGTACTTTGTGCTGACCGCACAACTGCGCGCCGATGCCCCGGCCGATGCGATGCTCACCGGGCTTTGAGGTGAACCCGGCACAACGGGCGTAATATGGAACCACTGCGAACAACCTTCGCTCATAAGTGGTAGGTGCGGTGGACAGGCGAAACGTTCGTCGTCCATCGCCCCCTCAAGGAGAACCCTATGCCCTGGTACGCCTGGTTAATTCTGATTGTTGCAATCGGCTCGATCGTGGGTGGCTTGATGATGCTGCGCGACACCGCCCACAAGGTCGAACTGACGGATGAACAACGCAAGCGTGTTGCCGAGCGCAATGCCGAGATGGATGCGAAGGAGGCCAAGGATCGTTGATTGCGACCCTGTCCAACACCTTGGTGGTGAGTTTGTGGCGAGGGGGATTTATCCCCTCGCCACAACGGCCTGCACATAGACGGCCAGCGCAGCGCTACTTCTCCCAATCAGCCTTGGCGATATGCAAGCCATGCAACCCCTTGTACGCCGCCCGCTCAGGCTGGCTCCAGCCCGACAGCAATGAATCCTCCAATCGATAGATCTCCACCCCCAACGGACGACAGACACTGAGGGGATCCTGCGCATCCGGCCCCCACATCGCCAGCGACAGATCGCCGCCGGGGCAAGTGGACAAGGCACACAGCAAATCGATCTCGGCAAAGAACTCCAAATAATCGCCCTTCTTCGCCGGACAGGCCTTCATGAAGTACATGTCATCATGATTGAGCCCAGTACATTGGAAAATATTCAGCACATCGTGCACATCGAACTCGGTCAGCCCATGGGGTAATACCGCACGGGTCAGGTTCGAGTGGCAGTGATGGTGAAAATCCTCGCCGGTCAGCATCCTGTTCACGTACGGATCACAGCGCGTCCCCAGCAGGTCGTGCAATCGTCCACCATGCTCGTCGATGCCATAATCGGCCAGACTGTCATCGGTAATGGTCACCAATGGACGCAAGAATGGCAGGTTCGACCACAACCGATCATGAGTGCTGACATGAGCGCCCTGCAGCTGACGCGTGCGCGCAGCCCACAGGCGTTCCCGTGGATCGTGGGCATTCCACACGTTGAAGTCCCCCACCTGCGGGCCCACCGGAGCCGTAACGCGGAACACATGCCCGGCGGGTACGTGCCAAGCGCGGCCGGTACGGATGGGGACCTCGAACTGTTCGATCAGGGTGCGCTTGTCCTGCTGGGTGCGGATGCGGTCGTAGAAGGGTTTGTCCACTTGCAGAGCCGAGCCTTTGCTGACTTGGTAGGCGGCTGGGTAGTTTTTGTGCATGACAATAAACTCCTTGGTCAGTGGCGAGATTGAGCAACTTGAATGTAGTTGCTCGGAGTCGTTGAGGTAGAGGTTCATCGCTTGGTACGCCGGGCGCTTGCCCTCTTGGTCAGCTAGTCGTAGATTTGCCAGTCACGAATAGACCCGCTGTCAGCATCCTGCCATGACACTGGTGCGTAGCTTTAATCGGCCGGTGGACAGGGAAGTTCCACTGCCCATGCTCCACGTCTTGTTCAGAGTCAGTCGCGTCGGGTATTCAAATTTTACGCCCAGCCGACCCTTTAATTTTCATGGCCTAACACCACACTTCGAACACCACTTTTTCAGCTTGATTCGCTATGGGCTACAAGCCTCGAAATCTGCGATACTACTGAGGCAAGCAATCTAATGCCCTATGATAGCGCTATATTAACTAAGTATAATTAACTCCGAGCAAGAAAACTCATGCATCGAATAGACTCCATAGACTACCTGAGAGGCATTCTTGCCTTATGCGTAATGATTTATCATTTCATGAGTTGGAGCATAGGAACCCCCGACAGCAGCACCACCCTAGGAAGACTTGGGGTGTATGCTGTATCAACATTCTATATCATCAGCGGCATTTCTCTCTACATCGCCTACTTTGATCTGAAACTCTCCAATCAAAAACTACATGACTACCTTATAAAACGAATACTAAGAATTGCTCCAGTTTACTGGATAGCCACACTTCTAACAGGATTTTATCTACACCTAGCAACACCTAATTTCGTTATTGACTGGAGCAAATACATATCTAATCTCACCCTTGCCTTTGGTTTTTACTCACCCAAGAACTATATACCTGTAGGCGGTTGGTCAATCGGAAACGAAATGGTTTTTTATGCTTTATTTCCACTTCTTGTCATATTAGCAAGACGGAAAATTCTCTATCTCTGCGCAAGCTTGATCCTTGGCTTCATGTACTTTTATATTTCAAGCTATTCACTCGCCACCACACAGACCTTAGCTCAACAATGGGAAACATATATAAATCCATTTAACCAAGCATTTCTTTTCTCTATAGGCGTCGGAATCGGAATTATTAGAAAATCACATACACCCACAAACAATCTATACCCTCTGATCACGCTCATTGGTGCCTGCATAGCTTTTGCATATTGGCCCGTCGACGGCAACCAAATCAACATCGTCACAGGACTCAATAGAGTAGTCTTTACTTTGATATGCGGTATAGCTTGCTGGTCCGTCTTGAATTTGGACACAAAGCCGCAAAAGTATATTGCAAAAATACTGAAGCTCATGGGTGACATTTCATATTCAACCTACCTACTCCACGGCGCAGCATTTTTTTATACTTCAAAATATGCTCTGCCTTTATTTTTTAGCGCGCCTTCGCCGCATGAAAAATTACAGTTCTTCTGTATTATCACCCTACCAATCACAATTATTTTAAGCTATTTCGTTCATAAGTTTGTTGAGATACCCGTCATTAATTTTGGGAAGCGCTTAACCACTCGATCGAAGCAGAATCTTTTCTCGCAAGGACGGTCACGGAGCGACGAGCTGTTAAGGAAATAGTCATACGAAAAAGGCCGATCATTTTGATCGGCCTTCTCTGCTCGTTACGGCTCAATTAACTTCCAGCTTGTCACGATTTCTGTCCAGAATCGCCTTACCAATCCCCTTGACCTCCAGTAACTCCTCTACCGAAGAGAAGACTCCATTACTCTCGCGATACGCAACAATCGACTCAGCCTTGGCCTTGCCTATCCCGGCCAGCTCGCGTTGTAGCGTAGCGGCGTCCGCCACGTTCAGATCCACCTTGGCGCCTTGCGGTTTAGCCGACAGTTCCAGTGCCTGCGGGGCCGCCGTCATCTCGGGCTTGACCGCGGGCGCAGCGATAACAGCGATAGAGGCGCTGGTCAGAAGGGCAAAAACCAGAGAGTAGAAATAGCCTGTACGCATAAGTGACGCTCCATGACATCGTTAAGAGAGAAGCAGCTTTTCCGAAGCTGCTTCTCAAACTTAGGCGACGATAGGGAACTGTCAAAAGTGTGTACGTTACAGGGTGTGTAACAATCAGGGTTCGAGGCGGCGCTGCTGGTAGATCCAGTCGACGATCTCACCGTCCGGGGCGTAGCCACTGACGGTATCGCGCAGCAACTGACGGACTCTCGCGTAATCATCGTGTTCGATGGCAGCCAGCAGCTCCGCCAGCCGGGCCTTGAGCACATCCCAGGGCAGGTGATCTTCGTTGGCACTCATGATCATCGGATGCGGGGTCGCGACAACGTTATCGCCGATCAGCAACTCCTCGTAAAGCTTCTCGCCAGGACGCAGGCCTGTGAACTCGACTGAAATGTCGCCATGAGGGTTCTTTTCCGAACGAACACTCAAGCCAGACAGATGAATCATCTTCTCCGCCAGCTCGACAATCTTCACCGGCTCGCCCATGTCCAGTACAAACACATCCCCACCCAAGCCCATGGAGCCAGCCTGAATCACCAACTGTGCGGCCTCGGGAATGGTCATGAAATAACGCGTGATCTTGGGATGCGTAACGGTTAACGGGCCGCCGGACTTGATCTGCTTATGAAACAGAGGAATCACCGATCCTGAGGAGCCCAGCACATTGCCGAACCGGACCATGGTGAAGCGAGTTTTATTAACGCGCGAGACATTGGCCTTGTCGCCGAACAGCACTGGCGCCAGTTCACGGCTCAGGGCTTGCAAGGTCAGTTCTGCGAGGCGCTTGGTACTGCCCATCACGTTGGTGGGGCGCACGGCTTTGTCGGTGGAAATCAATACAAAATTCGAGACGCCCGCCTGCAACGCAGCTTGCGCGGTGTTCAACGTCCCGATCACGTTGTTCAAGACACCTTCGGCAATATTGTGCTCAACCATGGGCACATGCTTATAAGCGGCAGCGTGATAGACCGTGTCGACATTCCAGGTCTTCATCACGTCGAGCAACTTGTGCTGATCGCGCACCGAACCCAGGATAGGCAGCAAGCGGACAGACAACGATTCCCGAGCGATTCGCGGCTCAAGTTCAGACAGAATACTGTAGAGATTGAACTCACTATGTTCGAATAGCAGCAGCGTAGTGGGTTTGAGGGCTACGATTTGCCGACAAAGCTCAGAGCCGATTGAACCTCCCGCCCCCGTCACCAAAACCGACTGTCCGGCGATGCAATGCTCAAGCAAATCTGCTTGTGCAGGCACAGGATCGCGCCCAAGAAGATCCGCAATGTCCACTTCCTGGATGTCATCAACCTTGACCCGGCCACTCGCCAGATCCATGAAGCCGGGAACACTGCGCACATGCAGCGGAAAACCTTCCAGCAACGTCAATATTTCACGACGACGCCCCCGCGACGAGGACGGGATCGCCAACAAAATCTCTTGCGCACCGGTCGCATCGATCATCTTTTGAATATGTTTGGGTTGGTAGACCTGCAGGCCGGCGATCACCCGGTCTGCGATGCTGCGATCATCATCGATGAATGCTACCGGGCGCATCACCCGCCCCATGCGCAACGCGGCGACAAGCTGGTTACCGGCGGCACCGGCACCGTAAATAGCGACTTTCGGTAAGCCGTCGTCACGGTTGGTGAAGGGTACATGCTGGGCTGCGGTGAACCAGTCTCCCAAGAAGTATTGGCGCATCATGAGGCGCAAGCCGCCGATCATGATCAGGCTGAGCCACCAATAGTTGAAGATGATGGACCGTGGTACCACATTTTTATGGTTGCTGTACCAGTATACCAAGAGAGCCAATAGCAAGGCAGATAGACTGACTGCCTTGCAGATAGTGATCAGCGCGTCATTGCCGAAATAACGCATGACGGCGCGGTACATGCCAAAGCGAATGAAAATCGGGATAGCGATGAGCGGAGCAGATGCGAAAAGCCAAAGATGCGTTTCGATCGGGCTCGCCAAGGCCTCGACACCGAGTCGAACAACAAATGCCAGCCATAGGGCCGCCCAAACCAAAATCACGTCTGTGGCTACCTGAATTGCACGTTTGTGACGTCTTGGCAACCCCAACAGAGCCGATCTTATTTTATCCATAACCCCTTCACGCACCTTGGCCAGCTCCTAAAACATATGCATTCCTAAAGCCTCGCGATTACATTTCCGTCTGTTAGACACCCAACAAACGGAAAAAACGCGAACCTTACCCTGAAATCAGGCCTTCTCCAGCTCTCCAGCATGAAACCTGAGGGCAAGCAGCACCAACGGAACATAGGCCACTACCAACACCAACGCGCCATCCAGATCCCACAATACGACACATGCCGCCAGCGGCAAAAGCCAGAACAAGTTGATCGCCGCCACAACCAATGTTACCGGCAAATGCCGACCATAATGGCGCGAAGCGAATTGGTACGCATGACTGCGATGAGCCTCATACACCTTATCGCCTCGAAGCAGGCGCCGTATCAAGGTGACGGTTGCATCGACGATGAAGACACCCAACAAAATCAGCCACACCCAAAACAATTTGGATGAAGCCCAGGCTGCCTGCAATGACAACAGACCGAGGAGAATGCCAAGAAACCCACTTCCTGCGTCTCCCATGAAAATTCGAGCGGGAGGGAAATTCCAATACAGGAAACCCGCTACCGCCATTGCCAGTACCAAGGGGACAACTATCAAGCTGTCAAAGCCAGCCAGCCAGTACAACAGGCACGCACCAAGGCAGGCGCAAATGGCCTCGACACTTGCAATACCGTCGATGCCGTCCATGAAGTTGTAGAGGTTGAGCATCCAGACCAGGTAAAAAACCGCAAGGACGTGCCCTAGCCAAGCCAATTCAAGCTCCAGGCCGAAGAACGTAAGGGAGGGCAAGCCACCCAACCAATATAACGCCCATACCGACGCAGCAAAATGCCCGAGCAAACGCCAGCGGGCCGCAATGTGTCCATGATCGTCAAGAAAACCGAGAACAGCGATGGCCGTGCCTGCTCCCAGCATGGCCCATATAGTCGCCCACGGTAGAAAACCGGCAAGTGCCAATAAAGGCAAGGCCAACAGAAAGCTCAGGACAATTGCCACGCCGCCACCGCGTGGGGTTGGGACCGTATGTGAGCTGCGGGCGTTGGGGATGTCGATGATGCTTCGGGCCAATGCATAACGGCGCAGCAGCCAGGTCGTCAAAAAAGATACCGCTACTATGACTACTAAACCTTGCCAGACCATTATTTACCCTGTTCCACAAAATGACTGATTGTCTTGGCCAGTCCTTGATCAACACTGATTTCCGGAGACCAGTTCAACAATGAGCGTGTTTTACTGATATCGACCTGAAGCGAACCACATAATCGCTTCGAAAAATCACCTTTACCCAACAAGCGCGCAACAAGGTCAAGCGCCCAAGAGGGAACCGGAATCAAACGGGGAGTTTTTTTCAGCGCTTGCGAAATACGAGTTAATAACTGAGTGGTAGATAGATCTTCCCCGTCGCTGACAAGAAAGACCTGATTGGCAGCCGCTGGATGGTCCACACACGTCACAATCAAACTGACGAGATTGTCCAAGGCAACCAGACTGCGTGCGTTATGAATGGCTCCCAAGGGCAGCGGAACCCCTTTGTCAAGCCAGCGCATCATATTGAGGAAATTCGCTTTGACTCCAGGACCGTAAACCAGAACGGGTCGAATCACGACCACTTCCATTTGTACTTCTTCCGCCAGTTCAAGCAGCGCATTCTCGGCTTCCATTTTTGAAACGCCGTAAGGATCAAGCGGATGTGGGACATCATCCGGCTTGTAAATTTTTCCCGGCTCGGTGCCCTCACCGTTCACCTTGATCGAACTCAGGAAAACAAAGCGCTGTACTCCAGAAGCGGCAGCTTGGCGAGCCAGATTCAGCGTTCCTTCGACGTTAACCTTTCTGAACTCGGTCAACGGATCGCTTGAAGAATCGCGCATTACATGAACACGCGCAGCGGTGTGGACAACCACATTCACACCGTCAAGCGCCGTCGACCAAGAAGTTTCAGCATCCAAACTCGATACACGACAGGTATGAATACCTGGCAATTGTTGTTCATCACGAACAGAGACGCTGACTTCAAACCGACCATCGTGTTTGATTTTTTTAGCCAGCGCAGCCCCCACAAACCCGGTCCCTCCCGTCACTAGCACACGAGTCATTGGATGGAACCTTTTGGACGCCGAATATACTCAAACAACTTAAACGGTATCTTGCTCAGCACCATAAAAATATTGGTATAAACACCATTCCTTCGACAAGCCTGAACAATTTCCTGATTCAGATGAAGGCTGCTTCTGACACCCGAAGTACTAACACCACCGGCGCGCATGCGAACCAAAACCTTCTCAAGCCGGGCAAACTTGAACGTATGGACCAATAACAAACGAACAAACATCTCATAATCCGCAGAAATCTTATACTCCACGGAATATGGACCTATTGTTTTGTAAGCTTCAGCTCGTACGAATGTTGCCGGGTGAGGCGGCATCCAGCCAAAACGGAGTTTCCAAGGACGAAAGTGCCCAGCACTATAAAAACGGGTCACTGTATTCAGGTCATCAGTGTCTACAAACACGATATCGCCAAAAACAAGTTGGCTCTCTGGAGAAGACGCAAATGCTTTTACAACAGAATCAATCACATCATTGGTTTCAAAAAAATCATCAGAATTAAGAATTCCGATCACGTCCCCTGTGGCGAGCGCTATGCCCTTGTTCATTGCATCGTAGATGCCTTTATCTGGCTCACTAACGATTTTTGCTATCCTGTCGCTGTACTCGTTGACGATAGCCATCGTCGAATCTTTGGAGGCACCATCCACGATAATATATTCAATATTATTATAACTTTGAGACAAGACCGACTCAATAGTGTCACGGATTGTCGCCACACTATTATAAGACACGGTAATAATTGAAATCTTCAAGCCATCATTCCTTTACACGACCATATCTGTCTTCAAAACGAACAATATCATCTTCACCCAGGTAAGTGCCTGACTGCACTTCAATCAACTCCAAAGGAATGACCCCTGGGTTCTCCAGCGCATGAACCTGACCAATAGGTATATAGGTCGACTGATTTTCCGTCACCAGATAGGTTTTATCCCCATTGGTCACCCGCGCCGTTCCACTGACTACTATCCAGTGTTCCGCGCGATGATGATGCATCTGTACCGACAGCTTGGCCCCTGGATTAACGGTAATGCGCTTGACTTGATAACGCAGGCCATTATCGACCGAGTCGTAAACGCCCCATGGCCGATAAACTTCACGATGGTTGGCATATTCAGAACGTTTACAGTTTTTCAGTTGTTCAACAATTTTCTTCACATCCTGCACATGATCCTTACAGGCTACAAGCACCGCATCCTTGGTTTCGACGATCACCAAATTATCAATCCCGATAGTCGCTACAAGCCGATGGGTGGCATGCACATAACTACTGCTCGTGCGTTCGGTAATTACGTCGCCCTTGAGTACATTGCCGTCAGTGTTCTTGTCGCCCGTGTCCCAAAGGGCCGACCATGATCCTACATCACTCCAGGCTGCATCGAGCGGTACCATGACAGCATCAGCGGTGTGCTCCATCACCGCGTAGTCAATAGAGTTCTCGGGACAAGCAGTAAAAGCTTCAAGATCGACCCGGGTAAAATGCATGTCCTGTTCTGCATTCTTAAAAGAAGCACGGCAGGCACGCAGAATATCCGGTGCAAAACGCTCAAGCTCCTGCAGATAACGACTGGCACGGAACATGAACATCCCGCTGTTCCAAAAATATTGGCCACTGTCCAGGTACATTTGCGCGGTGACGGAGTCGGGCTTCTCCACAAACCGGCTGACGACGAAACCATCGTGGCCAAACGCGTCGCCCTTTTCCAGATAGCCAAAACCAACCTCTGGATGGGTCGGTACAATTGCAAAGGTAACCAGCTTACCGGCCTCCGCGAGGGCCAACGCCCGACCAATACTGGTGTGGAAAGCTTTAACGTCCTGAATAAGATGATCGGCGGCCAATACCAGCAGAATCGGATCATCACCTAGAGCGGTGGCTTGCAACGCAGCCAACGCAATCGCTGGGGCGGTATTTCGCCCCACCGGCTCCAGCAAAATTCGAGCTTGCTCCATTTCCAACTGACGTAACTGTTCAGCGGCTAGGAAGCGGTGCTGCTCGTTGCAGATCAGTATCGGCAGATGATGATCAAGGCCTTCCAGACGTGAGATTGTCGCTTGGAGCAATGATTGTTCGGAATCAACCAAAGGCAAAAATTGCTTGGGATTGAGCTGGCGAGACAACGGCCAGAGGCGAGACCCCGAGCCACCAGCCATGATTACTGGAAGAAACATACAAAATCGTCCTTTGCTGCTATCGATGCGGCCATTAAGTTCTTTTTATTCATAGGCTTATTACATCAATAGCCTGATAAATCCAATTCGCAGTGCATTAATCCCTGGCTTCCAACCGATGCTCTACAAACCAGCGATAAGCATCGCCCAGCCCTTCCTCCAGATCTATCGTCGCTTGCCAGCCCAGTGCGCGAAGCCGCGAGACATCCATCAACTTACGCGGAGAACCATCAGGCTTGCTCGCATCAAAAGACAGCTGCCCCTTGTAGCCGGTGACCTTGGCGATGGTCTGTGCAAGCTCTCGGATTGTACAGTCTCTACCAGTCCCCACATTGATATGCGATAGCATTGGCTGGGTGTTTTCCTGATAGGTAGCACCATCAAGCTCCATCACGTGGACGCTGGCCGCAGCCATGTCATCGACATGCAGGAACTCGCGCATGGGGTTGCCGCTGCCCCAGATAACCACTTCGGCTTGGTCGGTCTGCACAGCCTCATGGAAGCGGCGAAGCAATGCTGGAATCACGTGGCTGTTTTGTGGGTGGTAATTATCATGGGGCCCATAAAGGTTGGTCGGCATGACGCTACGGTAATCGCGGCCATATTGACGATTATAGCTCTCGCACAACTTGATCCCGGCAATTTTGGCGATCGCATACGGCTCGTTGGTTGGCTCCAGAATCCCCGTCAGCAACGCGTCCTCCTTCATAGGCTGAGTCGCATGCTTGGGATAGATGCAGGAAGACCCAAGAAACAACAAGCGTTGAACATCCGATGCATGAGCAGCCTGAATCACATTCGCCTGAATCATCAAGTTGTCATAGATGAAGTCTGCGGGGAATGTATTGTTAGCGTGAATTCCCCCCACCTTGGCGGCAGCCAGATACACCTGATCAATTCGGTGCGCAGCGAAGTAGGCGCGTACCGCCCGCTGGTCCAGCAGATCCAGTTCGTCCCGCCTGGCGCAAAGGATGGAGCGATAGCCCAGGGCCTGGAGACGACGCACGATAGCCGAGCCAACCATGCCTCGATGGCCGGCGACGAAAATGTTCTGGTTCAATTCGCGGGACATCATCAGTTCTCCACAGCGACCGGAACTTCGTGACCATGTTGTTTGAGTAAGGCGTGGCGCTGAGCGGCCTTGAGGTCTTCACGGACCATTTCAGCACACATCTCCTGCACAGTGATTTCCGGCACCCAGCCAAGGTTCTTTTTGGCTTTGCTCGGATCTCCCAGCAAGGTCTCAACCTCGGCAGGTCGAAAATAACGCGGGTCGACACGTACGATTACGTCCCCGACATTCAACGCCGGCGCCAACTCGCCGTCAATGCGCTCGACCACAGCTCGTTCTTCTATACCCTCGCCTTCAAAGCGCAAGGTAATCCCTAGTTCAGCCGCAGACCAGCGCACAAACTCACGTACTGAATACTGAACACCTGTGGCGATCACATAATCTTCCGGTTGGTCCTGTTGCAGCATCATCCACTGCATGCGCACGTAGTCCTTGGCATGCCCCCAATCGCGCAATGCGTCCATATTGCCCAGGAACAAACACTGCTCCAATCCTTGAGAAATATTCGCCAAGGCTCGGGTGATCTTGCGTGTTACGAAAGTCTCACCACGGCGTGGAGATTCATGGTTGAAAAGGATGCCATTGCAGGCATACATGCCATAGGCTTCGCGATAGTTCACGGTAATCCAGTAAGCATACAGTTTTGCCACAGCATACGGAGACCGAGGGTAGAAAGGAGTCGTTTCCCTTTGCGGAATCTCCTGCACTAGACCATACAACTCGGAAGTCGATGCTTGATAAAAACGGGTTTTTTTCTCCAATCCCAACAAGCGAATAGCTTCAAGAATCCGCAAGGTGCCCATCGCATCGACATCAGCAGTGTATTCGGGTGACTCGAAACTCACCGCAACGTGAGACTGGGCCCCTAGGTTGTAGACCTCATCCGGCTGAACTTCTTTGATGATTCGGGTGAGGTTCGAAGAGTCGCTCAAGTCACCGTAATGGAGGACAAAATTGCGGTTATCGACATGTGGATCCTGGTAGATATGATCGACACGTTGAGTGTTAAATGAAGAAGCTCGACGTTTGATACCGTGGACTTCGTAACCTTTTTCGAGTAGCAGTTCAGCCAAATAAGAACCATCCTGCCCCGTAACCCCGGTAATTAAAGCTCTTTTCATGCGACTACTCTCCCAGTCTTTTTTAAGTTCTAGCAACGACAGATGAATCCGTCTCACCGCGCGAAGGAGGCAATATCACCTCTCTTCTGAAATAGGGTATAAACCTCTTGAAATACCAATAAAAAACAAGTGGAAAAACCAAAAAATCCATCAAGTTAAATAAATAAAATATATCGAATGCAGCACGAAACAGGTACAGCAAAAGCACAATCATCAACAAATACTGCCTATCTAGCATCAATCTAATCAATGAAATAACAAAAATAAACACAAAGAAAAATATTGAAACACCAAAAAAAGAATGCAACCTCAAGAAAGCACTATGAGGATTACCTCCAAAGGCTTCGACCATCGGCACGCTCGTTAGATCTACTCCAGCCAAAAAACCAGTCAGATCCAAATGCGCAAAATAATCCTGAGCTATATAATATCTATCGCTTTCCAAACCTGCAGCCAAATTTGTACGAGATTGCAAAAGAGCATAAAAATACTCCCAACCAAAAGCCAAAACAACAACACTTACAATAGCCATCACAGAAACCGCAAGAATACTTCTTCGCCACAAGACACATAACAGAAGCACAAAAGAGACAAAGATCCCGTTACGACTATACAAAGGAATACTTATTAAAAACACCAAAAAAAACAATGTCACAGATATAGATTTACCCGCATACTCCCTAGAAAAAATATATCCACTTGCGAGTGCCAGCAATATTCCAGAATATACATTTCGACTTGACCCAGAAAGAACCCTGTTAAACTCCGCCGCCCCATACCCCTCTATCAAAATCAACCAAAGAGTAACAACCAAAAACACAAAGAAAGGAAGTTCAAAGAACACCCATGTCTTCCTAAACTCCACTGCATACCATGCGACACCAAGCCCCGAAACAAAAACAAAAACCGTGAAAACACTTCTATATTCCGACCAATCATAGTTAAACAACGAAAAGACGAACAAACAAAAAAACAAAAGCACTATACCAAAAAAAGACAAACCACGCCGTTCTCGAGAAACCGAAAGCATAATAGCAAATACTGCAACCCCGACGACCACTGCCGCTGTACGATAGCTAATCTCTCCATAATAAAAAGCCAGCGTAGAAAAAATAAGATACATACACGCACAAAAAAATGCGCTACCTCGAAGGACAGCGACCACTTAAATCTCCCTCACGAAATGAATTCGGCTCATCATTCCAACTCAGCCCACCCCAAAATTTCGGCCGACGGAGATAACTTACTTGCCGCCAATATTTCCACATCGCATTTCTTTAGCTCGTGTTTTAGCGCTTTTATCACTGACACTACACCAACACCATTTTCGCCAACTGCGGTTTTATGCAATTCGAAACCGCACTCATTCAAATTTAACGGTTTCGGCAGCAGCTCGTCCTTGAAAATTATGCTAGAAGCATCATGCCCATAAAAGTGCGGCCCCTGAAAGTCCAGACCATGAACAATTATTTTCTTAAACCCCATCATTTTGGCCAAAATAGTCAACCCAACAACACTCGATACGGCTTGAGGCAAACCGTGGGTTTCTGCACACATCTGTGCTACGACAGGAGCGACTCCTTTACTGCCAAAAATCCTGAAATGTTGATCCCTCATAAAATATGCTTTATCCGAATACAACATACCGATAAGGCGCACTGAGTTTTTTAACTCAGACAAATTCTTAAAAATAACTTTTGAATTCGTAAAAACATTAAACTTCTCCAAAGCATAATATGTCTGATAGGTGTTCACAAAAAAACGCAAATCCTTAATCGACGCATTTTCAATGAAATGCAAGTCAGCATCATTACATTTCAAAAAAGAATAATTAAAACCTATAACAAATGACCTTGTACGATCAATTGTTTCATAGGAATGATTCAGGCTCCAACCTGATGCAAGAATATGACACTCAAGCGAAGAATCGAACCTATTAAGAGAAGCAACAAACTCCTGCATCCCCAGACGCTTTAGTTTTGAAGCTCGCAACCACTGTACGATGGACTCTAACCGAAGTATCAATCGTGTACACAGGAGCTGAAGCGCCAGCGGCAAATTCCCAAGAGCCGCCCTGACATGTTTTTTACTTAACATAAAAATCATTCATTTTGACAGGGGTATTTTTATCAATTTCGCGAGTCGACACGCTACCAACTACACTTCCCATCAGCTTTGGATGCAAGCCAAATCCTGGCCTGACGCTCCTAACCGAATCAGCAGTGATGACTTCACCAGCTTTCAATTTTTTCACAAAATACAATGATCGCCGAAACTGCACATTCCCTTGCTCACTTGACTTCCGACCATAATCAACCTTACCCAGCGCAGCCCATGCAGTCTTACTATCCCGACACAAGGCTACCAGTTCTGCAGGCTCGAGTGAGAAACTGTCATCGGGACCACCACCGCTCCGATCAAGAGTGAAATGCTTTTCAATGATTGAAGCGCCCAGTGCAACACTGGTTATGGCAGTAGTGTTGTCCAATGTATGGTCGGACAAACCAGTCACCAGCCCATGACGCTGGATCATGTCAGGTATTGTACGTAGGTTATAATCATGTGCCGGAGCAGGATAACCACTTACACAGTGAAGTATTGCTAGCTCTTTACAACCCCCCTCACGAGCAGCCTCGATAGCTTCCGCTATCTCCTCGGCGTCGGCCATCCCGGTGGAGATAATCATGGGCTTACCGGTGCTGGCAACATATTTTATGAGAGGTAAATCAATAGCCTCAAATGACGCTATTTTATAGGCCGGAGCATTTAATCCTTCCAGCAGATCGACTGCCGTACTGTCGAAGGGCGAACTGAAAATCGTAATATCTAATTTACGCGCATAATCAAAAAGCGGCGCATGCCATTCCCAAGGCATGTGAGCCTCTTGATAGAGTTCATAAAGCGTCCGTCCATCCCATAGCCCACCACTGATTTTGAAATCCGGAGAGTCACAATCCAGCGTAATGGTATCGGCAGTATAAGTTTGCAACTTGATCGCGTCAGCACCAGCCTTTTTTGCTTCTTCGATAATTCTCTTCGCGGTTTCATAGTTACCGTTATGATTAGCAGACAACTCGGCTATAATATACGGTGACTCATCAACCCCAATTTTTCGACCTGAAATAGTGATACTAGGATTCGGCATATTATTGATTCCCATCTTCTGGCTGCCATTCATTGCTCAATAAACCAAAGCAGATGACCGCATGATAATTTTCGCCATCGTAGTGCTGATCGCGCAGAGTACCTTCCTGCTGAAATCCCAAACCATGATGAAACTGAATTGATCGCTCATTGAACGCGAGTGACTGACCACAGACCTTATGCAGATTGAGGTTATTAAAAGCATACTCTAGAGCTGCTTTTCCCAACTTCCGACCAGTGCCTTTAACAGCATCCGGTGCAATGTAGAACCCCCAGTCCGCCACTCCGTGCGAACTCAGCTCCGTAATATTCACAAAGCCTTGAGGTTTTTTATCTATCTCGAAAACCAGTAGGTGTTTGTGTGAATCTTGAGAAGCACGCTCAAACCACGTGCGATGCTCTTCGATTGAGATTTCATGTTGGGTGTACATATAACGACGAATGTCGGGATGATTACGCCATCCAAGGACAACATTCAGATCATCCGCTGTCATTTTACGTATCGATAAATGCACTGCCTGCGAATTATCCATTCGTATCACCCATTTGCTTGATAACTTTCTGAACCCCCAAGCCATCGCAGATTCTGCGTGCATTCTCACTCAGTTCTGTCAATGCTCTCTCGTTCGCCAAGGCACGTATGGCGGCTGGCAATTTCTTGGGAATATCCCGAACCTGTTCGATCAACTCAACACATCCAGAACTTAACAGTGCCGCAGCACCTGATTTTTGATTGTCCGCCAATACCACCATTATTGTGGGAACTCCCAGACAGCATCGCTCCCAAGAAGTAGCTCCGGCTGCCCCGATAACGAGGTCCGCCGATACCATTCGCTCGCCCATATCGGTAACATTAACCAGCACTTCGGTTGACCATGGCATATTGGTCGCAGCGTCAGCTACATCTGCCAAGTTAGGTGCTTTGAGACCCATCACAACGCTAATTCGGCAGTTCGCTGGCAAAGGACATGTTTTCAAGGCTTCCAACGTCACTCGAGTAGCATTCGCCTGGTCAACTCCTCCCATAGTAATCAGAATATGTTGGAGCTCTGGGGAGTGTCGCCGCTCCAGACTTTGTTCGCGGAGTCTGGCGAATTCGGGTCGCAGCAGCGCGTATTGCGGACCGACCATTAACCGGCAATCATTAGGTACCAATGTCGAGTAATCCCGCTCCGTGTGTCCCAGATTCTGGTCAAGTAATAAATCACAGACATGTGTGCGATCAGCCAGATCGTCAATCACCAAAAGACGGGGAGCAAACGCTTGGAGCGACGTTTCCCATTGCGCATCCAAGGCATAATGATCGACGACTAGCCAGTCAGGTTTTAAGTTTTCAAGAATCTTACGACAGGCTTCCGCATCCTGTAATTGAGTGACACCTAACCAATGAGTATGTGCTGGCTCAACAGATTGTCGAACCGGACCGCCCGAGGAGGCAGTGCTGTCAACCGTGCTCAAACGATGGATATTGAATCCCTTGCCACGAATAAAATCCAGCAAGTGTCCTGGATGCTCACGGCAAATGAAGTGGCATTCAGCCCCCTCAAGCCGAAGAGCATCGGCCAACGTCAGGCAACGCATGACGTGCCCGCTACCTATTAGCAGCGACGCGTCCACTCGGAAAGCCACGGTGGTCTTGTTCACCATGCCGTCCAACCACCGTCCACTACCACGTTAGTACCGTTTACAAAAGACGCCGCCGAGGAGGCAAGAAACAAGATCGGTCCCATTATCTCTCTGGCTTGGCCAATACGCCCCATAGGGACTTTCTGTGCGAGTTTGGCAATAAACTCCGGAGCGGCCTGTTGGACTTGGATTGACGGAAATGGACCAGGTGAAATTGAATTGATACGGATACCCTCCTTACCAAACTCACATGCTGCGTATTTGCTCCAGTGGATTATTGCGGCCTTGGCCGCACCGTAAAAAGGAGGATTGGTTCCCGCAGCAGTGTCATAAATTCGAGCATCCGGGCTGACCACGCCATACATCGACCCGACATTGATGACCGATGCTTCGCCCGCGGAGCACACAGCTCGCCGCATCGCCGGCAGGGCGCATTTTAGAACGTTATGAGCGGCCACCAACGATACTTCATAAGCATCGATATAATGTTCACCGCTGCTGGTTTCCACCGTACCACCGCCCCCTGCGTAGGCATTATTGATCAATACATGTAGCTCACGCGGGGCAAATCCGTCCATAAATTCCCGCACTTGTATTTCGTCGCCCACATCGAATACCGCCAACTCAGCGGAAAAACCTTGGCTCAACAGCTCCTCAACTAGCAAGGTACCACGCTCAAAGGAACGGGAATTAACCAATACATGCGCGCCTGCAGCAGCCACAGCATTGCTCATCGCTGCGCCCAAGTACCCCGTCGCACCAGTTATCAGTACCGTTTTGCCCGTCAATGAAAACAGCTCTGTTCCTTTGCTCAATCTCACCCCCTCAACCAACATGCCGGATTCAATGCCTGCTCCGTCAACAGAGGGCGGGAAGCCAACAGCGCTGATATTTGCCAAGGCTCTAACGACGGTTGGGAGAACAGATCCAGATTTTCCAATAGCTGTTCAGTATTCTCCATTCCAACGGCAATTCCATCGACCCAAGTCAATGCACGCAAGTAGGCGAAACAAAGATCCACAATGCTGTTGCGCCCTAAAATCGAGACCTGACTCTCCAACCATTCACGCACCGTTGCCGAATCATCCACATGAGCTGAGCGCCAACTAGCCTCATTGTCATTTACCAGTAGCCCCTGTAACAAGGCGCTACGCACATGGACGATGAGCGACCGGCCTTGTTTGGCTTCCTCAATGAGTGGTATCGAGTCGTCCCAACGCCAATCCAGAAGGTTGCAGGGCAGTTGGATATGGCTGACCAGCGGCTCTACCAAAGCTCGGTGCAGCTCTGCCGGGTTCTGCACAGAAACACCTAATGCCGCGATGACGCCTTGCTGCCGTAACTCGCCGAGCCTTTCCCAAGCCGCCCCTTGCCATTGAACAAGCTGGGCAGCACGGTGCAGCATGACTACATTCAGCGTCTTTGTTTCCAAGTGGTGGCATGACTCGAAAATACTGGCATCTACAGCCGCTCGCACCCACAAGGGATCAGCATCATCTGGACAATCGGCCAAAGGACTGAGTTTGGTAATGACAGTGGCGCGCCCTTCCCACCCGCCCTTGAAAGCAGTCCCCACAACGGTCTCGCTAGAGCCATAAGCCCGCGCGGTATCGATATACTTGACGCCGTTGGTCACTGCTATACGAAGCATTTCACAAGCCTGGACGAGATCAGGACGACCGAATTTATTGCTCACTCCGTAATCCAGCCCGAGCTGCACGGTACCAAATACCAGCTTGTCAGGCTTTTGAACTACGATCGGCCGGTCCGGTGAGACCTCCAGCCGTTGCATCAACTCTTCACAGGGTACATTCACAGCGTCTGTAACCGAGCTGAACACCCTTTGGACCAGCAGATAATCGTCGAGGTTGTCGACAGTGCAGCGCAACAGTCCCAGTCTGCGAGATTTATAACGCTCAAAATAACGACGACCAAAACGCCTGATGATCAAAGGCGTTACGTGCTCGGTATCAAAAGCATCAACAGCATTGTCCAAAGCCCAGCGCAGGTGCCCGAGCCGCGTAACTTCGGCGCTGACTCCGTAAGGCAAACCGGACTCCATACCGTTGCAACAGAGGTACTCACACTCGTCCTGAACGAAGGCCTCTTCGATTTCATCTAACAAACGACCATCTGGAAAAATATTGTCTGCGGTCAAACGAAAAACAATGGCCTCATCATGGTAGGCCTCCAATGCTCGGACTATACGTTCCAGAGGATTTTCCAGACTTCCCCGAAAGCAACTCAAGCTATGAGCCTTGAGCACGTCGGCGAGCGCATCATCACTAGCCAAGCAGGAAGTTGCAACGATCACTTCCCGCCCGGTGTTAGCCGCACGCTTCGCTGCCAATACCGCCAGCGGAATACCATTGACAGGCAATAGCACTTTGCCAGGAAGGCGAGATGAGGTAGTTCTCGCCTGCAATACTGCAATACTTGTCATGAAACGGCCTTTCGCAACGAAGCAACTACCTTATCCTGCTGCTCATCGCTCATGGTCTGGAACATCGGGATGCTGATGGCTTCACGATAGTAATCTTGCGCTGCCGGAAAGTCCTCAGGCTTGAAGCCCATCTGCGCATAGTAAGGCTGGGTGTGAACCGGAATGTAATGCAGGTTCACGCCAATCCCTTGCTCACGCAGCGATTCGAATACCTGGCGGTGGGTCTTGCTGATTTTATCCAGTTGCAAACGAATCACATAAAGATGCAGGCCCGAGTAGCTGTCGGCGTGTTGCCAAGGAACTGTGACTGGCAACGCCACCAACAGATCGTTATAGCGCGCAGCCAATTGATGGCGGCGAGCAATATATTGATCCAAGCGCTCCATCTGACTGACGCCCAAGGCAGCCTGCAGTTCAGTCATTCGGTAGTTGAACCCCAGATCAATCTGCTGGTAATACCAGGGACCATCCGACTCATGAGTCATCTGTTGCGCATCACGGGTAATGCCGTGGCTACGCAGCAGAGCCATTTTTTTGGCCAGCTCGGCGTCGTTGGTCAAAGCCATACCACCTTCAGCGGTGGTAATGATCTTTACCGGGTGAAAACTGAATACAGTAATGTCGCTATATTTTCCATTCCCGATAAATTCGCCTTGGTATTTGCCGCCGATGGCGTGGGAGGCGTCCTCGATCACTTTGAAGCCATAGCGCTGGGCCAATGCGTGGATCGCCTGCATGTCGCAGGGTTGACCACAGAGGTGGACAGCCACAACAACTTTGGGCAGCGCATCTTCTCGTTTGGCCTGCTCCAGCTTGCGCTCCAGCGCCAGCGGGCAAAGGTTGTAGGAGCGTGGATCGATATCCACGAAATCAACCTGCGCCCCACAGTACAAACCGCAGTTGGCAGAAGCCACGAAGGTAATGGGGCTTGTCCACAAACGGTCACCTGGGCCGAGACCCAGTGCAAGACAAGCGATATGCAGCGCGGACGTCGCGCTGTTCACCGCCAGCGCATGGCTGGCACCCACATGCTGGGCGACCTGCTGTTCGAAGCGGGGCACCATAGGGCCTTGGGTGAGGAAGTCGGATTGCAACACCCCAATCACGGCATCAATGTCAGCTTGGGTTATGTCCTGGCGACCGTACGGGATCATGTATCAGATACTCCCGATCTTGGCTTCGTTTAGGGTGATCCAACTCTTAAGATCTTCGTCGCTCATCCACTCAGTGTTGTTGTCACTGGCGTAAACGAAGCCTTCTGCGACCTTCTTGCCGTCTTTAATACGTTTGGGGCAGGTTGCCCATTCGTTGATGACCGGCAGGATCTTGAAGTGCTCAGGGTACTCGTACGTGTAGTAGGAGTCTTCGGCGCTGATCATTTGCTCATGCAGTTTTTCGCCAGGACGAATGCCAACGATCTTCTGGGTAGCATCAGGCGCAACAACACGAGCGAGATCTGTCACTTTCATCGATGGGATTTTCTTAACATATATCTCACCGCCCTCCATGTCTTCGAAGGCATGCCAAACCAGCTCAACGCCCTCTTCCAGGGAAATCATGAAACGGGTCATGCGTTCATCGGTGATCGGTAACTCACCTTTGTCCTTGATCGACATGAAGAAAGGGATGACTGAACCACGCGATCCCATCACGTTGCCATAACGTACTACTGCCATGCGGGTTTCGTGACCGCCGGCGTAGGAATTACCGGCAACAAACAGCTTATCGGACGCCAACTTGGTGGCGCCGTACAGGTTGATCGGGCTGCTGGCCTTGTCAGTGGACAACGCAACTACTCGCTTGATGCCTTTGTCGATGCAGGCATCGATCAGGTTCATCGCGCCGTTGATGTTGGTCTTGATGCACTCGAAGGGGTTGTATTCCGCGGTTGGCACGATCTTGGTCGCTGCTGCGTGAACCACATAATCAACACCGTCCAGAGCCCGGTACAAGCGCTCCTTGTCGCGGACGTCGCCGATGAAGAATCGAACGCGGGAATCACCCTCGAATTTCTTCGCCATGTCCCATTGCTTCATTTCATCTCGGGAAAAGATGATGATCTTTTTCGGGTTGTATTTGGCCAGGGTCATCGGCACAAACGTGTTACCAAAAGAGCCGGTACCGCCGGTGATGAGAATGGTTTTGTTGGTGAACATTGACGCGTCCCTTGGTTGCTTCCTGCACGAAGTCAGGATTGAAATAAACGATAAGGTGCGGGGGTGAGGCGATAGAAGCTCCACGATTTCCAGCACAAAACGACAAAAAAGCTAACGCACAGCCCCAGCGGTACTGCAAGAAGAGGCCAAGCCTGCGCAAAAATCCAGGTCGCCAGAACGAAAATGATCAAACTGGCTATGTGGCTATGAACGATCGGCTTATCACGACCTTGGGCATATAACCCAAAGTGGGGAATCATGCCAACAGCGTATAAAACCGTCGCAAGAAGGATCCAGACGAAAAGCCCCTCCTGCTCACTGTAAAGCGGCTTGCCCAGCCAAGCCAGCAATGGGCCTATCGTAACCAGTGCGACTACCGAAAAAGCGCCGCAAAGACCAACGGTCTGCAGCAACAACCTGCGTATACCTCGATGAAAACCGATTGGGTCGCGCTGCTGGTAGGCGCTGATCAGCCCTGGATAAGTAAATGCAAATACACCAGCATCCAGAAATGACATCAACGCCATACTGACGCCCATGAACAAGACATAGGCCCCCAACACGTCCAATCCCGCCAGGTCCTGGAGCCAGTAGCGATCCAGAGTGAAGACCCCCCGAATGGCCAAGGTCGCAATCAGCAACGCGGACGCTACCTTCAATCCCTTGATGATCCAGATCCAGTCAACATCTTGCCGCCAACCAGATAGCCCCATGCGCTTGACGCGGTATACACCCAAAAAAAGCGCTGTCGCCGATCCCAGCGTCCAGGCTCCAAATACCATGTCCAGATTTCGCGTATCAGGTTCAACGAACATCAACCCCGTGATCAGGACGGCCCAGACCCCCGCGCGAAAAAACAGTATCAGGCTCGCAAAGAGTTGATCCGAAATCGCAATCAGCAAGCGACCCAATTCCTGAGTCAGATGTTCCAGTATCAGCAAAACGAAGAACCAGCCGACAACCTTCATTGGGAGCAAGCCTTCGATAAAAACCAGACTCAGCACCGGTAAAAAAATGGCGTAGAGCACCAGGGTCAAAACCCCTTGCGCCTTGAGTAACCCCCCCCATTCCTGACGCTCGCGCTTGAGCAGCTCACGAGTGCTATAGGTATAAAAATCGAATCCGAGAAAATACAGCGAATAACCAACGGTCGCAGCCAACAAGCCATAGAGACCTAGCTCGGCCGGTTCTAAAAAACGGGCAAGAAAAAAAATCAGCAAAAATTTGCTGACAAGCGTCACGCCACGAATTGCAACATTGGAAATCTGTAAAAAATTTCGAACAGGCATTAAATTGGTCTTTTCACGTTCATACCTGATAACAGCCGCATAAAAAGCACTTTTTATCCTTGTGTTTGATTCTTAACACGGTGCCGCTCCCAAGACTACGCCGTCGCTTTCATGAGAAAGCGATCACTTAACTATCTGTCGCCTCCATTCTCATGACTGCTTGATTAGGCTGCAACAACAGGCACCAACGGTACAATTGGTTAGTTGGCGATTGAGCACCTGACCAGCAAAATGCCCCTTTCATCCCGTCCATGGCCAGATGCACAGCAGCTATCCCAGCATGATCGCAGTGTAGGACACAGACGTTTTTCACCCAGAAAGAGGGATGTTCCTATCCGCAACTGTCAACACACGAGGCGCTCACGCTTGCATAATAGAACACACGCACTCGCAACCTTGCCGGCCAAGGTTGTCTTGCGCACTGCGCACTCTAATCTTGACGAGGCTTGCACTGCACAAGATACCCGCGTCAATCTGGGTCATCAGGCGCTTGGGTATCGTGGCCTAGCTTGCATTTCCCTCCCTTTCTCATCCCAGGTGATCACCTGCTTCACAATCCATTCTGGTTAGTGATGGCATCCATCAACTTGTCATCCTGCTCGATGATGCAGTGACCCAGTTGGCCCCAGGCCAGTAACCACTCAGAAGGCACACTCAGCCTACGCGTATTATGCCTGCTCTCGATCAAAATGGCTTTAGGGTCACCCACATACGAGCTTGGATGTCCGATCCAGGCAATGTCCATATTAGCCGGAGCCCGCTTTCGCCAAGCAGTTCGTCTTTTTTGTACATGACCATCGAGACGATCACACACCAACTCCAACCCCGTCGGGAGGCACCAAGCTAGCCCGGGCGTGACATAAAAATTAGACAACAGCGCGTTGAACTTTTCTTGCGCACCAAAAAAGCCTGCCTGCACTGGATAATACCTAATGCCGACAGGCTCGATAAAACCGAACAGAGATCACTTATACTTTATATAATTCATGCCGGTGAATGGCATTCAGTCGAGACTGGTTTGGCCACCACGTTGCTCTTCCGCATTGCGATTCAATACAAACCTGATCAATGCGACAAACCCTCCCAATAGCAACCCCGCCAAGAACCCCAACACTAGGAGCAAACCCTTTTTAGGCTTTATCGGATTATCGGGCACCTCAACACTACCATCCTGCCGATACACCGCAATACTTTCAGCGTCGATATTTAATTTACGATAAAAGCTGTACCTCATTTGTAACGAGCGCAAATCCTTAATAAAAGCATCATCGGAAGATCTAGTCTCCAATGCATCAATCTCAGCCGCCAGCGCTTTACTTCCCCGCTGGTAGTCCATTTTGTTTCCAGTTTCTACGGTGATATCTACTGCGGCGGTGGAGTTAATTGCCGGGGTAATCAGACCAATGGACTTAGCAACCTTCAACGCTTCGCGCAGCTGTTGAATACGGTCCTCGCGTACGCGCTGTGCATTCTCACGCAAGCTGACAATTCGTTGCTCTAGGTTACGCGCCCTGACCGAGGCTTCAGCCGTGACGTTCTTAATCAACTCAGACTCAGCGGCCTGACTAGCACGCTGGACATAGCTCTTCGCCCACTCAGCGGCTTGAGCAGGATCTGCGCCTTGAACGACAATCGAGAAACGGTCAGGCGTATCTTTACCAGGCCCCTTTATTACCAGATCTCGGGAGAAGCGATCGTACAAGCTATCAAGCGTCCCCTTCCGCCTAGACTCATCAAGTGAAGGAAGGTAAACCTCATTAAAGAACTTCTGACGAAGCGTCTCCGCCTGAAGATTGCGAGCAAAAACATCATAAACGTGTCGGATAGAATAAATATCCAGCTCCGTACTTTTCCCACGACCATAATTCAACTCAGCAATATCATTCTGAGTAGGCGGCACAATAAAAAGCTTGGCTTCATAGACAGGCTTACTGAGAAACGCATAAAAGCCAGCGCCAACAGTAACTAGAAGAGAGACACCCAGAATGAGCCATTTTTGTGCCCAGAGCCCCCGAACAAGTTCGATCAGATCAATTTCATCATCACGACGCGCATCAATACGATCATTTTGCATGGAAAGCCTCGCTTGGCATCACGTTCGTGTACACACCAAACGCATCAAAAGGCAAGACGGGCAAGGCCGCGTCGGACTGAGCGGCAAACTGAGTTAGATTAAATACGAACAAAACGCACCCAAAGTCAGAAAAAATTGTAGACAGTGATCCTTACCAAGACTGCTGGGCCACGCATCCATTTATTTCAATCGCCTACGCGCCCCCATGAACCACGCGAGCAACGGGCCAACCATCATACCAGCGAGAAGTGACACTAGCACGCAAACTGAAACAGGAAGTTGCGGAACCGACCAGCCCAGGAACAACAGCGCGACAGGTTGGGTATTTTCAAGCACAAACAGAACGATGACTGCAGCCACTAGCAACGCGAGCAAGACGAGGGCAAAACGTTTAAAGCTGCGCATGAATTTCCCCTTGCATAAACGCCTCCTTACAGGTCATCCCCCTCCTCCTCATTGACGCGATCCCTGAGTTCCTTGCCCGGCTTGAAATGCGGGACAAATTTACCGTCCAGGCTCACGGACTGACCGGTTTTAGGATTGCGGCCCACCCGCGGGGCGCGGTAATGGAGAGAGAAGCTGCCGAAGCCACGGATCTCGATGCGGTCTCCGGTCGCCAGGCACTGGGACATTTGCTCAAGCATGGTCTTGATGGCCAGCTCCACATCTTTAGATGAGAGTAGCCCTTGATGGGTGACAATTCGTTCGATCAACTCCGACTTCGTCATATTTTTCCCTTCTTTTTCAAGCAGCTAGGAAAATCGCTTGAAAAGGTTTTAGCATGACCGGAAGATTTTGAACAGCCCAAGTCTTGACATATCTTCACCCTGTCGTATTTGCCCCATTTCTGCACAAGCCTTGCACTTGAGCGCATTCAGCGACAAATGACCAACATTGTGCGGGTCAGGTAGCCTGCTGGATTGAAGCCGAATGGGTATTGATCTTCATCCTTGGCATCATCGGAGCGAGTGATGACTTTGTACCCTGCGCCCTTGCACTCTTTCGCAGCGCGCTTGTGGCATTTCTCCCAGCCCGATCCCAGGCCGGAACAATCGACCTCGATGCCACTGACGCCACGCACCGCATGGGTCTTGGCGCTTGTGGTACAACCTGCCAAGGTCAATGCCGCGAATACCAGGATGAGCCTGTTCATTAATCTCCTTGAATATGCAGCACCCGACGGGGTGGTGTTTGATCTGACGCTATCGCGAGCAGGCTCGCTCCCACATTGGCCCAGGGGAGCATCCGCAGTCTAGCCCTGAATAGGTGATTGATCTGCTTAAAGAAAGAGACAGTTTGGTTGCAGGATTGGTTTCACTGCCGAGTCAGACAGAGGAGCCAACTTACAAACAGGCCCGTTTTTGCCGAATCGCGCCCACAAAAAAGGGCGACCGAAGTCGCCCTTTTTCTATGGTCTGACAGAACTCAGTTCTGCTTTTCCATTTGTGCACGCAGCAGGTCGCCCAGAGTGGTAGGACCAGCAGCAATGTCAGAGGTAGCTGGCTTGTCGCGCAGGCTCTGGATTGCTTCTTTCTCTTCAGCATCGTCTTTCGACTTGATGGAGAGCTGGATTACGCGGCTCTTGCGGTCAACGCTGATGATCTTGGCTTCTACTTCTTCGCCTTCTTTCAGAACGTTGCGCGCGTCTTCAACGCGGTCACGGCTGATTTCGGAGGCTTTCAGAGTCGCTTCGATATCGTCGGCCAGGGTGATGATGGCGCCTTTAGCGTCAACTTCTTTCACGATGCCCTTAACGATTGCGCCTTTGTCGTTCTCTTGAACGTATTCGGAGAACGGATCGCTTTCCAGTTGCTTGATGCCCAGGGAGATGCGCTCGCGCTCTGGGTCAACCGACAGGATAACGGTGTCCAGCTCGTCGCCCTTCTTGAAGCGGCGTACGGCTTCTTCGCCCACTTCGTTCCAGGAGATGTCGGACAGGTGAACCAGACCGTCGATGCCACCGTCCAGACCAATGAAGATACCGAAATCGGTGATCGACTTGATGGTGCCGGAGATTTTATCGCCCTTGTTGAACTGGCCAGAGAAATCTTCCCATGGGTTAGATTTGCACTGCTTGATGCCCAGGGAGATACGACGACGCTCTTCGTCGATGTCCAGAACCATGACTTCCACTTCGTCGCCGACTTGTACGACTTTCGAAGGGTGGATGTTCTTGTTGGTCCAGTCCATTTCGGAAACGTGTACCAGACCTTCAACGCCTTCTTCCAGCTCAGCGAAGCAGCCGTAGTCGGTGAGGTTGGTAACACGAGCGGTGACGCGGGTGCTTTCTGGGTAACGGGCTTTGATAGCAACCCATGGATCTTCACCCAGTTGCTTGAGGCCCAGGGAAACACGATTGCGCTCGCGATCGTACTTCAGAACCTTGACATCGATCTCGTCGCCAACGTTGACGATTTCCGAAGGATGCTTGATACGCTTCCAGGCCATGTCGGTGATGTGCAGCAGGCCATCGACGCCACCCAGATCGACGAATGCGCCGTAATCGGTGAGGTTCTTGACGATACCCTTGACCTGCTGGCCTTCCTGCAGCGATTCCAGCAGAGCTTCACGCTCGGCGGAGTTCTCGGCTTCCAGGACACTGCGACGGGAAACGACAACGTTGTTGCGCTTCTGGTCCAGCTTGATGACCTTGAATTCCAGCTCTTTGCCTTCCAGGTGCGTGGTGTCGCGCACTGGACGGACGTCAACCAGGGAACCTGGCAGGAACGCACGGATGCCGTTAACGTCGACAGTGAAGCCGCCTTTAACCTTACCGTTGATAACGCCCTTGACCACTTCCTCAGCTGCGAAAGCCGCTTCCAGAACGATCCAGCATTCAGCGCGCTTGGCTTTTTCACGGGACAGCTTGGTTTCACCGAAGCCATCTTCAACCGAGTCCAGCGCAACGTGAACTTCGTCACCGACGTTGATGTTCAGTTCGCCAGCGTCGTTGTAGAACTGCTCAAGCGGGATGAGTGCTTCAGACTTCAGACCAGCGTGAACGGTTACCCAGCGAGCTTGGTAATCGATATCAACGATAACACCGGTGATGATGGAGCCTGCCTGAAGGTTCAGGGTTTTCAGGCTTTCTTCAAAGAGTTCCGCAAAGCTTTCGCTCATTTTAATTCCTGTTGATTAGGGCGAAGAATACGCCCGCCTCCACACCCCAGACGGTGTGGGTTAGTTTCATATAAAAGAAGCACCGCAGGACTATGACTGGTCCCCTGCGGAGCTTCCTGGTCACCCGGCGATATCGCGAATGGCGATCTCGCTCATGATGCGTTGCAACACCTGATCGATGGACAACTCCGTGGAATCCAGCTGTATCGCGTCAGCCGCCGGCTTGAGCGGGGCTACTGCGCGCTGGGTGTCACGCTCGTCGCGTGCACGGATCTCATCTAGCAGACTCGACAGACTAACATCCTCGCCTTTGCCCTTCAACTGCAAATATCGGCGACGAGCCCTCTCCTCGGCACTGGCGGTGAGGAAAATCTTCAGCGGGGCATCGGGAAACACCACGGTACCCATGTCGCGCCCATCGGCCACCAATCCGGGTGGCTCCTGGAAAGCGCGCTGGCGCTGCAGCAACGCCTCGCGCACCGCCGGCAGTGCGGCGACCTGGGAGGCCCCGGCCCCGACGCTTTCGGTACGAATGACATTGCTGACTTCGTCACCCTCCAGAATGATGCGCTGCAGCTGACCGTCGGTCGCCGCGATGAACTGCACATCCAGATGCGCAGCCAAGGCCTTGAGCAGTTCTTCGTTGGTCAGATCGACGCCATGATTGGCCGCGGCGAACGCCAGCAGACGATACAAGGCACCCGAATCGAGCAGGTTCCAGCCCAGTTGTTTGGCCAGTATTCCGGCGATGGTGCCCTTGCCTGAACCGCTTGGGCCATCGATGGTGATAACCGGTGCCTTGATGTTCACGACTGTGCCTCTTGTGCTACTCGAATACCGACCTGGGCACACAGTGCCAGGAAGTTCGGGAACGACGTCGCGACGTTGGCGCAATCATGGATGCGGATCGGCGCACTGGCGCGCAAAGACGCAACACTGAAGGCCATGGCGATACGGTGATCACCGTGACCATGGACTTCGCCGCCGCCGATCTGGCCGCCGTCGATGATGATGCCGTCCGGCGTCGGCTGGCATTTCACGCCCAACGCGATCAGGCCGTCAGCCATCACCTGGATACGATCCGATTCCTTGACCCGAAGCTCTTCGGCGCCGGTCAGCACGGTGCGCCCTTCGGCACAGGCCGCCGCCACGAACAGTACCGGGAATTCGTCAATGGCCAGTGGCACCAGCGCTTCGGGAATCTCGATACCCTTGAGTTCAGCTGCTCGTACGCGCAGGTCTGCAACCGGCTCGCCACCCACTTCACGCTGGTTTTCCAGAGTGATGTCAGCGCCCATCAGGCGCAGGATGTCGATCACACCGGTACGGGTCGGGTTGATGCCCACATGCTCGAGCACCAGCTCGGAGCCTTCGGCAATCGAGGCGGCCACCAGGAAGAACGCCGAGGACGAGATATCGCCCGGCACCTCAATGTGGGTCGCGGTCAGTTTGCTGCCGGACTCGACGGAGGCCGTGGCACCGTTGACCGTGACCGGGTAGCCGAAGCCGCGCAGCATGCGCTCGGTGTGGTCGCGGGTCGGGGCCGGCTCGGTGACAGTGGTCTTGCCTTCGGCATAGAGACCGGCCAACAGCAGGCAGGATTTCACCTGGGCGCTGGCCATCGGCATGGTGTAGGTCAGGCCCTTGAGCTTGTTGCCACCGCGAATGGTCATTGGCGGACGACCTTCGGCCGCCGTCTCGATCACCGCACCCATTTCCCGCAGGGGGTTGGCCACGCGATTCATCGGCCGCTTGGACAGCGAAGCGTCACCGGTCAGGGTGCTGTCGAAGTCCTGGGCGGCCAGCAGGCCTGACAGCAGGCGCATCGACGTGCCGGAGTTGCCCAGGTAGATCGGCCCCGGAGCCGGCTTGAGGCCGTGCAGGCCGACACCATGAATGGTCACGCGACCGTGATGCGGGCCTTCGATGACCACGCCCATGTCGCGGAACGCTTGCAGCGTCGCCAGGGCGTCTTCACCTTCGAGAAAGCCTTCCACTTCGGTCACGCCTTCGGCCAGGGAGCCGAGCATGATCGAACGGTGGGAAATCGATTTATCGCCCGGTACACGAATACGCCCACTCAGGGAGCCACCAGGTTGTGCCAGGAAAATCAGATCGTTGGAGTTCATAGCGTCCACATAGGCCCGACGGGCCAGGATTTTACTGAAATGCTCGCGGGCCACCCTGGCGCGTGTGAAAACGCCCAGCAATTGGTGCCCGTCCCCTGCATCGACCGCGTCGCGCAAGGCGTCGAGATCGCTGCGAAATGTATCGAGTGTGCGCAGGACAGCTTCGCGGTTGGCGAGGAAGATGTCGTGCCACATGACCGGGTCGCTACCGGCGATTCTCGTGAAATCGCGGAAACCGCCGGCAGCGTAACGGAAGATCTCAAGATTTTCATTGCGTTTGGCCAATGAATCCACCAGACCGAACGCCAACAGGTGCGGCAAATGGCTGGTGGCGGCCAATACTTCATCGTGGCGCTCGACCTGCATGTGCTCGACGTCCGCACCCAGCTCGCGCCACAGGCGATCCACCACTGCCAGCGCAGCCGGATCGGTCTGCTCCAGAGGCGTCAATATCACTTTGTGACGACGAAACAGTTCGGCGTTGGAGGCTTCCACCCCGCTCTGCTCGGAACCGGCAATCGGATGACCGGGCACAAAGCGCGCCGGCATCCCGCCGAAGGCTTCGGTGGCCGCCCGCACGACATTGCCCTTGGCACTGCCGACGTCCGTGAGAATCGCCTGCCCCAGGTCCATGGTCGCCAGGCGTGCCAGCAGCTTCTCCATGGCCAGGATCGGCACAGCCAACTGGATCACGTCCGCACCCTGGCAAGCAATCGCCAGGTCGTCCTCACAGCGATCCACCACTCCCAGTTCCACCGCCAGCCGACGCGACTGCGGGTCCAGATCGACACCCACCACTTCACGACACAGACCGCTTTCGCGCAGGCCTTTGGCGAAAGAGCCGCCGATCAACCCCAGACCGACCACCACCAGGCGACCGATCATAGGTGCAGCAGGTTGCAGTGAAGTGACATCAACCACGAGCCAGAACCTTGCTCAACGCCTCGAGAAAGCGGCCGTTTTCCGCCGGCAGGCCAATGGTGACGCGCAGGTGGTTCGGCATGCCGTAGTTGGCCACCGGACGCACGATCACACCCTCGCGCAGCAAGCCCTGGAACACCGGGGCTGCGACACGGCCCAGGTCGACGCAGATGAAGTTGCCTTTGGATGGAATCCAGCTCAGGCCCAGCTCGCGGAATCCGGCTTCCAACTGCTGCATGCCAGTCTCGTTCAGGCGGCGACTTTCGGCCAGGTAGGCGTCGTCCCCGAGCGCAGCGCAGGCAGCGGCCAAGGCAAAGCTGTTGACGTTGAATGGCTGACGCACGCGGTTGAGCACATCGGCCACCACGGCGGTGGACAAGCCATAGCCAACCCGCAAAGACGCCAGGCCATAGGCCTTGGAGAACGTGCGCGAGACCAGCAGGTTCGGGTAGGCGGCGAGAAAATCCAGGCCATCGGGCAAATCGCTGCCTTCGGCGTATTCGATGTAGGCCTCATCCAGCACCACCAGCACGTGCTCGGGCACGTCCTGCAGGAAGTCGTCCAACGCCTGGGCGTCGAACCAGGTGCCGGTCGGGTTGTTTGGGTTGGCGATGAAGACGACCCGCGTGTTGGCGTCGATGGCCGCTAGCATGGCCGGCAGGTCGTGCCCCCAATCCTTGGCCGGCACCACATGGGCGTCGGCGCCGACGGCCTGGGTGGCGATCGGGTAGACCGCAAACGCATGCTCGCTGAACACGGCATTGAGACCTGGCGCCAGGTAGGCACGCGCCACCAGCTCGAGAATGTCATTGGAACCGTTGCCCAGGGTGACCTGGCTCAACTCCACGCCACAGCGCTCGGCCAGCAGGCTCTTGAGGGCGAAACCGTTACCGTCGGGATAACGAGTCAGCTCGGCCAGCTCGTCCCGGATCGCCTCCAGCGCCTTGGGGCTCGCCCCCAAAGGGTTTTCGTTGCTTGCCAGCTTGACGATGCTGGCCGGGTCCAGATCAAGCTCACGGGCCAATTCGTCCACCGGCTTGCCTGGAACGTAAGGCGAGAGTTGTTGCACGCCTGGCTGAGCCAGAGCGAGGAAGTTGCCACTCATTAGCTATCCGCCCTTAAAGAACTGCTTTGGGGTAGGAACCCAGCACCTTGAGTGCCACTGCTTCCTGACTGATTTTTTCCAGCACACCTTTTACCAGTGGATCGCGGTGGTGGCCGACAAAATCGATGAAAAACACGTAGGTCCATTTACCGCTGCGCGACGGACGGGTCTCGATCCGTGTCAGATCGATGCCATTGTCATGGAACGGCACCAGCAGCTCATGGAGCGCGCCGGGCTTGTTGCTCATGGAGACGATGATCGACGTCTTGTCGTCGCCGGTCGGCGGCACTTCCTGGCTGCCAATCATCAGGAATCGCGTGGAGTTGTCCGGGCGATCCTCGATTTTTTCCGCCAGGCGGGTCAGGCCGTAGAGGCCGGCCGCCATGTCGCCGGCAATCGCCGCCGAGTTCCATTCACCCTTGACCCGCTTGGCCGCCTCGGCGTTGCTGGAGACCGCCACGCGCTCGACATTCGGGTAGTGGGCATCCAGCCACTTGCGGCACTGGGCCAGTGACTGGGCGTGGGAGTAGATCCGGCTGATACTGTCGGTCTTGGTGTTCTCCCCCACCAGCAGGTGATGGTGGATGCGTAGCTCGACTTCGCCGCAGATCACCATGTCGTGCTCAAGGAAACTGTCCAGCGTGTGGTTGACCGCGCCTTCGGTGGAGTTTTCCACCGGCACCACGCCGAAGTTCACCGCGCCCGCCGCCACTTCACGGAAGACTTCGTCGATGGCCGCCATCGGCTTGCTGATCACGGCGTGGCCGAAATGCTTCATGGCGGCCGCCTGGGTGAAGGTGCCTTCAGGGCCCAGGTAAGCGACTTTCAGAGGCTGCTCGAGGGCCAGGCACGAAGACATGATCTCGCGGAACAACCGCGCCATTTCTTCGTTGCCCAGAGGCCCCTTGTTGCGCTCCATGACACGCTTGAGTACCTGCGCTTCACGCTCCGGGCGATAGAACACCGGCACTTCGCCTTCGGCCAGGGAGGCCATTTTCACCCGCGCCACTTCCTGGGCGCAGCGCGCGCGCTCGCTGATCAGCTCCAGGACCTTTTCGTCCAGGGCATCGATGCGCAGGCGCAGCGCCTTGAGTTCTTGCTCAGACATCAACCATGTTCCTTCTCGAACTCTGCCATGTAGGAAATCAACGCATTGACCGCGTTGATATCGACGGCGTTGTAGATGGAAGCGCGCATGCCGCCGACCGAACGGTGACCCTTGAGGTTCAGCAGCCCGCGCTCGTCAGCACCGGCCAGGAACGGCTTATCGAGACGATCGTCGGCCAGGCGGAACGGTACGTTCATCCACGAACGATCAGTCTTGTTGATCGGGTTACTGTAGAGGCCGCTGGCGTCAATGAAGTCATAGAGCGTGCGCTGCTTCACTTCGTTGAGCTTGCCGATGGCCTCGACACCGCCCTGCTCTTTGAGCCACTCGAATACCAGGCCGGACAGGTACCAGGCCAGGGTCGGCGGGGTGTTGTACATCGAGCCGTTGTCGGCGGCGACCTTGTAGTTGAGCATGGTCGGGCACAAGGAACGGGCGCGCCCCAGCAGGTCTTCGCGAATGATGCTGATCAGGATGCCGCTGGGACCGATGTTCTTCTGGGCGCCGGCGTAGATCATGCCGAAACGGGAGATATCCACAGGGCGCGAGAGGATGTCCGAAGACATGTCAGCCACCAATGGCACGTCGCCGGTTTCCGGAATCCAGTTGAATTCCAGGCCGCCGATGGTTTCGTTCGGCGCGTAATGAACGTAGGCCGCGTCCTTGGACAGGTTCCACTCGTTCTGGCCGGGAATGGCGAAATAGTCGTAGGGCTTGGCAGTGGCCGCGACATTGACGTGGCCGTAGCGCGAGGCTTCTTCGATGGCTTTCTGCGACCAGATCCCGGTGTCGATGTAGTCGGCCTTGCCGCTTTCAGGCAGCAGGTTCAGCGGGATCTGCGCAAACTGCTGGCTGGCGCCGCCCTGCAGGAACAGCACCTTGTAGTTGGAGGGGATGTTCAGCAGATCACGCAAGTCCTGCTCGGCCTTGGTGGCAATGGACACGAACTCATCGCTGCGATGGCTCATTTCCATGACGGACAGGCCCTTGCCATGCCAGTCGAGAAGTTCACCTTGGGCACGCTTCAGGACCGCTTCAGGAAGCGCCGCCGGGCCGGCACAGAAGTTATAGGCTCTCTTGCTCACATCCAATCTCGCTCTGATCTGGTGGTCACATCAATCTTGTGTTCTGCACATAGGGCCCAATGTGGGAGCGAGCTTGCTCGCGATTGCAGTGTGTCAGTCAATATCAATGCTGCTGATCCACCGAAATCGCGAGCAAGCTCGCTCCCACAGTTGCGCGTCATGTGCAGTGTCGCAAATTTTCAAACGGGACAAACAACAAGGGGGCGAATCTTCATCCGCCCCCCGCATGTCCGCTTAGTCCTGCGGTTCTTCTTCGTCTGCGGCAGCGTCGAGCGGTTGGTCGCCGGTCATGTCGTCAACGTCGGTAGCAAGAGTGCCGTCGAACGCCACGCCCTCCTCGCCTTCCAGCTCCTCGCCTTCGACTTCCGATGGCTCCTGCACCCGCTCAAGCCCGACCAGCGTTTCGTCGCTGGCCAGCTTGATCAGCGTCACACCCTGGGTGTTACGACCCAGGCTCGACACTTCGGCCACCCGCGTGCGCACCAAGGTGCCCTGGTCGGAGATCAACATGATCTCCTCGCCATCGAGCACCTGGACAGCGCCGACCAGACGACCGTTACGGTCGTTGCTGACCATGGCGATCACGCCCTGGCCGCCACGCTTGTACTCAGGGAATTCGCTGATGGCCGTGCGCTTGCCATAACCACGCGCCGAAGCGGTGAGGATCTGGCTGCCTTCTTCGGGGATCAGCATGGAAATCAGCTTCTGACCTTCCGGCAGGCGCATGCCGCGCACACCGCGGGCGGTACGGCCCATGGCGCGAACGTCGGATTCCTTGAAACGGGTAACCTTGCCGCCGTCGGAGAACAGCATGACCTCACGCTCACCGTCGGTGATGGCAGCGGAAATCAGCACGTCACCTTCGTCCAGCTCCAGGGCGATCAGGCCGACACTGCGCTGACGACTGAAGGATTCCAGCGGAGTCTTCTTCACGGTGCCCTTGGCGGTGGCCATGAAGATGTAGTGACCTTCGGTGTATTCCTCCACTGGCAGCATGGTAGTGATGTACTCATCGCTATCGAGCGGCAGCAGGTTGACCAGCGGACGACCACGGGCGGCACGAGACGCTTCGGGGATTTCGTAGGTCTTGAGCCAGTACACCTTGCCCTTGCTGGAGAACAGCAACAGCGTGGTGTGACTGTTGGCAACCAGCAGGTGAGCGATGTAGTCCTCGTCCTTGACGCCTGTGGCCGACTTGCCTTTGCCGCCGCGACGCTGGGCCTGGTAGGCGGCCAACGGCTGGGTCTTGGCGTAGCCGCCGTGGGAAATGGTCACCACGCGCTCTTCTTCCGGGATCATGTCACCCAGGGTCAGGTCCAGGCGCGCATCGAGAATCTCGGTGCGGCGCACGTCGCCGTATTCGGCGCGGATCACTTCCAATTCTTCGCGGATCACTTCCATCAGGCGCGTGGCGCTGTTGAGGATGCGGATCAGCTCGCCGATCTGGTTGAGGATTTCCTGGTATTCAGCCAGCAGCTTCTCGTGTTCCAGGCCGGTCAGGCGGTGCAGACGCAGTTCCAGGATGGCTTGCGCCTGTTCCGGGGACAGGAAGTACTTGCCATCGCGCAGGCCGTATTGCGGGTCGAGGTTTTCCGGACGGCACGAGTCGGCGCCGGCACGCTCGACCATCGCCACTACCGCGGTGGATTCCCAAGGCGTGCTGATCAGCGCTTCCTTGGCTTCCGACGGGGTTGGCGAGGCCTTGATCAGAGCGATGACCGGGTCGATGTTCGACAGGGCAACGGCCTGGCCTTCGAGGATATGACCACGCTCGCGGGCCTTGCGCAGCTCGAACACGGTGCGGCGGGTGACCACTTCGCGACGGTGACGCACGAAGGCTTCCAGCAGATCCTTGAGGTTCAGGATCCTCGGACGGCCGTCGATCAGCGCCACGATGTTGATGCCGAACACCGCTTGCAGCTGGGTCTGGGCATAGAGGTTGTTGAGGATCACCTCGGGCACTTCGCCGCGACGCAGTTCGATCACGACGCGCATGCCGTCCTTGTCGGACTCGTCCCGCAGCTCGGTGATGCCTTCAAGCTTCTTCTCTTTCACCAGCTCGGCGATCTTCTCGATCAGACGGGCCTTGTTCAGCTGGTATGGGAGTTCGGTGATGACGATCTGCTGGCGACCACCGACCTTGTCGATGTCTTCGATGGTCGAGCGGGCGCGCATGTAAATGCGGCCGCGACCGGTGCGGTAGGCTTCGATGATACCGGCGCGACCGTTGATGATCGCAGCGGTCGGGAAGTCAGGACCAGGGATGTACTGCATCAACTCATCGACCGTCAGCTCGGGATTGTCGATGAGGGCCAGGCAACCGTCGATGACTTCACCGAGGTTGTGCGGCGGGATGTTGGTCGCCATGCCCACGGCGATACCGCTGGAGCCGTTGACCAGCAGGTTCGGGATACGGGTCGGCATGACCGCCGGGATCATTTCGGTGCCGTCGTAGTTCGGCACCCAGTCCACGGTTTCCTTATGCAGGTCGGCCAGCAGTTCGTGGGCCAGCTTGGTCATGCGCACTTCGGTGTATCGCATGGCCGCGGCGTTGTCGCCGTCCACGGAACCGAAGTTGCCCTGGCCGTCTACCAGCAAGTAGCGCAGGGAGAATGGCTGGGCCATCCGGACGATGGTGTCGTACACGGCGGTGTCACCGTGGGGGTGATACTTACCGATCACGTCACCGACGACACGGGCTGATTTCTTGTACGGCTTGTTGAAGTCGTTGCCCAGCTCGCTCATCGCGAACAGCACGCGCCGGTGCACGGGCTTCAAGCCATCGCGCGCATCCGGCAGCGCCCGCCCGACGATTACGCTCATTGCGTAGTCGAGGTAGGACTGTTTCAGCTCGTCTTCGATATTGACCGGGAGGATTTCTTTGGCCAGTTCGCCCATGAGAAGCCTGATTCCTTTTTCTGGTGAAACCTCGTCACATCCAGATGGGACGAACGAAGCTCGCCGCTGCAGAACAAGTGCCATGCAGCGACTTACGACAAATCAACGAGTTATGCCATGGATCTGCGCAGTAAAGGCCACCTCGTGAGGCAGCCCTGGAAACCGCCGGATGTTATCACAAGAGCCGCCACGCACCTATCCCCCTGATGCGCATGGAGCATAGTTAGTTGACCGGTGACAGGCTGATATGGGACGAGAGGGGCTTAGAGGCTTGCCGAAAGCAGATTTGAGGTTCAATTCAGGCTCATTTGCTGACTTTCAGGGCCTCATCGCGAGCGGGCTCGCTCCCACGGGGGATCTGTGTATGCCGAAGATTCCGGCCACAACACCGATCCAATGTGGGAGCGAGCCCGCTCGCGATAGCGGCAGACCCGCCACTCAAAGCCTTCAGTGCAACCGCTTGCGACACATCAACTGCGCCATCTTCGCCGTATCCGGGCGCTCGACGATGCCTTTCTCGGTGACAATGGCGTCGATCAGGTCCGCCGGGGTGACGTCGAACACCGGGTTGAAGGCATCCACCTCCGCCCCGACCCGCTTGCCGCCAACCTCCAGCAGTTCGCGCCCGTCGCGCTCTTCAATCGGAATGTCTTCGCCGCTGGCCAAGTTCATGTCGATGGTCGAACTCGGCGCCACCACCATGAAGCGCACGCCATGGTGCATGGCGCAGACCGCCAGTTGATAGGTGCCGATCTTGTTCGCCACGTCGCCATTGGCCGTGATGCGGTCGGCGCCGACGATGACCCAGGTCACGCCCTTGGTCTTCATGATGTGGGCGGCGGCGGAATCGGCATTGAGGGTCACCGGGATGCCTTCATTGGCCAACTCCCACGCGGTGAGGCGCGAGCCTTGCAGCCACGGACGGGTTTCGTCGGCGTAGACGCGCTCGACCATGCCCTCGAGGAACGCCCCCCGGATCACGCCAAGGGCCGTGCCAAAGCCGCCGGTGGCCAGGGCGCCGGTATTGCAATGGGTCAGGATGGCCTGGGCGTTGCCCTGATGCTTGCGGATCAGGTCGACACCCAACTGAGCCATGGTCAGGTTGGCTTCGCGGTCGCTTTCATGGATGGCGA
Source organism: Pseudomonas sp. FG-3G (assembly GCF_901007645.1). NCBI lineage: Bacteria > Pseudomonadati > Pseudomonadota > Gammaproteobacteria > Pseudomonadales > Pseudomonadaceae > Pseudomonas > Pseudomonas sp. FG-3G. The sequence continues at coordinate 240,510 of NZ_CAAKGZ010000025.1, forward strand.
TGGCTTCGGCCTCAAGGGCAGCCAGCGGTTCGGCATGCTCTTTCAAGCGCCCCAGCCGGTCGCGCATCCGGTCAAGCGCCCAAAACAGGTTCACCGCTGTCGGCCGCGAGTTGGCCAGCAGGGCAAAATCAGCTTCCAGCGCCGCCTGCCAGTCCCCGCCCTCGGCCACCCGCGCCCGCGCTGCCAGCACCACGCCATAGGCCGCACTGATGCCGATGGCCGGCGCGCCCCGCACCACCATCGAGCGAATGGCCTCGGCCACGCCGGCCGCCGAGGTATAGGCGATCCAGGTTTCCTCGAACGGCAAAATACGCTGATCCAACAGATAGAGGGCGCCATCACGCCAATCGATGGCCTTCACCTTCTCCGCAGCCAACAGTCGATCGCGCATCCCACACCCCGCACTCATGAACAAAAGCCGCCGATTATAGCGATCCCTCCGCGAAGACGCTCGGGTATACTTCGCCATCCTTTATACGCCATGGAACCGTTCCACGATGCCCAAGCCTGCCGTTGCGCTCGACTTATTACTGCTGCCGACCTGGTTGGTGCCTGTCGAACCCGCCGGTGTCGTGCTCAAGGATCATGGCCTGGGCATCCGCGACGGCTGCATTGTGTTCATCGGTCCACGGGCAGAAGCCCTGAAGTGTGACTCAGCCCAGGTCCGCGAACTGCCGGGCATGCTCCTGAGCCCCGGATTGATCAACGCCCACGGCCATGCGGCGATGACCCTGTTCCGCGGGCTGGCCGACGACCTGCCCTTGATGACCTGGCTTGAACAACACATCTGGCCGGCCGAGGGTAAATGGGTCGACGAAGATTTTGTTCGCGACGGCACTGACCTGGCGATCGCCGAGCAGCTCAAGGGCGGCATCACGTGTTTCTCGGACATGTATTTCTACCCCAAGGTTGCCAGCGAGCGTGTGCATAACAGCGGTATCCGCGCACAAATCGCCATTCCGATCCTCGATTTTCCGATCCCCGGTGCCGCCAGCGCCGACGATGCCATTCGTCAGGGCATCGAATTGTTTGGCGACCTCAAGCATCATCCACGAATCAAAGTGGCATTCGGCCCCCATGCGCCCTACACCGTCGGCGACGAGAACCTGGAAAAAATCCGGGTGATCGCCGAAGAACTGGACGCGGCCATTCATATGCATGTTCACGAAACCGCGTTCGAAGTACAGCAGGCTGTGGATAACACCGGTGAGCGACCCATGGCCCGGCTGGGGCGCCTGGGCCTGCTGGGGCCACGCTTTCAGGCGGTGCACATGACTCAGGTCAGCGATGAAGACCAGGCGTTGCTGGTAGAAAGCAACTGTAGCGTGATCCACTGCCCGGAATCGAACATGAAGCTGGCCAGCGGGTTCTGCCCGGTGGAGCGCTTGTGGCAGGCCGGGGTCAATGTCGCGGTCGGCACTGACGGGGCGGCGAGCAACAACGATCTGGACCTGTTGGGCGAGACGCGTACCGCCGCATTGCTGGCCAAGGCCGTCGCCGGTTCGGCCACGGCCCTGGACGCCCACCGGGCGTTGCGCATGGCCACGCTCAATGGCGCCCGGGCACTGGGCATCGAAGCGACGGTCGGCTCGCTGGAAGTCGGCAAGGCCGCCGACCTGGTGGCCTTTGACTTGTCGGGACTGGCCCAGCAGCCGGTCTATGACCCGGTGTCGCAACTGATCTACGCCACCGGTCGCGACTGCGTGAAACATCTGTGGGTGGCCGGCAAGCCCTTGCTTGAGGACGGCCGCCTGACCCGCCTGGACGAATCGCAGCTCAGTGCCACGGCACAGGCATGGGGTCGTCGCATCAGCGGCCACAACGAATAACCAGGTCCCTTGAGCCACGGCTCGGGCCCTACGATTTTTCAAGTTTTTCGAGGATCTGCACATGAGCAACGTCGACCACGCTGAAATCGCCAAATTCGAAGCCCTGGCCCATCGCTGGTGGGACCGTGAAAGCGAATTCAAACCGCTGCACGATATCAACCCGCTGCGGGTCAACTGGATTGACGAGCGAGTCAGTCTGGCTGGCAAGAAGGTGCTCGATGTCGGCTGCGGCGGCGGCATCCTCAGCGAAGCCATGGCCCAGCGCGGAGCGACGGTGATGGGCATCGACATGGGCGAAGCACCGCTGGCGGTTGCGCAACTGCATCAACTGGAATCCGGCGTCAGCGTGGAATACCGGCAGACCACCGCCGAAGCCCTGGCCGAGGAAATGCCCGAGCAGTTCGATGTGGTCACTTGCCTGGAAATGCTTGAACACGTACCGGATCCATCATCGGTCATCCGTGCGTGCTTTCGCATGGTCAAGCCCGGTGGCCAGGTGTTCTTCTCCACCATCAACCGCAATCCGAAGGCCTACTTGTTCGCCATCATCGGCGCCGAATACATCATGAAGCTGTTGCCACGTGGCACTCACGACTTCAAGAAATTCATCCGCCCTTCGGAGCTGGGGGCCTGGAGCCGCATGGCCGGGCTGACCGTCAAGGACATCATCGGCCTGACGTACAACCCGCTGACCAAGCACTACAAGCTGGCCGCCGACGTTGATGTCAACTACATGATCCAGACCTTGCGCGAGGAGTAAGTCGATGCGTCTCAAAGCGGTTCTCTTCGACATGGACGGCACGCTGCTCGACACCGCGCCGGACTTCATCGCCATCTGCCAGGCCATGCGTGCCGACCGTGGCCTGCCACCGATGAACACGCAGCATATTCGCGACGAGATTTCCGGGGGCGCCCGGGCGATGGTCGCGGTGACCTTCTCCATGGACCCGGAGTCGCCGGGTTTCGAGGAACTGCGCCAGGAATTCCTCGACCGCTACCTCAAGGGCTGCGCGGTGCACAGCCACCTGTTTGACGGCATGGCCCAGGTGCTGGCCGACATTGAGGCCGCCAACCTGATCTGGGGGGTGGTCACCAACAAACCGGTGCGCTTTGCCGAGCCGATCATGCAGCAGCTAGGCCTGGCCGAACGCTCGAAAGTGCTGATCTGCCCCGACCATGTAAAGAACAGCAAGCCGGACCCCGAACCGCTGACCCTGGCGTGCAAGATGCTCGACCTGGATCCGGCCAGCGTATTGTTCGTAGGCGACGACCTGCGGGACATCGAGTCTGGCCGCAGCGCCGGCACCAGGACCTGCGCGGTGACCTACGGCTACATTCACCCAGACGACAACCCGAACCATTGGGGCGCGGATGTGGTGATCGATCACCCCTCGGCGCTGCGTGAAGTGCTGGATAACGCGCTGTGCAGTTGCTGAGCTGACCGCTCTTGTGGCGAGGGAGCTTGCTCCCGCTGGACCGCGAAGCGGTCCCTGAGTCAGCTGGCGACGGCTTCGCCGCCGAGCGGGAGCAAGCTCCCTCGCCACAAAAGCTCACTCGCCATGACAGTTCTGTGCCACAGGAACCGTGCTGCTTTAATTGTTGAGGTTTTTTTATGTTTGAGTATTCCGCCCGCCCCGACCTGCTCAATGGCCGGGTCATCCTGGTCACCGGCGCTGGTCGCGGCATCGGCGCCGCAGCCGCCAAGGCCTATGCCGCCCACGGCGCTACTGTATTGCTGCTGGGCAAGACCGAAGCCAACCTGACCCAGGTCTACGATGAAATCGAAGCGGCCGGGCATCCACAGCCGGTGGTAATCCCGTTCAACCTCGAAACCGCCCTGCCCCATCAGTACGATGAACTGGCGGCGATGATTGAAACCGAATTCGGCCATCTGGACGGCCTGCTGCACAACGCCTCGATCATCGGCCCGCGTACGCCGCTGGAGCAGTTGTCCGGCGAGAACTTCATGCGGGTGATGCAGGTGAACGTCAACGCCATGTTCATGCTCACCAGCACCTTGCTGCCGCTGCTCAAGCTGTCCAAGGACGCGTCCGTGGTGTTCACCTCCAGCAGCGTCGGGCGTAAGGGACGGGCTTACTGGGGGGCTTATGGCGTCTCCAAGTTTGCCACCGAGGGGCTGATGCAAACCCTGGCCGACGAAGTCGAGACCGTCGCACCCATGCGCGCCAACAGCATCAACCCCGGCGCCACCCGCACCAGCATGCGCGCCCAGGCCTATCCGGGGGAAAATCCGCTCAACAACCCTACGCCTGAAGAAATCATGCCGGTCTACCTGTACCTCATGGGGCCGGATAGCACAGGCGTCAACGGTCAGGCGTTCAACGCCCAATAATTGTTCACCTTCGCGTCGCGTCGGTTTACCGTCGCGACGTCCCTGCGCCCGATACGTAGCCAGGCGAACCGCCAAGTCCATGTCGCCCCATGCCGACGACGCGCTCGCCGTTTGTAGTCAATACATTGATTTACAATCGGTTTTTATTCTACTGAACCGAATGGCACGACTTTCGCTCTAAAGATCCTCAAACACGCCATGTTCGGCGGGTAATGGATGTTGAGATGAGACTTATGCCTGCCAGGTAAAGCGGACTAAACTCAAATCAGATGTCCTACGGGACTGAAGGACCAGTACGACGCGCCGCCCAAAGCCGCCTCACCCAACCTGTCAGGACAGATTTGCTTAGGGGCTCACGCCATATGAAAACGCCAACCCAGATCAACGCGATTGATTTCGACAGCGCCAAACTGCAGCGCCTGGGCTTTGGCCAGCCGTCACCGCTGGTGGCACGCTCTGTCAATCTTTCGCAGTTGCGTCAGCAGCTGAGCCAGCAATTGCAAACCAGCCTGGAGCCGCAACGGATCCTGGGGCTGTTTTTTCGTGAGGTTCAGCGGCTGGTGCCGCTGGACGCGCTGATCTACCGCCACAGCCCCAGCGATCTGCGCCTGGAGCTGGGGCAACGCGGGCATCACACCCTCACCTACAACCTCAGCCATGAAAGCGAGTATTTGGGCGAGCTGGTGTTTCGCCGCAATCAACGCTTCACCGAGACCGAACAAGCCGACCTTGAATCTGTGTTGTCGACGCTGCTGTTTCCGTTGCGCAATGCTCTGCTCTACCGCGCTGCGACCCAAAGTGCCCTGCGTGACCCACTGACCGGCACCGGCAACCGCATCGCCATGGACCAGACGCTGATCCGTGAAATTGATATGGCCAAGCGTCATTTGCAACCGCTGTCACTGTTGATGCTGGACATCGATCATTTCAAGCGCGTCAACGACAGTCATGGGCACGGTATCGGCGATGAGGTGTTGAAGGGCGTAGCCGAGGCCATCAAGAATCAGCTGCGCAATGTGGACATGGTGTTCAGGTTCGGCGGCGAAGAATTCCTGATTCTGCTCTCGAACACCAGCAGGGACGCCGCGGCCTTGGTCGGAGAACGACTGCGTCATGCCGCCCAGGCGCAGGATTATTTTGCCGCAGGTACGCGGATCGAACTGACGGTCAGCCTGGGTTGCGCGACGCTGCTGCCGGGTGAGTCAGTCGAAAGCCTGCTGCGCAGGGCCGACAACGCGTTGTACGTGGCCAAGCGCGAGGGCCGCAACCGGCTGGCGATGGCGGGTTGAAAGCCAGCAATGACAGATTCTGTGAACACCGTCGAAAAATGTGGGAGCGAGCGTGCTCGCGATGGCGATCAGGCAATCAACCTCCCCGTTGACTGTCCTGACCCCTTCGCGAGCACGCTCGCTCCCACATGGGCTGGCTATCGGATATCAGCTTCCGGCCAGTGCCAGGCGCTCACGGGGCGATGAGGTTTTCCCCACCGATTCCGATTGCTCCAGTTGCATGCAGCGCTCCAGGAAGAGGTACATGTAGTCGTAGCTCTTGCAGACAGCCTGGCGCAGTTCGATCTGCAAGGCCTTGCTCGGGTTCATGCCCGCCAGGGTGCAGATGATTTCCAGGGCTTCCCAGGGATGGGCATCATCGTACTGGGCGTGCATCTTCAGCCACTTCATGGCTCGCTTGCGGTCTTCCTCGGCGAAAGCCGCCGCGTAGATACCGCTGGAACACACCAGTGCCGACCACTCCCCGGTTGCCCCCTCGATGGCATAGTTGGTCGCGGCGATGGCCACGATCAGCGAGTCCGAAGAACTCGTATGCCAGCACCAGTGGCTCAGCGCATGGAGTTCGGGTGGCACTTGCTGCGCCTGCAGATCTTCCAGGGTCACGCCATGGGCGGCGCTCCAGTTGACCCAGTAATCGGCATGGTTGAGTTCGACACGAATGTTGCGCATCAGCCAGCGACGCGCCATGTCCTCGCCGGGATGGCGGGCAAAGCGTGTCTTGGTGAGGTTCTGTGCCATGTATAAGGCGAACTGTTCAACGACCGGCCAACCACCAATAAGGTAGTGGCGCATGGTCTTGGCACTGAGCTTGTTATCGCGCATGCGTTGATACAGCTCGTGTTCGACAACCCGGCGCTTGCTCTCGCTGCAATCGGTAATGAGCTGTTGTGCCCATTTCGGATAGCTTGTGGCGTCCATGAGCGGGCCTGTTCGGTTGAATGTGTCGATCACTGTCGGGCTCCTTTTGATTGTGATTTTTTCCGGATCAACAAGAGGTTCAGCGGAACGTGCCGGGGGCCTTGAATAACAGCGGCTGCGGCCGGGCCGGCCTGCATTGCAACGTATCACAGGTAAACAACTGCGGGCGTTCAATCACATACCCTTGAGCGTAGTCCACCCCAATCTCCAGCAACGCCTGCTCGATCTGGGTAGTTTCAACAAACTCGGCAATCGTGCGCTTACCCATGACGTGGCCGATGTGATTGATCACCTCGACCATTGCACGGTTAATCGGGTCGTCCAGCATATCCTTTACGAAACTCCCGTCGATCTTCAGGAAGTCTACAGGTAAATGTTTCAGGTAAGCGAATGAAGACATTCCGGCACAAAAGTCATCGAGCGAAAAGTAACAACCCAAGCTCTTGAGTTCATTGATAAAGCGGATGGCGCTGCCCAAATTCGAAATAGCACTGGTCTCGGTTATTTCAAAACAAATCATTTCTGGTGGAATCGAGTAGGCCGCGAACTGTTTACGCAGGAAATCAAGGAATGCCTGATCTCCGATAGTTGTGCCTGACAGATTAATCGCACACATGGCCATCGGTCCCTGTCGCGAATCGTTCAGGCACTGGCGGATGATCTTGAAGACGTTTTCCACCACCCAGCGATCCAGGGAAGTCATCAAGCCATAGCGTTCTGCCGCAGGAATGAAACTGTCCGGCAGAATCATCCTTCCGGCTTCATCATGCAGGCGCAACAGGATCTCGATATGCCCGCCGCCATGGTCGCCCGGACCCAGCGCGGCAATTTCCTGGGCATAAAGACAGAAGCGATTCTCCTCCAGAGCCATGTGCAAGCGCTGGACCCAAGCCATCTCGCCAAAGCGCAGGGACAGCTCCGAGTCGTCGGCGTGATAGACCTGGACGCGATTGCGGCCCTTTTCCTTGGCCATGTAACAGGCCATATCGGCGGCACGCAGGGACGCCTCCAGCGTCGTCGGGCTTTGGGCGATATGCACCAGACCGATGCTAACGGTGGTCACGAATGGCCGGCCCTTCCAGACAAAATGCAGGTTCTGTACGGTCTGGCGCAGCCCTTCGGCGATCTTTTCCGCGGCCTCCGGCGAGCAGTTCTCCAGCAAGATACCGAACTCATCGCCCCCCAGTCGGGCCAGGGTGTCGTTTTCCCGCAGCCCCGATTGCAACAGTGCGCATATATGCCGCAACAGTTCGTCACCGGCGGCATGACCACAGGTGTCATTGACCAGCTTGAATTGGTCCAGGTCGAGGAACATCAATGCATGGCGCCCCACCTGGCGCGTCAGATTGTGCAAGGCTTGCTCAAGGCGATATTCGAATTCCCGGCGATTGGCCAGGCCGGTCAGCGCATCATGGGTGGCTTGCCACGACAGGTTGGCGATGTATTGGCGTTCCTGGGTCATGTCGTGCAACACCAGCACCGCTCCGCTGACCTTGCCGGCGTGGCGGATCGGCGCACCTACGAGCGTGACGGACACAGTGCTGCCATCCAGGCGCTGGATCAGTTTGGAATGCTCGCTGCCGCCACCGAGCCGGCCGCTGAGAATATGCTCGATCAGGGTCAGCCCTTCACTCTGGGCGTTGTCATCGAGCAAATTGAACAGGGCGGCCAGAGGCAATCCCGTGGCGTGCTCGGCCTTCCAGTGAGTCATCGCTTCGGCGGCGGGGTTCATGTAGGCGATTGCCCCTTCCACATCGGTGGTGATCACGCCGTCGCCAATGGACTGCAAGGTGATCTGCGCCCGCTCCTTTTCCAGTTGCAGGGCATTGGCGAAGACCTGCCGCTGGGCCAGCAGTTTATGCGTGCGCAACAGCGCCAGCACGATCAACCCCAGTGCGGTGGCGAAGTTGGTCACCAGCAACAGGCGCAGGATGAAGCGCGACCCCTCCCCCAGCGCATCGCTGAAAGCTTTGGCTGCCGGGGTGACGGAATCGTTGATGGCAAAGATTTTCGCCTTCCAGCCACGAATATCGGCCTCAGAAGCCTGACCTGCGGTAATCCGACTGTGCATCTGGCGGGCGACGTCATCCAGTTCAATCAGGTAGCCGTCGCCCACCGTCCAGAGATCGATAGCCTCTTCCAGGTAACTGAAGTGCCGAAAATTCAGGTAGAGCCAGATCAGACTGGACACGTCGTCCGGGTGGTTGCCGCCCTTGAGGATTCCCGCCCGTGCCGCCTCCAGATCCGGCGGCTGACGGTCCAGGGCCACCCGCAGCTCATGCCCACCCTCAGGTACGGCGATAGCCCGCTGGTACTTCTGAAAGATTGTTTCGTCACGACTGTCGGCATAAAGATTGAGGTAGTAAATGGCGTCTTTCTGCCCCTTGGACCAAAGGCTTTCTCCCGCCACGTAGCCGCGCACCGCAGACAACACGTAAAGACTGACACCCCCCAACAATGCCTGAAACAGGACGACGGCGATAAAAGGCCAGACGATGCCCAACAACCGGGGGGTTCCGAGAGTCCGCGCTTGAGTCATGAGATCCCTTGCATAGGCGTAGGCGATCAGCATTCAGACCGCTCATTCCCGCAAGACTAGGAGGCGTAGCAGCTCCCCGCAAGAGGCCGGACACTATTTGACACCCCATGCCCCTGGATGCCTGAGACAACAGCGGTGATAAAGCCCTGGTAATTGCCAAACGCCGTTACAACTTTCCTGCACCCCATACATATCTACCACCCCGGGTTTGCCTGGACTGTTTTGATACGGAACTTCTCTAGACCTTGCACTTTATCGAGGCGCGTAGAGAAACGTTCGTTAATCACCAGGAAACCTTCATATGCAATCTACCGCCGCCCCCGGCCTTTCAACGAGTCTGAGCCCGACACCCTCTTATGCCGAGAAACATCAGGGTTTGCTGGGCGATTACGAGGCCATGCTATCGCTCGTTCGAAACCATCAGATACCGCTGCAGACGTTGGCCGACAGCCTGGTCAAGCCCAGGCTTTGTTCACCCATGGCGTTGGAAAATGAAACCGGACAACGAGCACTGCACACGCTCATCCAGGATAAAAACTATCAGGCGTTGTGCAAAACGCTAAGCGCCCCTCATTACCACTTGATCGTCACTTTAAAAGACGGCAAAGCCCTCTACGAGACACTGTCAAGAAACAGAGAAACCACCATTCAGATTCCACTGAACAACGACCCCTCTTGGAACGGGCTGCGTGCAAAGATTGAAAAAACTGCTCGACTATTAGGCGGGCAAATTCGTTTCGACGGCCAAGTAACATTTGCACGAATGACCTGGTTTTACGGTATTACCCCATGCAATCGGCAAAACACCGAGCAACGCCACGCCACGATGAATGCGCTGGAAGAGAAACGCGCTCACCACACGCTGGGGCTTGGACATGGAATAAACATCGACGCCCTGAGCCCCCACACTGAGAACCTGATCACTGACACAGTGCGTCAATTCCTGCCTACGCCGCACACCCCATTGCTGGCCTACCTCGGCGCTTCGGATATCGACACATTGACGACGACGCAAATCCGGGCGAAGCCTTCGGCGTATCTGGAGGCTATTCTGCAATCGACGAACGCCCGGCAGCTGGCAACCAGGTTATTGCAAGTGCTGGGCTGGTTTGGCGGCAGACCCGGTGAGGACACGGCTGCAGGGATATGCACCAAGCTGCTCGCCCACGCCATTCGTCTTTGGCTTGAAAACGGGCAAAACGAGAGCCCGGACAGTATCGCCGGTTACCCGTGGCAACGTTCGTCCAACTGGGGGAAAAGCTATGGGCAGATTCGGGCCGAGTTCGAGGTGCATCTGCTGTCTTCAAAACGCGCCGCGTCAGTGAACGAATCCATTCTGCTCGCGCGTCTTTATCAACCCTTGTTCCCGCCGCACTTCCAGATTCACGATATACCGTCGCAACTGCCTTACCGAAGCTCTACCGTTTGGGTAAATTTTGCTCATGGTGTGTATCTGGCTGACGCGATCGACCCGACATTGCTGCAAAGACTGAGTTTCCAGCAACTGGTCGACTTCCCTGGCCAATACGCCAGTGAAGCCACGGCTGATGACCTGAAACTGGTCACCCTGACCAGATTGAAACCCATGCTGGAATGGGCCGTGACAAACGGCCTGGTTGCCCATAAGGCCGACGGACACTACACCCTGCAGGACATACAGACTGCTGCAGAAAAGCTCGACTTCACCATCGATAGCATGACCCGGGCGGTCAACTGGCTGGATAGCCGCCCCCCCGAGAGGCTGAACATCGCCAGGCTTAAAATGGCGAAGCTCTTCGCAGACGGCCGGTTCGTGACGGATGGCAGGAAGCTGGTGAAGGAGGCCAGCACTTATGCCGCTCCCGTGACTCGGCTCAGCGGCCCCATCGCAAGACTCGCCCCCCAAACCTACACATTCGTGGATGTGTATGCAGCCGGCCAACTCACTGAGCATAAATGGTTCGTCACCCGGCCCGATGGAAAAGTCATCACCGATGTCTGGTTCAAGATCGACCACGATACGACCCTACAGACTAACTTTGCCGGGCCCGGCTTTAGCGCTATTGCCCAGCAGGACAGGAAGCTCACCGATATCGAGCAAACGTTCAAAACCCATTTCGACATCTACCTCAGCTTCATCAGAAGTTCCTATCGCACGTTGATCACCCACCTGCTCGCATCCCTACCCCTGGCTGATCGCCAAGCCCTGGAGTACGGCGTGACAAAGGTCTACACCCTCAGAAAAGAAACCACGGGCATTGAAGCAAACAATGAATCCGAAGATAAGACGCTGCCCCTGCGCGCGCGTAATGGCTTCATTCTGGAAACGACGAGCCAGCGCAAAACCTCGTACTACGAACTGCTCCCGCGGGCTGGGGTGATCCGCCCACGCCCAGATATTCAGCCACACCATATTGGCGCAGAGCGCAAAATCGAAAAGTGGAGAATCAGCCACGGCTCGGCAGTGAGTGTGGATGTTCTTCGCCATAAAACCCTTCCGTTCGATTGGGATGCCCACGTAAAAGGCACCCTCCCCGGCGCTCACAAAGAATGCCAAGCCATCCTGGACCCACTTGGCGGCACGTTCGGCGAATCGAACAATAGCGACGCCAACCACACTCTACCGCGGACATTGGAGTCGAAAGTCACCCTGGACCTGGCCCGGTACATTTGCGAGAAGCTGCTTTTCGTTGACGAAAAACAGCTCTACGACAGTTGTTATGGCAAAACCGAATTCGACCGTCAAAAGGCCAGGCGTGAAAAAAACCTGGAAATCCTCAAAATGTTTGTGCCCTTCTGGGGCAGTATCGAAGACTTGGCTTCGGGGGACCGTGATCGCCTGGTGAGTGGAGCCTTTGGCCTGTTCACAGATTTTGTTGCATTCGCCCGACCCATGGGCAAGTTTGCGTCAGGCTCGCTGAAGTTGGTCAGCGCCGCGGGCAAGTTGAGCATTGGCAAAGCACTGCCTGCCTTTGCAACGCTGACAGGTAGTTTGCTCAACGCCACCCTGAACCCGCTCGACGGCATTGCGTCCTTGCTACGGGCAGGCAGCCAGAGCGTGTACAGGTTCAGTAAAAAGGGCTATCTGAGTCTCAAGACGTTGTCCGGGCGCGCCGGCCAATACGATTTCGTCCAAGGCATGGCCCAAGCCACGGACCCGGGCCGCTGGCGTCCACTGACAATGAATGACCAGTTGAGCACGGTGCGCGGAGTTGACGATGTTCCTGTGCGCAACACCACAGCCACAGGCAGCGCCGATTACCGTTTGATTGACCCTTTATCGTCCAGGCCTTACGGCCCTGGGCTGGGTGCTGACGTGTCACCGGGCCGCTCCCACTTCAACACACGGGCGCAAACCGACACCGAGACCCTCGTTGAGTTACCGGAAAATGCCCGGGTACTAGAAGTGCTTGAAGCCGATGGCAGCCGCCTCTTCTATGTGGATGGCGTGCCCTATCGTTTGAAGGCCGGAACCCTGCGTCGCATCAGCCACCCGGATGACAATCCACCCTTCAGGAAACTGGCGTGCCGTGTTCGTCGTGCGCCGGATGAGGTGTGCAAAACCAGGTATGTAGTGCAAGACAAACCTGCCGAGCGCCCACCCGCCGGAGAATTCAGCACTGAGTTAAGCTGGGCGCCCTGGTTTGGTGACGCAACGTTTTATCCCTCCACGCCCAAGCATCCCAACGATCGCGCCCTGCTCGCCTTCGAAGGGAAAATCTATGAACTCAAGGACGGCAAGCTCAACACCTACAAAGGCAAACCGCAATGGATCGGTCTCTCCAGCAGAATCCCCATCCCCAGAGAAACCATTACGGCGACCCTGGAATTTCAAACCGGTCTGTACGGTGGCATCAAAGTAACCGGTTCGGCAGAAAAAATTGACGATATCCATCAAACCGGCGCGCTCATCATTCCCTCGATCGATGAGCAGTTCACGTACATATTCACCCGCTTGAACACGGATGATTATTACATGACCAGATTGCTCTCCACTGAGAGTGTCGAGGCTGCTCTGAGCCTGAAAAGGCTTGGCCCAAGCGACCTGACGCCCGGCTCTTTGGGAGAGGAGCTGCAACGGGTTTATATCGGTTCGTTGAACGCCAACAACGCCGCGCGAATCTACGGCAAAGACCAGGTCGAACGGGCACTGGACAAGATCGATGAAATTTCGATACCCATTGGCGCACCGAGCCATCCACCCTCCAATATGAAGTGGTTGAAAGTCAGTACCTACCCCGCCGAGGCGGTGTTATTCGATCGTCGCACCAGAATGATTGTCTCTGATTTGCCTAACGGAGCAGCCGTGTGGCAACCCACCACACAAGCGCCCGAAGCCATACAAAAATCAACCGCAAGCATCTTCAACGCGCTTTTTACATCGCCGGCCATTGCCGGCCCGTCTCAATCCACCACCCGAGCGGTGACCATCAATGACGCCATGCGAGAACTGCAAAAAACCCTTCCGACCAAAAATCAAAAGAACATAGCTTTTGCCCACGTCATCACGGCATCCGGAAACAACGAAATATATGTCAGTGTTTCCGGAATCGAGGACTACACCCGGCACCTGCCGCTGTTCAAATCCCACAGTGGCTATACGCAAGTCAACGTCAAAGATGCCACTTACTTCAATGTTGATGGCATCAGGAACGCGATTGACCCTGCCTCCCTCACTCTGAGCGCCGATGGAAAATTGCTCGCCATCCCTCATCTGATGGATGCTCCGGGCACCTCGGACAGGCTCAGTCGAGTGACCTCTGCGGACAGTGAAAGCAAACTGATTGCCTACATCAGCGAAAAGTATCCAAACCCTGAAGACATCAAGTCGATCACGCTTGCCACCACCCTGCCTCCCTGCGAATCCTGCGCGATTGTCATGAAGGAGTTCGGTCATGAGCGCGGAGCCGCTGCGTTGAACGTCATCTGGGGACAGCGCCGTAAGCGTCCGGCAACTGAAATGAGCTCTTCAACCGAATCCGATTGATCCCTGGCGATCAATGCTGCTGCAGATGCCCGTAGAGCTTGGCGTATAAACCACCGTCAGCAATCAGTTGCTGATGGTCGCCATCCTCGGCGATTTGTCCGCCGTCGAACACCAGCACCCGGTCGGCCTGCTTCACGGCCGACAACCGGTGCGCGATGATCAAGGTGGTACGGTTGCTCAAGAACCGCGCCAGCGCCTGGTGCAGGTTGTACTCGGTGGCGGCGTCCAGCGCCGACGTCGCCTCGTCGAGGATCACCACCTTGGGCTCGGCCAGTACCATCCGGGCAATGGCCAGGCGCTGGCGCTGCCCGCCGGACAGACGCACGCCGGAACGGCCGACGATGCTGTCCAGACCGTTGGGCAAACTTATGATCGTCTGGTGCAGTTGGGCGATTTCCAGTGCCTGCCAGCAGGCCTCATCCGTGCGCTCGCGGCCCATGGTCAGGTTGGCCCGTACCGTGTCGTTGAACAGCGCGGGATGCTGCAGGACCACGGCAACATTGTCGCGCACGGTTTCCAGGCCGATTTCCTGCTGAGTCGAACCGCCGAAACGGATAGTCCCGGCCAGCGGCGTGTACAGCCCCAACAGCAACTGGACCAAGGTACTTTTGCCACCCCCGCTGGCCCCGACAATCGCGACTTTCTCACCGGGGGCAATCGACAGGTTCATCTGGTTCAGCACCAGTTCGTCGCCGTAGCCGAAACTCAGCCCCTGAACTTCGATACCCACGGTGGCACGCCCCTGGAACGGGTTAACACTGCCGGTGTATTGCGGTTCGTCGGCACGGGCCAACAACTCGTTGATCCGCGACAATGCGCCCCCGGCGGCATAAAACGCGTACTGCAGATTAAGCAGTTGCTCCACCGGTCCGATCATGAACCACAGGTAGCTGAACACCGCCAGCATCTGGCCGATGGAGAGGTCGGAGAACAGCACGGTGAGCATCGCCGCTGCGCGGAAAATATCGATACCAAACTGAAACAGCAAACCGCTGGCGCGGTTCGAGGCATCGGTTTTCCACTGTGAGCTCACTGCGTAATCACGGACCTCCCTGGCCCGTGTCCCCAATCGACCCAGGAAATAACCCTGGCGGTTGCCGGCACGCACCTCCTGGATGGCATCCAGGGTTTCGGTCAGGGCCTGGGTGAAGCGCGAGGTGCTGTCATTCTCCAGCTTCTTGAGGTGCTTGACCCGTTTGCCCAACTGGACCGTGGCGTAGATCACCAACGGGTTGAACAACAGGATCAGCAGCGCCAGTTGCCAGTGCATCCACACCAGGATGCCGGCAGTGCCCACCAGTGTCAGCATCGCCACCAGGAAACGACTGAGGGTTTCGCCGACGAATTTGTCCAGGGTGTCCAGGTCGGTGACCAGGTGCGTGGTCACGGTACCGCTGCCCAGGCTTTCGTACTCGCCCAGGGAAATACGTTTGAGCCGTTCGATCAACCTGACGCGAATGCGATAGACGATGTCCTTCGCCAGCCTGGCGAACAATCGCGCCTGCAGCACGTTGAACAGCAAAGCGCCGCATCGCAGGACCAGGGTCACCACCAGCATCAGGCCAATATAACCGGCCGCGCTTTGCCAGCCGCTGGGCAACGCATGGTTCATGACCTTCAACGCCGCGTCGCCCTGGCCCAGCAGCACTTCGTCCACTAAAAGCGGCAGCAGCAGCGGGATCGGTACGCTGCACAGCGTCGCCAGCACGGCCACGCCGTTGGCGATCCACAGGGCTTTCTTGTGTTTAAGGGCCAGACGGCGGATTTCTGCCCAGCTCAAACCGTCGACGCGCTGCCCAGGGGATGCGTCATCCGCCCGGTCAGGCACAGGCCGCGCGCTCCAGCCAGCGGCCCAACAGTGGAGACAACTGGCTCAGGGGCTGGTAGCCGTTGGTAAGCAAAGCCAATTGACCGTCACGCTCGGCCAGCAGCGTAGGAAAACCCGCGATGCCAAGATCCTGCACCCAGGTGAAATCCGCGGCAGTGGCCGCATGTTGCTCGGCGCGGTCAAAGGCTGCGGCGAACTCGATGCGTGGCAGTCCAGCCTGTTCGGCCAGTTCCACCAGGACGCTGGCGTGGGTCACATCACGACCCTCGACATAAAACGCCTGCTGGATCAGCTTCAACAGCTTCCAGGCCAGGTCCGGCGCCAGGCCACGGGCCGTCACCAGTGCCCGGCAGGCCGGTTCGGTGTCATAGACAAAACCGTCCGGCAGCGCCCCTTCAAGCTTGAACGTCTGGCCGGTGGCCTGGGTGACGGCCTGCCAATGCTCGAGGATGTAGCGTCGGGTGGTCGGCTCCAGGGCCGAACCGCTGCCGGTGCGCAAACCGCCCACCACCAGGTGCAGTTCTACCCCGGCGGCCTGCGCCTGCTCGACCAGTGCCTCGGCAACCGGCGCAAAACCCCAGCACCAGGAACACATCGGGTCCATCACATAGAGCAGGCGTGGCGCCATGGTTCAAGCCTCGGAAGGTGATTGCTTATAGTTGTAGCCGATCGGATGCGGCATGTTGCGGGCCTTGGCCAGTTCGATCTGCTTTTGCCGGTCGATGGCGCTGCGCCGGGTCTTCTCGCTCAGCTTGTCCCAGCAATGCGGGCAACTGATGCCTGGCACGTAGTGCTCCGAAGCACGGTCTTCTACGCTCACCGGTGTACGACAGGCATGACACTGATCGTAGTCGCCTTCGCTAAGGTCATGGCGAACGGTCACGCGGTTATCGAACACGAAGCAGTCGCCGCGCCATTTGGTTTCTTCCTGAGGCACCTCTTCAAGGTACTTCAGGATGCCACCCTTGAGGTGATAGACCTCGTCGAAACCCTGGCCGAGCATGTAGCTGGAAGCTTTTTCGCAGCGAATGCCACCGGTGCAGAACATCGCGACTTTCTTGTGCCTGGCCGGGTCGAAGTTGGCTTTGATGTACTCGGGGAACTCGCGAAAGCTGGTGGTCTTGGGGTCGATCGCGCCTTCAAAGGTGCCGATGGACACTTCGTAGTCGTTACGCGTGTCGATCAGCAAGACTTCCGGATCGCTGATCAGTGCGTTCCAGTCCTGCGGTTCGACATAAGTGCCAACCTGTTTGTTGGGGTCCACGCCTTCGACGCCGAGGGTGACGATTTCCTTCTTGAGCTTGACCTTGGTGCGATAGAACGGCTGCTCATCGCAGTACGACTCTTTGTGGTCGATGTCGATCATGCGCGGGTCGTTCTTGAGCCAGGCCAGCAATCCGTCGATGCCTTCGCGAGTGCCGGAAACGGTGCCGTTGATGCCTTCTTCGGCGATCAGCAGCGTGCCTTTGATGCCGTTGTCGAGCATGGCCTTGAGCAATGGCTCACGCAGCTCGACGTAATCTTCAAGGGTGACGAACTTATACAGTGCCGCCACGACAATGGATGGTGTCATGGGTATTTCTCCAGGTGGCTACCCTCGCAAAGGGTGAACCGGATGCGAAAAAAAACGCGCCCCGTGAGGCGCGTTGCGGATTCTAACAAAAAACAGACGGGTTGCAGGAGTGCAGCGACAACAGCCACAACAGCAGTCATTCTCTGCAGATCAGTGCTTGCTGCCACCGGCACAAGTCGGCGAAGCCGGGGCTGTATCGATCTGCGCCCATTCCTCGGGGGTATAGGTGTGCAGCGCCAACGCATGGAACTCACCCATCAGCTCGCCCAGCGTGCCGTAGACCTTCTGATGACGCTTGACGCGATTGAGCCCCTCGAACTGGTGACTGACCACCACGGCCTTGAAGTGGGTCTGTAACCCACGGCTGTGCATGTGGCTTTCATCCAGCACTTGCAGGTGCTCGGGCTGCAACAGCCCGAGCGTCGATTCGATGCGTTGTTGCATGCTCATACCGGGCTCCGCTTACGGCTTTTTCTTGGCAGGGGCGGCTTTGGGCTCAAGCTCGGCGGTCATGTCCGCCAGCAGCTTGTTGACCACCGGCACCGCGCTTTCCAGCTTGGCCTGGGTCAACTGGGCCGATTGCTGGGTCAGCTGGGGCATTTTTTCCAGGACTTTCTTGCCCAGGGGCGAACGGTAGAAGGACACCAGTTCCTTGAGTTCCGGCTCGCTGAAGTTGGAGGTGTAAAGCTTGACCATGTCCGGCTTGAGCTTCTTCCAGCCGATGGCCTGGTCCAGTGCGGCGTTGGCCTTGGCCTGGTAGGTTTCGAGGGTGGCTTTTTTCGACTCGGGAGCCTTGGTCTGCTCAAAGCGCTGGGCAAACATCTGCTGCACTTGCATGTACACCGGGGTACCCAGTTTGTCGGCGTGCGCCAGGGTCAGGAACTCTTCGGCACTTGCGTTGTGGCTGGCGGTATCGGCAAAAACAGGACTGCTGGCACACACCAGAGCAACTGCGGTACAGATGGCACGAAGACGGGTCATCGAGTTTCCTTTTCTACAGGCGAGGTAAAACCCCAAGGGCGATCATTCTGCGCCTAATAAACGCCGGCCCTCAACCCCATTGCTCTGCGCGTCCGATTGACGGGCCGAAACGATCGAAAAATGATTGAGGGAACCCGTGTCGCCCTTCAGGGCCTAAACTGCGCATTCAGACCTACAGGAGTTTGACCCGATGAGCCGTATCGAAACCGACAGCCTTGGCCAGGTTGAAGTCCCGGATGAAGCCTACTGGGGCGCCCAGACGCAGCGCTCCCTGATCAACTTTGCCATTGGCAACGAACGCATGCCGCTGTCGGTGCTGCACGCCCTGGCGCTGATCAAGAAAGCCGCCGCGCGGGTCAATGACCGCAATGGCGACTTGCCTGCCGACATCGCGCGCCTGATCGAACAGGCCGCCGACGAAGTCCTGGCCGGCCAGCATGACGACCAATTCCCGCTGGTGGTCTGGCAGACCGGCAGCGGAACCCAGAGCAACATGAACGTCAACGAAGTGATCGCCGGGCGCTCCAACGAGCTGGCGGGCAATCCCCGCGGCGGCAAGAGCCCGGTGCACCCGAACGATCACGTCAACCGCTCCCAGAGCTCCAACGACTGCTTCCCCACCGCCATGCACATCGCCGCCATCCAGGCGGTCCATCAGCAATTGCTGCCGGCGATCGCCGAGTTGTCCGGCGCACTGGCGGAATTGGCGGCGCGCCACATGAAACTGGTCAAGACCGGCCGCACCCACATGATGGATGCCACGCCGATCACCTTCGGCCAAGAGTTGTCAGCCTTCATCGCTCAACTCGATTACGCCGAACGGGCGATCCGTGCGGCTCTACCGGCGGTTTGCGAACTTGCCCAGGGCGGTACGGCAGTGGGCACCGGGCTCAATTCGCCCCACGGCTTCGGTGAGGCGATCGCCGCTGAACTGGCGGCGCTGTCTGGCCTGCCCTTCGTCACCGCGCCAAACAAGTTCGCGGCGTTGGCCGGCCATGAGCCCCTGACCACCTTGTCCGGCGCGCTGAAAACCCTGGCTGTGACCCTGATGAAGATTGCCAATGACCTGCGCCTGCTGGGTTCCGGGCCACGGGCCGGCTTCGCCGAAGTGAAGTTGCCGGCCAATGAACCGGGCAGCTCCATCATGCCCGGCAAGGTCAACCCGACCCAGTGCGAGGCCTTGTCGATGCTGGCCTGCCAGGTCATGGGCAACGACGTGACCATCGGTTTCGCCGCCAGCCAGGGTCATTTGCAATTGAACGTGTTCAAGCCGGTGATCATTCACAACCTGTTGCAGTCGATCCGTCTGCTGGCCGATGGCTGCAGCAATTTCCAGCAGCACTGCATCGCCGGGCTCGAACCGGATGCCGAGCAGATGGCGGCGCATCTGGAACGTGGCTTGATGCTGGTCACCGCCCTGAACACACACATCGGCTATGACAAATCCGCCGAAATCGCCAAGAAAGCCTACGGCGAAGGGCTGACCCTGCGCGAAGCGGCCTTGCAGTTGGGGTATCTGACCGACGAAGAGTTCGATGCCTGGGTGCGGCCGGAGAATATGCTGGAGGCCGGAAGCCAGGGTTGAGATGTGTGCTTGGTTGGACGCAAAGCGTGCGCTCAACACAACCCACCTGTGGGAGCGAGCCTGCTCGCGATGAGGCCGGTCGGCTCGACATTATCGACGACCAGACCGCTATCGCGAGCAGGCTCGCTCCCACAAAAGAGCGGTTCTTTTTGTGGTCGCGGTCATCGCCCGACAGCCAGTCGCTCACGCCGGGCCCTGAGCCCGGCAATCAGCGACGGCCCGAGGGCAACCAATGCCGATCCCAACACCACCAGCACCGCCCCGCCATACCCCAACAGATTGATCTGCTCGGCATGCACGTAGTCAGGCCACCACCAGGCTGCCAACGCCACCGCGGCGAAGGTCACCAACGGCGTGATCGCCAGGGTCGCGCTGACCCGCGACGCTTCCCAGTGAGCCAGGGCCTCGGCAAAGGCGCCGTAGGCAATCAGGGTATTGAGGCAGCAAGCAAGCAGTAGCCAGCCTTGCAACGGGCTCAGTTGCAGCGCCTCCAGCGGATGTACCCAGGGCGTGAGCAGCAGCGCGCAGAACAGGTAGATCACCATCATCACCTGCAACGAATTCCACACCGTCAGCAGTTGCTTCTGGCCCAGGGCATAGAAGGTCCAGACCGTCGACGCCAGCAACACCATCAAGACCCCGGCGGTGTAGTCGCTCAGGGAAGTCAGCAGCTCGCCGAGGCGCTGGTTGAAAAACAGCGTGAAGCCGATCAACAACACCAGCAGGCCGATGCCCTGCCCTACACTGAAACGCTCCTTGAACACAAACAGGCTGGCCACCAGCAACATGATCGGCCCCATCTGCACCACCAGTTGCGCGGTGCCGGGGCTCAAGCGATTGAGGCCCATCAGGTACAGCACGTAGTTGCCGACCAGCCCCAACACCGCCATCGCCACCAGCCAGCCGCCCCGGGGGCCCAACACCTTGCGACTGGGCAAACGGCCAGTGGCCGTCAGGTAGATGAACAGCAAGCCACCGGACACCAGCAAGCGAAACCAGGTCACGGTGACCGGATCCATCACCTGCAGCACTTGCTTGAGCTTGATCGGCAGGATGCCCCACAGCAGGGCGGTCAGCAGGGCAAGGAACAGGCCGTAGACCCAGCGACCGGACGATATGTGCATGCAACCCTCGCAGCTCAAGACAAAGAGCCCCCATTCTAGGCGCGGATCGCTTCAGGACACAGGGACAGTTAGGCCGTGGACGTCCATGGGACTGTACGGGTCGTTGCCGTCGATCGCCTGGCCAGGCGCAAATCAAGGACTGCGCATAAGCTCAAATGACATTGCCCCGCTGCCTTTGGAGACCGCCATGTTTGGCAAACGCGCCCAGGATCCCGCCCCTACGACGATTTTTCGCAGCGACCGGATCTGCCGGGTAAACGGCGAGTTTTATTTCAATACCCGAGAAGGCACGCAGGAAGGCCCGTTCGCCAGCCGCGAGGCGGCAGAACGGGAGATAAAAGCGTATATCGCGCGGATGCAGCAACTGACCCAGGTTGCCAGCTAGCGCAGCTGACGCAGCCCCCCTTGTGGCGAGGGGATTTATCCCCGCTGGGCTGCAAAGCAGCCCCAAAGCAAACCACTCTGTCAGCCTGATATACCTCGGTTGTAGATTTTAGGGTTGCTGCGCAACCCAGCGGGGATAAATCCCCTCGCCACAAGTAATCATCTCGCTAACTGTCAGCGCCCGGTTATCTCACCGCCTCAAACAACCCCGTCGCCCCCATCCCGCCGCCCACGCACATCGTCACGATGCCGTAGCGCAGGCTGCGCCGTTGCAGTTCGCGCACCAGATGGCCGACCTGGCGCGAACCGGTCATGCCGAACGGGTGGCCAATGGAAATCGAACCGCCATTGACGTTGTACTTCTCGTTATCGATTTCCAGCCGGTTACGACTGTAGAGACACTGGGATGCGAAGGCTTCGTTGAGTTCCCACAAGTCGATATCATCGATATGCAAGCCCTTGGCCTTGAGCAGTTTGGGCACCGAAAACACCGGACCGATGCCCATTTCGTCCGGCGCGCAACCGGCCACGGTAAAGCCACGGAAAAACGCCTTGGGCTTGAGTCCCAGGGCCAGGGCTTTTTCCAGGCTCATCACCAGGGTCATCGAAGCCCCGTCGGACAACTGTGACGAGTTGCCTGCCGTCACCGAGCCGTCTTCGGCGAACACCGGCTTCAAGCCCGCCAGACTTTCATAGGTGGTGTCGGGGCGGTTGCAATCGTCGCGATCAACCACGCCGTCGAGAATCTGCACCGCACCGGTGTTCTTGTCCTCGACCTTGTACTTGACCGCCATCGGCACGATCTCGTCGTCGAACAGCCCGGCCGCCTGGGCCTGGGCAGTACGCTGCTGGCTCTGTAAGGCGTAGCGGTCCTGTTCTTCACGGCTGACCTGATAACGGCGGGCGACGATCTCGGCGGTCTGGCCCATGGGGAAATAAATCCCCGGCACTTGCTCCTTGAGCAGCGGGTTGATCAGGTGATCGGTATTGACGCTTTTCATTGTCAGGCTGATGGATTCCACGCCACCGGCAACAATGATCTCGCTGCAACCGGAGGCGATCTGGTTGGCGGCGATGGCGATGGCTTGCAGGCCCGAGGAGCAGAAGCGGTTGAGGGTCATGCCGGCGGTGCCGATGCCCAATTGCGAAAGCACCGCCACGTTACGGCCGATGTTATAGCCCTGGGCGCCCTCGTTCGAACCGGCGCCGACGATGCAGTCCTCGACGCTGGCCGGATCGATCCCGTTGCGCGCCAACAATGCATCGACACAATGAGCCGCCATGTCGTCCGGACGGGTCATGTTGAACTTGCCGCGAAAAGACTTGGCCAGGCCGGTCCGCACGCTGTCGACGATCACCACTTCACGCATGGCTGTACCTCAATTGTTATTGTCGGTTAGGAGTCAATTGAGCATAAATCCACTGCATAACCGACCGCGACGATCATTCACCCCGCGTATGCGTTCCCATCGCCCACTATTTGCCCTTGCTCGCCTTGCGAGCCTGCTTTGCCGAGCGCTCGAAGGCCTCCTCCAGCGCTTCATTAAGCGTGCGCAACACCTTGACCCGCGCCCAGCGCTTGTCGTTGGCCTCCACCAGGGTCCAGGGAGAAATCTCGGTGCTGGTGCGGTCGACCATGTCGCACACCGCCGCCCGGTAGGCATCCCATTTGTCACGGTTGCGCCAGTCGTCCTCGGTGATCTTGAAACGTTTGAAAGGAATTTCCTCGCGTTCCTGGAAGCGCTCCAGTTGAGTCTCCTTGTCGATGGCCAGCCAGAACTTGACGACCACGACTCCGGCGTCGGCAATCTGCTCCTCGAAATCGTTGATCTCGCCGTAGGCCCGCAGCCAGTCGGCCTTGCTGCAAAAACCTTCGACCCGCTCCACCAGCACCCGGCCGTACCAGGAGCGATCGAACACGGTGAACTTGCCCCGCGCCGGGATATGCCGCCAGAACCGCCACATGTAGGGATGGGCGCGCTCTTCCTCGGTGGGTGCGGCAATCGGTACGATGCTGTACTGGCGCGGGTCGAGCGCTGCCGCGACCCGCCGGATCGCCCCACCCTTGCCCGCCGCATCGTTGCCTTCAAACACGGCCACCAGGGCATGGCGGCGCATGCGTTTATCGCGCAACAGGCCGGAAAAACGCGCCTGCTCGGCGATCAGTTGTTCTTCGTAATCGGCCTTGTCCAGACGCAGGGTCATGTCCAGGCTGTCCAGCAGCGTGACCTGGTCGTCCAGCGGCGGCAGTGGCGCCACATTGACCTTTTCCGCTTTGATCCTCGAGCGGTGCAAGGCCTGGCGCATCCCGTCAAGCAGGATCCGTCCGACCGTAAGGCTTCGATAATAACTGTCCATGCCTTCGATCACATGCCACGGGGCGTAGTCTCGACTGGTGCGGCGCAGGACCCGCTCACCGTATTTGACGAACTTGTCGTAGGTCTGGGACTGCTGCCAGTCCAGCGGGCTGATGCGCCAGCTGTGCAGCGGGTCGTCCTTGAGCCCCTTGAGCCGGGCTTTCATCTGTTTCTTGGACAGGTGAAACCAGAACTTGAAGATCAGCGCGCCTTCATCGCAGAGCATTTTCTCCAACCGTTCAGCGCCATTGATGGCCTGGTCGAGTCGTGGGTCCTTGATCTGGCCATGAACGCGCCCCTGCAGCATCTGGCTGTACCAGTTGCCAAAGAAAATCCCCATGCGTCCCTTGGCCGGCAGCATCCGCCAATAACGCCAGGCCGGTGGCCGCGCCAGCTCCTCGTCGGTCTGCTGATCGAAGGTACGCACTTCGATCAGCCGCGGGTCCATCCACTCATTGAGCAATTTCACCGTTTCGCCCTTGCCCGCGCCTTCGATGCCGTTGATCAGCACGATGACCGGAAAACGGCTCTGCTGGTGTAGCTCGTACTGGGCTTCGAGCAACGCTTCACGCAGTGCCGGCACTTCGGCGTCATAGGTGTCTTTATCGACGGCGTGACCGATTTCAGCGGATTCGAACATGGACAGCTCCTTCCAGGGAATGGGGCAAGACTAGCGGATTGGACGCGGGCCGGTGCAGCAGATTCCATCCAGACGAACGCTGTATTGCGATGGGTCAAGCAAGCCCATACCGATCGGCTAGAATGGCCTCCCAGTTTTGACCGAGCCTGCCATGACACCCGTACAGCACCACGCCCAACTCGACTGGGACGATCAGGGTCGCCCGCGCTCGCGGGTGTTCGACGATGTGTATTTTTCCGATCAGTCGGGCCTGGAAGAAACCCGCTATGTGTTCCTTGAACAGAACAACCTGACCGAGCGTTTTGCCGCGCTGCCGGACGACGGGCGGCTGGTGATCGGCGAGACCGGGTTTGGCACCGGGCTGAATTTTCTCTGCGCCTGGCAGTTGTTCGAGCAGTGCGCACCGGCCGGGGCGCGGCTGCATTTTGTCAGTGTCGAGAAATTCCCCTTGAGCCCCCCCGACCTGCGCCGGGCACTGGATTTGTGGCCGCAACTCAAGCTTCAGGCGGATCAATTGCTTGCGCAGTACGTCGCTATCCATCAGGGCTTCCAGCGCCTGACGCTGGCAGGTGGCCGGGTGACCCTGACGTTGTTGATCGGCGACGCCCTGGAGCAATTACCGCAGCTGGATGCGCAAATCGATGCCTGGTTCCTGGACGGTTTCGCGCCGGCGAAAAATCCCGAGATGTGGACCGCCGAGCTGTTTGCCGAACTGGCGCGCTTGGCTGCCCCCGGCGCGACTCTCAGCACCTTCACCAGCACCGGCTGGGTGCGACGGTTATTGAACGCGGCAGGCTTCAAGATGAAGCGCACGCCGGGCATCGGCCATAAATGGGAAATCCTTCGCGGGGTGTTTCTCGGCTGGCCGCAACTGACACCCGCACCGCCCCCGGTAAAACCCTGGTACACCCGCCCCACGGCACACAGCGGCGAGCGTCGGGCCCTGGTGATCGGTGGCGGCCTGGCCGGTTGCGCCAGCGCGTCCAGCCTCGCGGCCCGTGGCTGGCAGGTGACGCTGCTGGAACGGCATGCCGGGTTGGCCGAAGAAGCGTCCGGCAACCCGCAGGGCGTGTTGTATCTCAAGCTTTCGGCCCATGGTACGGCGCTGTCGCAGATGATCCTCAGCGGTTTCGGTTACACCCGGCGCCTGCTCGAACATCTGCAGCGAGGTGTGGACTGGGACGGCTGCGGTGTCTTGCAACTGGCCTTCAGCGCCAAGGAAGCCGAGCGCCAGACGCAATTGTCCGAGGCCTTTGCCGAGGATTTGCTGCACGTCCTGGATCAGTCCCAGGCCGAGGCGCAGTCCGGTATCGGCCTGGCCTGTGGCGGTCTGTTTTACCCGCAAGGCGGTTGGGTCCATCCGCCCGCGCTGTGCCGCTGGCAGGCATCCGCCCCCAAGATTGAGGTGCAAAACCACCATGAAGTCCTCGAGCTGCGCCGCGTCGACGGTCAGTGGCAGGCCTGGGACGGTGAACGTTGCCTGGCCAGCGCACAGGTAGTGATCCTCGCCAGCGCCGCCGAGATCAAACGCTTCGATGCGGCCGCCGACTTGCCCCTCAAGCGCATTCGCGGGCAAATCACCCGCCTGTCGCAAACCACCCACAGCCAGGCACTGCGCACGGTGGTCTGCGCCGAAGGCTACGTGGCTCCGGCCCGGTTGGGCGAGCACACCCTGGGTGCCAGTTTCGATTTCAAGAACGACGACCTGACCCCTACCGCCGCCGAGCACGCCGGCAACCTGCAGCTGCTGGAGCAAATCTCCGCTGATCTGGTGGAACGCCTGGACGCCGGCACCCTGGACCCGGCACACCTTCAGGGCCGCGCAGCGTTCCGTTGCACCAGTCCGGACTATCTGCCGATTGTCGGTCCCTTGGCTGAGAGTCAGGCCTTCACCCAGGCGTACTCGGCGCTGAGCAAGGACGCCCGTCAGGTGCCGGACTGCCCATGCCCCTGGCTCGACGGCTTGTACATCAACAGCGGCCACGGCTCCCGAGGCCTGATCACCGCGCCATTGTCGGGCGAGTTGATTGCCGCCTGGCTGGACAACGAACCTTTGCCCCTGCCCCGAAGCGTGGCCGAGGCCTGCCATCCGAACCGGTTTGCGTTGCGGGCGCTGGTTCGGGGCAAGGCCTAATGCAGATTGCCGGTATGCCACAAAAACCTGTGGGAGCGAGCCTGCTCGCGATTGCACCAGATCATCTGGCATCCAAGTGACTGGCACACCGCGATCGCGAGCAGGCTCGCTCCCACAGGTTGATGTTTTGCCGTGGTTTTTCAGCCGCCCGAGCGCCCCTACTTCAGCTGCTTATAACGCATTGATCTAAAACTCACACCAATCCCACCGGTCAGTTTCAAAGTACCCGCCATTTTGGCGTATGCTGTTTGACCCTCCCCAACGGAAAAACCGGTAAGGACTTATGTGCGGATTAGCTGGAGAGTTACGTTTCGATCAACAACCTGCGGACCTTGCGGCCGTAGAGCGAATCACCCATCACCTGGCTCCTCGCGGCCCCGACGCGTGGGGTTTCCACAGTCAGGGCCCCATTGCCCTGGGCCATCGGCGCCTGAAAATCATGGACCTGTCCGACGGCTCGGCCCAGCCGATGATCGACAATCAACTGGGCCTGTCCCTGGCCTTCAACGGCGCGATCTACAACTACCCTGAATTGCGCGCCGAGCTGGAAGGCCTGGGCTACGCCTTCTATTCCGGTGGCGACACCGAAGTGCTGCTCAAGGGCTACCACGCCTGGGGCGAAGCACTGTTGCCCAAGCTCAACGGCATGTTCGCCTTCGCCATCTGGGAACGCGACGCCAAGCGGCTGTTCATCGCCCGCGACCGCCTCGGTGTCAAACCGCTGTACCTGTCGCGCACCGGCCAGCGCCTGCGCTTTGCCTCGGCGTTGCCGGCGCTGCTCAAGGGCGGCGACATCAGTCCGATGCTCGACCCGGTGGCGCTGAACCATTACCTGAACTTCCATGCCGTGGTCCCGGCTCCTCGCACCCTGCTGGCCGGCGTTGAAAAGCTGCCGCCTGCCACCTGGATGCGGGTCGAAGCCGACGGAACCACCGAGCAGAAAACCTGGTGGACCCTGCCCTACGGTCCCCGGGCCGACGAACAGCACCTGGATCTGCAAGACTGGATCGACCGCGTGCTCGACAGCACCCGTGAAGCGGTCGCCATTCGTCAGCGTGCCGCCGTGGATGTCGGCGTGCTGCTTTCCGGCGGCGTGGACTCCAGCATGCTGGTGGGCCTGCTGCGGGAGGTCGGTGTGGAAAACCTTTCCACATTTTCCATCGGCTTCCAGGATGCCGGTGGCGAGCGCGGTGACGAGTTCCAGTATTCGGACCTGATCGCCAAGCACTACGGCACTCATCACCACCAGTTACGCATCGACGAAAAAGAAATCATCGAGCAACTGCCGGCGGCGTTTCGGGCCATGAGCGAGCCGATGGTCAGTCACGACTGTATCGCCTTCTACCTGCTGTCGCGGGAAGTGTCCAAGCATTGCAAAGTGGTGCAAAGCGGCCAGGGCGCCGATGAGCTATTCGCCGGTTACCACTGGTATCCACAAGTGGACGGCGCCAGTGACCCATACGCGGCCTATCGCGCTGCATTCTTTGATCGCAGCTACGAAGAATATGCCGCTACCGTGCAGCCCAAATGGCTGACGGCCAATGACGCGGCCGGTGATTTCGTCAAGGAACACTTCGCCCAACCGGGCGCCGACGCAGCGGTGGACAAGGCCCTGCGTCTGGACAGCACGGTGATGCTGGTGGACGACCCGGTCAAGCGCGTCGACAACATGACCATGGCCTGGGGCCTGGAAGCGCGCACGCCATTCCTGGATTACCGACTGGTGGAACTCTCGGCACGGGTCCCGGCGAAATTCAAGCTGCCCGACGGCGGCAAACAGGTCCTGAAGGAAGCCGCTCGACGGGTGATCCCCGGCGAGGTCATCGACCGCAAAAAAGGCTATTTCCCTGTACCCGGTCTCAAGCATCTGGAAGGCAACACCTTGGCCTGGGTCCGCGAACTGCTGCTGGACCCGAGCCAGGATCGCGGCCTGTTCAACCCGGCGATGCTTGATCGACTGCTGACCGACCCCAACGGCCAGCTCACCCCGTTGCGCGGCTCAAGGCTGTGGCAACTGGCGGCGCTGAACCTGTGGCTCAGCGAGCAAGGAATCTGATCGATGAAACCCCACAATCAACGCCTGCTGCGGGGCCAGGCGCCCTCCTATGAACGCCTACAGGCGCGATTGGCCGAAGACGGCAGCGAACTGGGCGCCGACCCGATCGCGGTGCACTGCGGGTGGGGCCGATTGCTGATCGGCCACACCTTCCCGGACCCGGCAAGCCTGGCCCAAGAGCTGCTCAATGAGCAATCGGGTGAGCGCGACATTGCCTTGTACGTCGCCGCCCCCCAGCAAATACTCGGGCTGGAACCGGCGCAGCTGTTTCTCGATCCATCCGACACCTTGCGCCTGTGGTTCAGCGACTATCGCCAGGCCACCCGGGTATTTCGCGGTTTCCGGATTCGCCGGGCGCAAAGCGACGCCGACTGGCAGGCGATCAACCTGCTGTATCAGGCCCGGGGCATGTTGCCCATCGATCCGCAACGACTCACGCCGCGCCATGAGGGCGGGCCAGTCTACTGGCTGGCCGAAGATGATGACACCGGCGCGGTGATCGGCAGCGTCATGGGCCTGAATCACCAGAAAGCCTTCAACGACCCGGAAAACGGCAGCAGCCTCTGGTGCCTGGCCGTGGATCCGCAGTGCTCGCGGCCCGGTGTCGGGGAGGTCCTGGTGCGCCACCTCATCGAGCACTTCATGAGCCGGGGCCTGAGTTACCTGGACCTTTCGGTGCTGCACGACAATCGCCTGGCGAAAAGTCTCTACGCCAAGCTCGGGTTCCGTAATCTTTCGACGTTCGCCATCAAACGCAAGAACTGCATCAATCAGCCGTTGTTCCTGGGGCCGGGCCCCGAGGCGCAGTTCAATCCTTATGCGCGCATCATTGTCGAAGAGGCTCACCGCCGGGGCATCGAAGTCCAGGTGGACGACGCCGAAGGTGGATTGTTTACCCTGGTCCACGGCAGCCGCCGGATCAGGTGCCGTGAATCCCTCAGCGACCTGACCAGCGCTATCAGCATGACCCTGTGCCAGAACAAAAGCCTGACCCACAAGGTGCTGAAAAACGCCGGCTTGAACTTGCCGGCGCAACAGTTGGCAGGCAACGCCGATGACAACCTGGCCTTTCTCGATGAGCACGAACGGGTGGTGGTCAAGCCACTGGACGGTGAACAGGGCCAGGGTGTGGCGGTGGATCTGCGCACGATTGAAGAGGTGCAGAGCGCCATTGAAACGGCCCGCCAGTTTGACAGCCGGGTGCTGCTGGAGAGCTTCCACGAGGGCCTGGACCTGCGCGTGCTGGTGATTGGTTTTGAAGTGGTGGCAGCGGCGATCCGGCGACCAGCGGAGGTGATCGGCGACGGTCGGCACACCATCGGCGCGCTGATCGAAGCCCAGAGCCGCCGCCGACAAGCGGCCACGGGAGGTGAAAGCAAGATTCCCATGGACGCCGAGACGCAACGCACATTGAGCGCGGCAGGTTATGACTACGACAGTGTGCTGCCCGCCGGCAAACACCTGTTCGTACGGCGTACGGCGAACCTTCATACGGGCGGCGTGCTGGAAGATGTCACGGGCATCCTCCATCCGACCCTGAGCGAAGCTGCGGTACGCGCCGCGCGGGCCCTGGATATTCCCATGGTTGGCCTCGACCTGTTGGTGCCGGCGGCCGATCAGCCCGAATACGTGTTCATCGAAGCCAACGAACGCGCCGGCCTGGCCAACCACGAACCGCAACCCACTGCCGAACGCTTTGTGGATTTGTTGTTTCCCCATAGTCAGGCGGTGGCCCAATAGAGGTGTAGTGCCTGGGCGGGCCTCATCGCGAGCAGGCTCGCTCCCACCCGGGGGTATGCACCGCCGCAGAAACCTTGTGGGAGCGAACCTGTTCGCGATGGCGGCTTGAAGGACACCAACCTTTCATAGGTCAGAGACATTCCCTTCCTCATCGAAACCATCGATGCGCTCAACTCATCAGGAGTTTCCATGATCAGCAAAATTCCCGAACCGGATCTCGAATACCTGCAAAAAGTCCTGCTGGAAATGCTCGCCATTCCCAGCCCCACCGGCTTCACCGACACCATCGTGCGCTACGTCGCCGAGCGGCTCGAAGAGTTGGGTATCGAGTTTGAAATGACCCGGCGCGGCACGATCCGCGCCACCCTCAAGGGCCGCAAGAGCAGCCCCGATCGGGCCGTGTCGGCTCACCTGGACACCATCGGCGCCTCGGTGCGTGCCATCAAGGAAAACGGGCGCCTGACCCTGGCTCCGGTGGGTTGCTGGTCCAGCCGCTTTGCCGAGGGCAGTCGCGTCAGCCTGTTTACGGACACGGGGGTGATCCGAGGCAGCGTACTGCCGCTGATGGCGTCCGGGCATGCATTCAACACCGCCGTGGACGAAATGCCCATCAGTTGGGATCACATCGAACTGCGCCTGGACGCCTACTGCACCACCCGCGCCGATTGCGAAACACTGGGGGTGGGCATTGGCGACTATGTGGCGTTCGATCCTTTGCCGGAGTTCACCGAGAGTGGCCATATCAGTGCTCGGCACCTGGACGATAAAGCCGGGGTCGCGGCGCTGCTGGCGGCGCTCAAGGCGATTGTCGACAGTGGCGAAGAACTGCTGATCGACTGCCACCCGCTGTTCACGATTACCGAAGAAACCGGCAGCGGCGCGGCGGCTGCACTGCCTTGGGATGTCAGCGAGTTCGTCGGCATCGACATCGCGCCGGTCGCACCGGGCCAGCACTCGAGCGAACACGCGGTGAGCGTGGCGATGCAGGATTCCGGGGGCCCTTACGACTATCACCTGTCACGGCACTTGCTGAAGCTGGCCAGGGAAAACGAACTGCCGGCGCGCCGCGACCTGTTCCGTTATTACTTCAGCGATGCCCATTCCGCTGTCACCGCCGGCCACGATATCCGCACCGCCCTGCTGGCCTTCGGCTGCGACGCCACCCATGGCTACGAACGCACCCACATCGACAGCCTGGCCGCCCTGAGCCGCCTGCTGGGCGCCTACATCCTCAGCCCACCGGTATTCGCCAGCGACGCCCAACCGGCCCAGGGTTCGCTGGACCGCTTCAGCCATCAGCTCGAACACGATGCGCAGATGGAAAGCGATACCCGGGTGCCGTCGGTGGATAGTTTGATTGGGCAGCGGTCGGATAACTGAGCACAGTTCCAGAATCTCAGTGCCCGTCATGACGCCATCGCGAGCAGGCTCGCTCCCACAAGGAGACCTTCGTGAGCATAAAGTTCGTGCCCGACGCAGGCCCACTGTGGGAGCGAGCCTGCTCGCGATAGCGCCGCAACAGACACCGCAAGCCCCAAGCCAGGCTAGCCGCAAAAGCCCTTTGGTCGTAGCATCGCGACATTGTCTAGCCGAGGTACCCCATGCTGATCCCTTACGACCAACTCGAAGTCGACACGCTCACTCGCCTGATCGAAGATTTCGTGACCCGCGACGGCACCGACAATGGCGATGACACGCCGCTGGAGACCCGCGTATTGCGGGTCCGGCAGGCCTTGACCAAAGGCCAGGCGATGATCGTCTTCGACCCGGAAAGCGAACAGTGCCAGTTGATGCTCAAGCACGACGTGCCCAAGCATCTATTCGACTGAGCAGACCTTGCGACTGGCCAGGGCCCTTTTTTTCTGAATCTTTTCGTATATCTCGGAGCGATGAACGTCGATGTGCCGTGGCGCTTCCACGCCAAAACGAACAGTGGTGCCGTTGACCGAGAGCACTCGGACGGAAATATCATCACCGATGGAAATCAGTTCACCCACAGCGCGGCTAAGTACGAGCATGGTTCTTGTCCTTAAGAATATCTGGACCTTGACCATGCCCGCCCCGCCTGAGGTTCTCAAGCCACCTTCAAGAATTCAGTAACGCCCTACAAGCAACACTCTGGCAACTGAAGGAAACGTCCTGCAAAACCCTGTCAGCTAGCGGGCTTATTCAAGAGGCGGAAAACCGCGGACCGAACAGAATCACACTCGCCCCCAACACGCAGAGCGCCACCCCCACCCAGTCGGAAGTCAGCGGCCGCGCTCGCTCCACCACGGCCAGCCAGCCGATCGAGGCGATGATATAGATACCGCCATAAGCGGCGTAGGCACGACCGGCGTAGGTCGCTTCGATGCGGGTCAGCAACAGGGCGAACAGCGTAAGACTCAACAGGGCCGGCACAATCCACCAGGCGCTCTTGCCCTGGCGTAGCCACATCCAGAACGCGTAACAGCCGGCGATTTCAAACAGCGCGGCGAGAAAGAACCAAAAATAGTTGAGCATGTGAGCGTCCATCAGGAGGGCCGAATGCGGCCATCCTGAGGACGCCGGACACTCAGGTCAACTCGGGTTCTGTCGAGCCTTGGCGCGCATCTTGTCGGCCATGACGGTCATTTCGTCGTACAGCAATTGCGGATTCTTCTGCTTGATGGCCCAGGCCATGCGCCCTTGCTCGTGGGGCAGGATCATGAACTGGCCCTGGGCGACCTGTTCATAGATGTAATCGGCAATCTCGGCAGCGCTAATCGGCGAGCTTTCCAGCAACTTGCCAACCTGGGCTTTCATCGCCGGAGTCGGGCCGCGGAAGGAGTCCAGCAGGTTGGTCTGGAAAAACGACGGGCACACCACATGCACACCGATTTCCTGCTGTGCCAGCTCGATCAACAGGCTTTCCGACAGCGCCACCACGCCAGCCTTGGCCACGTTGTAGTTGCTCATGGCCGGGCCTTGCATCAGGGCGGCCATGGAGGCGATGTTGATGATCTTACCGCGGCTTTTTTCCAGCAACGGCAAGAACGCCTTGCAACCCTTGACCACGCCCATCAGGTTGATCGCGATCTGCCAGTCCCAATCCTCCAGGGACAGTTCACTGAAGAACCCACCCGAGGCCACACCGGCATTGTTGACGATGATGTCGATGCCACCGAGCTTCTCTTCGCAGGCCTGGGCAAACGCCGTCAGTTGGCTGTAGTCGCGCACGTCGCAGCGCTGGACAAAACCGTCGCCGCCCGCGTCACGCACCAGCCTGAGGGTTTCCTGAAGGCCCGGCTCACTGACATCCGACAAGGCCAGGCGCCAGCCTTCGCGGGCCCAGCGCAGCGCGATTTCGCGACCCAGGCCAGAACCGGCACCGGTAATCATCATGCGATTTTGCATAGGAAACAGCCTTGTTGTTCCGGGAGAGATGCGCCGAGTGTAGCGAAGGACCCCGCCGCACCCACGCTCCATCAGAGTGCTGAATGGCGAGGGCAAACCTTAATAGGTTTTGAGGGGAACAACCCAGTGGAACCGCCTGCGGGAGCAAAGCTTGCTCACGATCGGCGCGACGCAGTTCTGGAAGATGGTGTCGTTTGCAGCGCGAGCCCGCTTTGCTCCCGAAGACGGGTTCTTTCACGCCTCAAAAAGACTTTGAATTTTTTACAGGACGTTACGGTCGTACTTATTAAGCCGCCCGGATTTAACGCATGCGTGCTGGTAGTTGAAAGTTGCATCACTCCAGAACTGACCAATAAGGAAATCAACAATGGGCACAATACTCATCATTATCCTGATCCTCCTGCTGATCGGTGGCCTGCCGGTCTTCCCGCACTCTAGAAGTTGGGGTTACGGTCCGTCCGGAATC
Source organism: Pseudomonas sp. FG-3G (assembly GCF_901007645.1). Lineage (NCBI taxonomy): Bacteria > Pseudomonadati > Pseudomonadota > Gammaproteobacteria > Pseudomonadales > Pseudomonadaceae > Pseudomonas > Pseudomonas sp. FG-3G. Next base: position 274,647 of record NZ_CAAKGZ010000025.1, read on the forward strand.
ATCGGTGTCGTACTGGTAGTGCTGTTGATCCTGCTATTACTGGGCAAGATATGAACCACTAAGTGACAAAAAAAAGAGGCCCGTTAAGGCCTCTTTTTTATGGGCGGAACTTCTCAGTCTGGAACACCATGTGTCACGCCGGCAGTGTTATCCAGCAGGCTCTTGGTGGCGGTTTGCAGAAACGCCTCCAGCTTGAGTTTCATTTCGGCAGCCTGCGGCGCGTCGGAAATGACATCCGCGCGTGGCTGAGTACCCAGTTGGTAGCGATACAGCTTCGGCGCCATCTCCTTTTCCCTTGGCAGTACCAGAATTTTGTCGTCGCGGATGATCGCCGTGGTCTGATCACTGCCCGACGGTTTGATCACGCCAAATCCGCTGTCGCCTGGCGGCAGGTTCAACAGATCGCGGCCCCAGCACTGGTTACGCACTTGCCCGCCGATCCGGCCCATGATGGTCGGGACGATATCGACCTGCGTGCCCACGGTGTGGTTGCGCTGGCCGAACTTTTCCTGGATACCCGGGCCGATCAACAGCATCGGTACGTTGAAACGGCCCAAGTCCATTTCGGTAATCTGGCGCTCGTTACCAAAGCCGTGGTCTCCGACGATGACAAACAGCGTCTCCTTGAAATAAGGCTCCTTGCGGGCCTTTTCGAAGAACTGACCCAAGGCCCAATCGGAATAACGCATGGCAGTCAGGTGCGCATTCAGGCTGCCACGGTCAGTGACCGGTTCCACCGGCAACGGTGTCGGCAGCGCATACGGCGTGTGGTTGGACAGGGTCTGCAGCAACGCATAGAACGGTTTGCCGTTTTCCCGTGCCTTGAGTTCGATCAGGCTGCGGTCGAACATATCCTGGTCGGACACGCCCCAGGTGGGGTCGGAGAACACCGGGTTCACATAATCATTGCGCCCGATGAACGTGGTCATACCTTGGCCGCTGAAGAAACCCGACTGGTTGTCCCAGGCGAAATCACCGTTGTAGACATACACGTCGTCGTAGTTGCGGGCACTGAGCAGTTGCGGCAGCCCCGAAAACTTGTGGCTGCCTTCAGGTGTCTGCATCAGGTACTCGAAGCCCGGCAGGTTCGGGAAGCAGGCCATGGTGGCGAACATGCCCTGATGGGTGTGGGTACCATTGGAGAAGAAGCGGTCAAACAGCAGACCTTCCTTGGAAAGTTTGTCCAGATAAGGCGTGATATTGCCCGGCGCGCCCAGGGCGCCTACCGAGTGCCCCGCCATGCTTTCCATGAGAATCACTACCACGTTCTTGATCGGCAAAGTCTTGTCGGCCGGTGGCGTGTAGTCGCGACGTACGGCGGCGGTGTCTGCATCGACCAGTTTGTCGTCGGGCATCACCAGCATGTCCCGCACCGTCTGCTGGGCCAGCGGTTGCTCGAGGGTGGCTTTCCAGATGTTGTCGCGGTGTTCGGACATCCGGCTCTTGGCCGCGGCCACCAGTGACAACGTGCCATTAAGGCCCAACTGGTTGGCAAAGTTCGAATCGGTGGTGTAGACGTCACCCCAGCGCAGCGGCGGCCCCTGGCGCAAGGTGCCCCGGGCGGCGCCCACGGCCACGACCAAGCAGACCATGAACACCGCGACACGCCCGTACCACGGAGCCACCTGGCGTGTGCCAATGGTGCCGCCACTGAACGGCCCGCGCGGTCGAGTCGCGCGGTCGGCGCCCTTGAACGCCATCGTGAGGATCAGCGTGCCCACGACCCACGCCAACAGGTAGCGCACCACCGGGAACCCATACCAGAGCATGCTCATCACGGTTTTCGGGTCTTCCTGCACATACTGGAAGACCAGGCCGTTGAGACGCTGGTGAAACTCGCGGTAGAAGTCCATCTCCATCAGACCGAGGAACAGCGCGATGCTGGCGGTCACGGTCAGCCAGAAACGAAAAAAACCACGAGCCGCCATGGCCCGCGCGCTGAACAAGGCCAGCAGCAGCGGAATACACAGATAGACCACCAGACGCAGGTCAAAACGCAGACCGTTGACGAACGCCTCGACGAAGGTCGAGGCCGGGGTGTCGAGGATCATTTCGCGGTTGTAGACCAGTAGCGCAACGCGCAACAGGCTGAACATGATCATCATGACCAGGGCACAGAGCAACGTGTAGGCCAGGTGAGATTTGACGGTCGGTTGCAGCAGGCGATGCGTGGTGCGTTGCTGACTCAGGGCGTCCGGGATTGCCATGTCGTGTAAGGACCTAATGGGGTTGAGGGCGAATAGAACAACGGCGCGTCCTATGCCGACCATCACCCGGGTCCCTGGGTCTGCGCGAGTGCGCGAGCGTTGAATGAATGGCTGAGCATCGCCATTCATTCACCGACGGCAACAGGCGCCCGGGATTGTCCGCAAGGTCCTGTGAAAAATTTGTTCAATAGCTATTAGTAAACACAAAAAACTCCGGATTGCCCGATGAGTCTGTGTCGAACCTCTCTGTGGTCAGGGGATATAACCCCCGCCACAGCTTGTGAGTCCTGATCAGTCGTTGCTTGGCTTGTTGATCGCCTGCAAGACGTACTGCGGCATGGCGAACGCGCCGATGTGAACTTCAGGGTTGTAGTAGCGGGTAACAACGCCGCTGCCAATGAAGCGCTCACGCAGGGTCTCGCGGGTCAGCTTGCGATAGCCAGTATCCGTCGAGCCCCAGGCGAAAGTCATGGCGCCACCAATGTAGGTCGGCACGGCGGCCTGGTAGAAATGCCAGTCGGCAAACAGGCCACGCAGACGCCCGGCAGTGGTTTGTACTTCGCCCAGTTGCATGAACGGCGTGCCGTTCTGGGTCACCAGAATGCCGCCTTCGTTCAGGCAGCGATGACAGGCCTGGTAGAAGTTTTCCGAAAACAGCACTTCACCCGGGCCGATCGGGTCGGTGGAGTCGGAGATGATGACGTCGAACTTCTCCTGGGTGGTGGAGACGAAACGCATGCCGTCATCGATCACCAGGTTCAGGCGCGGGTCGTCGTAGGCGCCCTTGGAGTGGTTGGGCAGGAACGCCTTGCACATGTCCACCACGGTGCCGTCGATTTCCACCATGGTGATGTGCTCAACGCCCAGGTGCTTGGTCACTTCACGCAACATGCCGCCGTCGCCACCGCCGATGATCAGCACGCGTTTGGCCGCGCCGTGGGCGAGGATCGGTACATGGGTCAGCATTTCGTGGTAGATGAATTCATCGGCTTCGGTGGTCTGGATCACGCCATCCAGCGCCATCACCCGGCCCATGCGCGGGTTCTCGAAAATCACCAGGTGCTGGTGCTCGGTGCGCACTTCGTGCAGCAGCTTGTCCATCCGAAAACGCTGGCCGTAGCCTTCGTAGAGGGTTTCCAGGTAGTCGCCGGTCGGGGTAGTCGTCATGGTCAGGTGCTCCGATAAATACGCGGTTGGCCGGTGAAGGCTCGCAAAGGCGCGCATTCTACGACGCCGGGCATGACAGGTCGAACCTTGAACTCATCACCGGCCAAACTGCGTAGCAGCTGTCGAGCCCAGCCGGGGCGAGCCGGTTCGCCACAGGCTGGTCTCTCTTAGTGGAATTGACGCCCCAACCCCGCCGGAACGCCTTCGATGGTGGTTTCTTCCCACGGCCCGTTCGGGCTGATGGAGCGGCTCCAGCCGTTGCTCCAGCGGTAATAGGTGCGCTGGCGATAGAAGGTGTTGGTGTGGTTGTCCAGCACATAGACCCCAAGTTTGGCGTCCCAGTGGCTATTGCCGCCGGGTGGTGGGGCGAAGCTGGCGGAAGTACGAGGCAACGGCTTGGCCGGTGTGTTCGGCGTGACGGGCTTGCTTGGGGCGGTCGACGGCCCCGGCTTGGTGGCCGGGCCTGAAGACGGGATGGGAGGCAGCGGCGCCGACGGCTGCGGCGGACGCTGGACCGCACAAGCACTCAGGCCCAGGACGAGCGTGAGCAGGGTGATACGAGCGATGGCGGTCATGGTGCGAATTCCTGTTATTTATCCGGGCTGTCGATAGTCAGTTGTTGCTGCGCCGTGGTGCTGCTCGCCAGAGGCTTGCTGCGGCCGATCCATTCACCGGCGGTCGGTTGACCGGCCCGGGAAATGCGCGCCACCAGTTGGACTTCAGGGAAGTTCGACAGTTTCAGTTGCGGCATCATGGCGTCCGCGTCGCCCAGTTCCACGGTAACAGGCAGATCAGCGACGGTCAGGCGCTTGGCCGCCAGCGGCGCCGGCGGGCCGGAAGCGGCGCGGGCAAAGATGAACACGCTGTCGCCCGGCTGCACCTTGGCCTTGAGCGCTGGCGCCAGCTCGACGCGCACCTTGAGCAATGCCGCAGCCTTGCTCACTGGCGCTTGGGCGACCTTGCCGCCGCTGGCCTCAAGCTTCTCGGTGGCGCGGTTGATACCGCCCTGCAGCGCCTCACGGGACTTGTCGCCTTCCGGCAGTTGCGCGAGCAGGCGGCCCCAATAATCAATGGCTTGCTGATAGCGCTCGCCTTCGAACGCGGCGATTCCCAGCAGGCCCAGGCTGGTGACTTCCTTGGGATCGAGCTTGAGCGCTTCGTCGGTCAGGGCCTGGACCTTGTCCGACCATTTCTTGCCATCGGCGAAATACTGCGCCTGAGCCCATTGCCCGAGCAGCTCGGGTTGCCGGCCGGCCACCACCACGGTGCGCTCGAAGATCTTCGCCGCATCCGCCGGTCGGTCCTGGGCCATGTAGGTGCGACCGAGGAAATACAAGCCCTCGGCGTTATCCGGTTGCGCGGCCACTGCGCGCTCCAGGCGCAGGGTCATTTCTTCCATCGACTGCGGTGCCTGGGCGAACTCACGGGTCAGCTCGACCTTGTCGCTGGCGCCGAAATGCAGATACAACCCCAGGCCCAACACCGGCACCAGCACGGCGGCGAGTAACGGCAACGGTTTCCCCAAGCGAGACTCGCGCGGCGCATCGGCACCTTCGGTGTCGGCGAGCAGTTCACGCGCGGCTTCGGCGCGGCCGGTGTCCAGTTGCGCGGCGTTCAGCACGCCCTCTTCCTGCTCGGCCTGCAACTCGGCGACACGCTCCTGGTACAGCGCCACGTTGAGCGCGGTGCGGTCCTCTTCGCGCTGGGCGCGGCGACCGCGCAATACAGGGATCAACAGAAAACTCAGGGCAACCAGGAGAAGCAGACCTGCGGCGAGCCAAAAATCAATCATGCTTGGTTTTATCCAACAGTTGGTCGAGGCGCTGGCGCTCTTCGACAGAAAGCGTGTCCGGGGCAGCCGTGCGCTGGACCCGGCGGCGGCGCACAATCACCGCGATGACAACGAAACCACCGAGCAACAAGCCGGCGGGGCCAAACCAGAGCAGCGCGGTCTTGGAGGTCAAGGCCGGGTTGTAGCGTACGAACTCCCCGTAGCGGTCCACCATGAAATCGATGATCTGCTGGTTGTCCTTGCCTTCGCCGAGCATGCGGAAAATTTCCTTGCGCAGGTCGGCGGCAATCGGTGCGTTGGAATCGGCGATGTCCTGGTTCTGACACTTGGGGCAGCGCAGCTCCTTGGTCAATTCACGAAACCGCTCGCGCTCGCCCTCGTTGGCGAATTCATAGGTATCGATGGCGGCGTGGGCCACGCCAGCCAGGCTCACCCCGAGGATGAGGGCTGCTAACCAGCGCTTCATGGCTTGGCCTCGTCGACCAGCGCCTGATACTTGGCGGCCAGCTTCTCGCGCCAGACCTGTTCGTCGATCACGCCGACGAACTTGTCGCGGATGACACCCTTGGCGTCGATGAAAAAAGTTTCCGGCGCCCCGTAGACGCCCAGGTTCAGGCCCAGGGAGCCCTCTTCATCGCGGATATCCAGTTGATACGGGTTGTGGAATTCGGCCAGCCACTTCAAGGCATCGGCGTTGACGTCCTTGTAATTGACGCCGTAGATCACCACGCCGTTCTGGGCCAGTTTGTTCAATACCGGATGTTCAACCCGGCAGGAAATGCACCAGGTGCCCCAGACATTGACCAGTGCCGGTTTACCCAACAGGTCCGCCCGCGTCAGTGTCTTGTCGCCCTGCACCGACGGCAGGGAAAACTCAGGGAACGGCTTGCCGATCATCGCCGAGGGCAATTCGGCCGGGTTCAGGTAGAGCCCCCGGTACAAAAACACCGCCATCAACAAAAACAGCGCCAGCGGCAACAGCATCAACCAACGTTTCATGCAGGGGCTCCCGTCATGCCCAGGGTTTCACGCACCCGGGTTTTTACCTTGACCCGATAACGACGATCCAAGGCCGCCAGCACGCCACCCAGGCCGGTCAGCAAGCCGCCGAACCAGATCCAGCGCACGAACGGCTTGACGTGGACCCGCACAGCCCACGCGCCATCGCCCAGGGACTCACCCAGCGCTACGTAGAGGTCGCGGGTGAAACCGGCATCGATCCCGGCTTCGGTCATCACCGAATTCTGCACGGTATAGAGGCGCTTTTCCGGATGCAGCACGGTCACTTCCTGGCCGTCGCGGAGCACCCGCACGGTGCCTTTGTCCGAAGTGAAGTTCGGGCCTTCGTAATGTTTGGCACCCTCGAAGACAAACTGATAGCCACCCAGATCCATGGACTCTCCGGGCGCCAGGCGCAGGTCGCGCTCGGCGCTGTTCTGGCTGGACAGCACCACGCCCAAGGCACAGACCGCGATACCCAGGTGGGCGAGCTGCATGCCCCAGTAGCTGCGGGTCAGGGTTGGCAGGCCCTTGATCAAGCCCTTGTGGCGGGTCTTGTCGAAGATATCCCTGACCCCGGCCAGCAACACCCAGGCCGCCAGCACGAAGGTCGCCAGCACCGCCCAGTTGAAATCGCCATACGCGATCCCGGCGATGACGGCCAGGGCAGCAGTGCCCAGCAGCACGGGCGTCAGCATGCCCATCAGCCATTTGACCGGTGTGTCTTTCCAGCGCACCAGCATGCCGACAGCCATCACCACCATCAGGATCGCCATCAGCGGAATGAACAGAGCATTGAAGTACGGCGGGCCGACCGACAGCTTGGCGCCGGTCAGCGCGTCGAGCACCAACGGGTACAGCGTGCCCAGCAGGATCATCGACGCGGCAACCACCAGCACCAGGTTGTTGCCCAGCAGCAGGGTTTCCCGGGACCAGAGGTTGAAGCCGACCTGGCTTTTCACCACCGGTGCGCGCACAGCGAACAGCGTCAGCGAGCCGCCGACCACGAACAGCAGGAACATCAGGATGAACACGCCACGCTCAGGGTCAGAGGCAAAGGCATGCACCGAAGTCAGTACGCCGGAACGCACCAGGAAGGTTCCCAGCAGGCTCAGGGAGAATGCGGCGATGGCCAGCAGCACGGTCCAGCTCTTGAACACGCCACGTTTTTCTGTGACGGCCAGGGAGTGGATCAGCGCGGTGCCCACCAGCCAGGGCATGAAGGAGGCGTTTTCCACCGGGTCCCAGAACCACCAGCCACCCCAGCCCAGTTCGTAGTAGGCCCACCACGAACCCAGGGTGATGCCAATGCCCAGGAAGGCCCAGGCGACGATGGTCCAGGGACGCGACCAGCGCGCCCAGGCGGCATCGAGACGACCGCCCAGCAACGCGGCGATGGCGAAGGCGAAGGCCACGGAGAATCCAACGTAGCCCATGTAGAGCATCGGCGGGTGAACGATCAGGCCGATGTCCTGCAGCAACGGATTGAGGTCGCGACCGTCCATCGGCACCTGGGGCAGGATGCGCTCGAACGGATTGGAGGTAACGATCAGGAACAACAGGAAACCGATGCTGATCATCCCCATCACCGCCAGCACCCGGGCCAGCATTACCTGGGGCAACTGCCGGGAGAACACCGAGACCGCGAAGGTCCAGCCGGCGAGGATCAACGCCCAGAGCAACAGAGACCCTTCATGGGCGCCCCACACCGCGCTGAACTTGTAGTACCAAGGCAAGGCGCTGTTGGAGTTACCGGCAACGTAGGCCACGGAGAAATCATCAGCCATGAACGCGTAGGTCAGGCAACCGAAGGCGAACAACATGAAGGCGAACTGCCCCCAAGCCGCCGGCTGGGCCAGGCTCATCCACAAACGATCGCCACGCCAGGCACCGAGTAAAGGCACCACCGCCTGAACGATGGAGAAACACAAGGCCAGGATCATCGCCAGGTGACCCAGCTCGGGAATAAACAGACCGGTCATCGATCAACCCTCCTTCACGGGAGCGGGCGCCGACTGGCCGCTGTCTTTCAAAGCCTTGGTCACTTCCGGCGGCATGTATTTTTCGTCGTGCTTGGCCAGGACTTCATCGGCCACCACCACGCCTTCGGCATTGAGCTTACCCAGGGCGACGATGCCCTGCCCTTCGCGAAACAGGTCCGGCAGGATGCCACGATAGGTGATGGTCACGGTCTTGTTGAAATCGGTGACGTTGAATTTCACGTCCAGCGAATCCCCGGAACGCTCCAGGGACCCCTCCTCCACCATGCCGCCGGCACGAATGCGCGTGTCCTTGGGTGCTTCGCCGTTGGCAATCTGGGTCGGGGTGTAGAACAGGTTGATGTTCTGTTGCAAGGCGCTCAAGGCCAGGCCGACTGCGGCGCCGACCCCCACCAGGATGGCAAGAATGATGACAAGACGTTTTTTGCGCAGCGGATTCACTGACCATTCTCCCGGCGCAGACGACGCGCCTCTTGTTGCAGATACCGCTTGCGGGCCAGGATCGGCGCCGCCACGTTGAGGGCCAGCACCGCCAGGCAGATGCCATAGGCGGACCAGACATACAGGCCGTGATGGCCCATGGCGAGAAAATCGCCGAATGATGCAAAACTCATCGAGCGGCCTCCAGGCTGTTCTGTACTTCGGCCTTCACCCAACTGGCCCGGGACTCGCGCTTGAGCACTTCCAGGCGCATGCGCAGCAGCAGCACCGCGCCGAAGAAACAGTAGAAACCCAGCACGGTGAGCAACAGCGGCAGCCACATTTGCACAGGCATCGCCGGTTTTTCGGTGAGGGTGAAGGTCGCGCCCTGGTGCAGGGTGTTCCACCAGTCCACCGAGTACTTGATGATCGGGATGTTGATCACGCCGACAATCGCCAGTACCGCGCAGGCCTTGGCGGCGCTGTCACGATTGCTGATGGCGTTGCCCAGCGCAATAAGACCGAAGTACAGAAACAGCAGGATCAGCATCGACGTCAGTCGGGCATCCCAGACCCACCATGAGCCCCAGGTCGGCTTGCCCCAGATCGCCCCGGTGACCAGCGCTACGGCGGTCATCCAGGCACCGATCGGCGCGGCGCATTGCAGGGCCACGTCCGCCAGTTTCATCTTCCACACCAGCCCGACCACGCCACACACCGCCAGCATCACGTAGATGGACTGGGCCAACAGCGCCGTGGGAACGTGAATGTAGATGATGCGAAAGCTGTTGCCCTGCTGGTAGTCCGGCGGTGCGAAGGCCAGGCCCCAGACCACGCCGATGCCGATCAGCAGCAGTGCGGCGATGCTCAACCAGGGCAGCAGTTTGCCGCTGATGCCGTAGAACCACTTGGGTGAGCCGAGCTTATGAAACCAGGTCCAGTTCATTGCTGTTTCCATCACGGTTGCGACTCGTCATTACGAGTCGCCAGGTCTGCCTTTACTTCAAAAGAAGTGGTCAGTTCTTGACCAGGCCTCATTATTATTCGCCGACGCTGATTTTCAGGCCAGCGGCTATTGCAAAGGGTGTCAGGGTTATCGCCAGGGCGGTCAGGCTCCCAAGCCACAGCAGATAACCGGTTGCCGGCATGCCTTGCAGCGCGGCTTGCAAGGCGCCACTGCCGAGGATCAACACCGGGATATACAGCGGCAGGATCAGCAGCGCCAACAACAGGCCGCCGCGCTTCAACCCCACCGTCAATGCCGCGCCGACTGCGCCGAGCAGGCTCAACACCGGCGTGCCCAGCAACAGCGATACCAACAATACCGGCATGCAGGCAGCGGGCAAGCCCAGCATCATTGCCAGCAGCGGCGAGAGCAGCACCAGTGCCAGGCCGGAAAAAACCCAGTGTGCCAGTACCTTGGCCAAAACCAGAAGGGCCAGGGGGTGCGACGAAAGGACCCACTGTTCCAGGGATCCGTCCTCGAAATCACTGCGGAAAAGCCCGTCCAGCGAGAGCAGGACCGATAAAAGGGCCGCCACCCAGACCAGCCCCGGCGACAAGGTTTGCAACAATTGAGTCCCGGGACCGACCGCCAGCGGGAACAGTGCGATGACAATCGCGAAGAACACCAGCGGATTGGCCAGTTCGGCCGGACGGCGGAACAACAGGCGCGCCTCGCGGGCAAGCAGCAGGCCAAACACACTCATACAGCCCAGTTCCCAAGATCGATGTTGCGATAACCGGATGGCATCCGCGCCAATGTGTGGTGGGTGGTCAACAGCACCATGCCGCCCCTCTCGCAGTGCCCGGCCAGGTGCTCCTCAAGCTGCGCCACGCCCTGCTTGTCCAGAGCGGTGAACGGCTCGTCGAGAATCCACAGCGGCGGGCTGTCGAGATATAACCGGGCCAGGGCCACGCGGCGCTGCTGGCCGGCGGACAGGGTGTGGCACGGCACGTCTTCGAAGCCGCGCAGGCCCACCGTCGCCAGCGCCTGCCAGATCGCCTCGCGCCCGGCCGGTCGATGCAACGCGCAGAGCCAACTGAGGTTTTCTTCAGGCGTCAGCAAATCCTTGATGCCGGCGGCATGGCCGATCCAGAGCAGATTGCGGGCCAGTTCGCTGCGCTGGCTGTGCAACGGCTGGCCATTGAGCAGCACTTGGCCGGCGGTCGGCTGCATCAACCCGGCCAACAGGCGCAACAGGCTGGTCTTGCCACTGCCGTTGGGGCCGCTGATCTGCACCATATCGCCAGGCAAGAGTCTCAATTGGAGATTCTCGAAAAGCAGCCGCAAATCTCGCTCACAGGCGAGGCCAACGGTTTGCAGGAGAGGACTGGTCAAGGGATAGCGGGCCTTATACGGTTCAAGTCGGCAATGCAGCGGCCGTTAAAGAGGTGCAGCATAGATGCTTTGGCGGCCGGTTCCACAGAGCTGCGTCAAACAATTGCAAGGTTTTCGCCACTCCCTGAAAGACCGGCGGCATTATACATGTCATGCCCCAGGGGGCGTGCTCAATTAGTTTCCCAAGGTAAGACCGCAGATGACAGGCGACATGAACATCCCGCCGTTGCCTCAGGCCTCGGCAACAACCCGTATGCCGGCGGTCACGGGCGAGCTGCTCAAATTGCTGACGCCGGTCGAAGGCCTTATCGGTGCGGGCCAGACCGCCAAGGCCGAGGTGTTGTCGCTCAAGCAGGCGGAACAGACCTTCCAGCTGTTGCTCAAGGTCACCCTGGAGAGCGGTCGCCAAACCACCGTGCAAGCCACCAGCACCCAGCCATTGCCCCAAGGCACCAGCTTGGCCGTGACTCAGCCGTCCGCCAGCAACCTGGCGATTACCGTGCAGCAGGCCATCGCCTCGAGCGTCGCCACCCTGACCCGTATCAACACGGCACAGATGCCGGTCGGCACGCTGCTGCAAGGCAAGGTACTGACCAGCCAGGCGTTGCCGCAGTTGCCGGGGCAACCCGCGGTGTACCGGTCGCTGGTGAGCCTGCTCAACACCGCCCAGGCCGGAAGTACCCTGGACATCGACAGCCCGCAACCGCTGCGCATCGGCACGCTATTGAGCGCTCAGGTACAAGATGCCCAAACCTTGAAATTTGTCCCCTTGAGCAACCGCCAGGAACAACTGGCGGTGAGTCAGCAACTGGTCACGCAGATGAGCCGCCAGGGCTCGTTGGACAGCCTGGTCACCGCGCTGCAAAACACCTCGCTGCAAAAGCTTCCGGCCAGCGACGACACTGGCGTCGAGTTGCGCGCTGCGGTGACACGCCTGTTGGCGGGCCTGCCGGACATCCAGCAACTGAGTACACCCAAGGGCCTGGCCCAGGCCATGGCCGCCAGCGGCGCGTTCCTGGAAAGCAAACTGCTGGCCGGGCAAGTACCGAGCCTGGCGCCAGACATGAAGGGCGATCTGCTGAAACTGATCGCCCAACTGACCCCGGCTCTGCCCGCCTCAACCAACCTCGCCGCCATCATCGCCGCCAACACCTTGGCCCAGGCGCTGCCCAGCTTCGTGCGTAACGCCCTCGGCACCCTCGGCCAGGTCAGCGTCAAGCCGCAACCCACCAGTTTCCCCCTGCCCTCGCGCCTGTTGAAAGGCCAGGACGATGAAGGCGATCTGGAACAGCTGTTGCGCCTGGCCGCCGCTGCCGTGTCGCGCCTGCAAAGCCATCAGTTGTCGAGCCTGGAACAGACGGGCCTGACCGACGACGGTCGGCTGATGAGCACCTGGCAGTTGGAAATCCCCATGCGCAACCTGCAGGACATCGTGCCGCTGCAGGTCAAGTTCCAGCGCGAGGAAACCCCGCCCCGGGAGGAGTCACCGGAACGCCGTGAAGAGCGCGAGCCGAAACAGCAGCTCTGGCGGGTCGAGCTGGCGTTCGACATGGAGCCACTGGGGCCGCTGCAGATTCAGGCCCAGTTGCTCAGCGGCAGCCTGTCGAGCCAGCTATGGGCAGAGCGGCCGTATACCGCCAACCTGATCGAAAACAATCTGACCGCGCTGCGTGAACGCCTGGTGACCTGCGGCCTGAACGTTGGCGACCTGGATTGCCACCTCGGCACCCCGCCCCAAGGCCCCAAGACGCGACTGGAACAACGCTGGGTGGACGAAACCGCATGACAACCGACACCGCACCACGCCAGGCCATCGCCCTCAAGTACGACGGCCTCCACGCCCCGACCCTCACCGCCAAGGGCGACGAAGCCCTTGCCGAGGAAATCCTGCGGATCGCCCGCGAAAGCGAAGTGCCGATCTATGAAAACGCTGAATTGGTGAAGCTGTTGGCGCGGATGGAACTGGGCGACAGCATCCCGGAAGAGTTGTATCGCACCATTGCCGAAATCATTGCCTTTGCCTGGAACTTGAAAGGCAAATTCCCCCAGGGCTATGACCCGAACGCGCCAAGTGTCGAGAAGGATGTGACCGATCGCGGCGACGATTATTGATCTCCAGATCCAGCAAGGACCGCTCTTGTGGCGAGGGAGCTTGCTCCCTCGCCACGGTGATGTATTCACTGAAGATAGGTGGGCCTTTGTAAAAAAAAATCGCAGCCTTCAGCAACGCCTACAGGGGAATGTGAACCCTGTAGACGCTGCCAAAGGCTGCGATCTCTTGATCTTTCTTGCAGCTTGCCGCTTGAAACTATCAGCCGCCCTTATGCAACTTGCTCATCAACTCCGCCTCGGCCTGGGTCAGGCCGCAGGCTTGGGTCAGTTCGTCGACGCTGGCGCCCATGCCCACCAGGCGAGCGGCCTGGGCGAAGGACAGGCTGGAGGGGTCGCGCTGCTCCAACTGGGCCAGTTTGTCCGGCAACGGAGCGACCACGGCGCGTAGCTCGTGCAGGGCTTCGCCCATGCGCACGGTGCCGTTCTGGTAATCGTCGACGCGTTTGGCCAGGTCGCGGATGCGTTGATCACGCAACGCATCGCCCTGGGCCTGCTGAGCGGCGATCTGCCGCTGGCCGCGTATGTACGCGACAAACATCGCCAGCGTGCCTGCCCAGAAAAGGAACAGGACAATGACTGCTACCTCAAGAATCAAATCAGATACTCTCCAGTTCCGACCATTCCTCTTCGCTCATCATCTTCTCCAGCTCGACCAGGATCAGCAACTCGTTGTTCTTGTTGCACACGCCCTGGATGAACTTGGCCGACTCTTCGTTACCGACGTTAGGCGCGGTTTCGATTTCCGACTGACGCAAGTAAACCACTTCAGCGACGCTGTCGACGAGGATGCCGACCACTTGCTTGTCGGCCTCGATGATCACGATACGGGTGTTGTCGTTGACCTCGGTGGAGTTCAGGCCAAACCGCTGGCGAGTGTCGATCACCGTGACCACGTTACCGCGCAGGTTGATGATGCCCAGCACGTAGCTTGGCGCACCGGGTACCGGGGCGATCTCGGTATAGCGCAGCACTTCCTGAACGCGCATCACGTTGATGCCGTAGGTTTCGTTATCGAGCTTGAAGGTCACCCATTGCAAAATCGGATCTTCGGAACCCTTGAGAGACGACGCCTTATCATTCATACCCTGACCCCTCGAAAAACCGCCTGTGGCGGTGTGTGTTCTGCCCCGTGACGTGGTGCGCCACGGGTTGTCTTATTTCGGTTTCTGAACCGGCTTGGCGCCGCCCAGGTGTTTTGCCCCGCCACTGGCGATCAATTCGGCCAGCTCGGAAACGTCCAGCAAGGCGCACATGTGCTCGATCACCGTACCGGCCAGCCATGGCCGTTGGCCTCGATGGCTACGCCACTTGATCTCGTTCGGGTCCAGGCGCAGCGAGCGACTGACCTGATGCACCGCCAATCCCCATTCATACCCTTGCACCGAAATCACGTATTGCAGGCCCTGGCGAAAATCATCGCGATAACGGTCCGGCATCACCCAGCGCGCGGTATCCAGCACCTTCAGGTTGCCGGCCTGGCTCGGCAGGATCCCCAGGAACCATTCCGGCTGACCGAACAAAGGCGTCAGTTCCTGCCCGGCCAGGGAATATATCGATCCCAGGCATACCAGCGGCACCGCCAGGGTCAACCCGGCCACATCGAACAACAAACACTCGAACGGCTCGGCGGCCCAGGCCGGACGGTCGTCGGTCGGCACCGGCGGCGGTGGGCTGCTTGGTGGCAGATGGACTTCCACCACCGGCGTCACCAGGCCCTGCAGCAACGGTGCAACGGTCGAGACCGGCGCCAGGATCGGCGCAGGCGCTTGCATCACTGCCACCTGAGGCTTGATGAACGGAGCCTCGACTGCCGCGGCAATCACTGTTTTGTGTGCATCACGGGCCTGCTCTTCGAGCACGGCCGCCTGAAATTCATCCAGTCCACCTTCGGCTTCGACGGTCTCGGGCAACGCCTCGATCACGCTCGGTTGCGGTGGCAGTTCTTCGGTTGCTTCCTGCAGCAGCCCATCCAGATAAGACTGCAGGGCCAGTTGCGGACGCGAGGTTGTCTTTATCGGGCGGCTCATGGGAACAGTGCGCCACTTGAAAAGGTTATCGGCATGTATGCGCCAGGACTTGAGCGCTCACAAGCGAGTGCAATGCCTTTGGTAAGCCTCGTCACCTTAAGCCACCTGCTGCGAAACGAGCTGCTGGGCCAGCAGGTGCTTGAGCAGCGCCCGGTAGGCCAGCACGCCGCGGCTCTTGCCATCGAATTGCGAAGGGGTCACACCGGCACGGCTGGCGTCACGCAAACGCGTGTCGACCGGAATGTAGCCTTGCCAGATGTCATCCGGGTACATGTCCCGTAGCACGCGCAGGGTGCCCAGGGACGCCTGGGTGCGACGATCAAACAGGGTCGGCACGATGTTGAAGGCCAACGATTGCTTGCGTGAGCGGTTGATCATCGCCAGGGTATTGACCATGCGCTCCAGGCCCTTGACTGCCAGATGCTCAGTCTGCACCGGGATAACCAATTGCTGGCTGGCCGCCAAGGCGTTGACCATCAGCACGCCCAGCAGCGGCGGGCTGTCGATGATCGCGTAATCGAAATCCTGCCACAGTTGCGCCAGACTCTTGGCGATCACCAGGCCCAGACCGCTTTGTCCCGGGGACTGCCGTTCCAGGGTCGCCAGGGCGGTGCTGGATGGCAACAGGGAAATCCGCTCATCGCTGGTGGACAGCAGCAACTGCCCCGGCAGGCCTTCGGGCACACCGCCCTTGTGCAGGAACAGGTCGTAGTTGCTGTGCTCCAGACTGTCGGGATCGTAACCAAAGTAGCTGGTCATCGAGCCGTGGGGGTCCAGATCGACCATGACCACGCGCTTGCCCGCCTCGGCCAGCAATCCGGCTAAAGCGATGGAAGATGTGGTTTTACCCACACCACCTTTTTGATTGGCGACTGCCCAGACTCTCATTCGGATTGTTCCTCCCGGTCGATAAAGGCTCGACCGAGAAATAGCTCGGTTATAAAGCGGGTGACGGAGAATTGACGGCGCTCTGTCTTCCCGGCGACTTGGGCTGGGTCGGTGCAGTTTGTGTGCCAGCACGCTTCAATGCCGCATCCGGTGTTGCATGGGCCGTACCGGTCCCGGTCAGGCTGCGGCGCACCTCAAGGTTGCGCGACACCACCAACACCACTCGCCGGTTGCGCGCCCTCCCCTCGGCGGTGGCATTGTTGGCCACCGGCTGGAATTCACCATAGCCCACCGACGCCAGCCGGCCGGGGTTTACGCCCTGCATCGCGAGCATGCGCACGATGCTCGCCGAACGCGCCGAGGACAGTTCCCAGTTGGTCGGGTACTGCGCAGTGCGAATCGGCTGATCGTCTGTGAAGCCTTCTACGTGGATCGGGTTGTCGAACGGCCTGAGGATCGCGGCCACTTTATCGATGATGTTGAACGCCATGTCGCTGGGCATGGCATCGCCGCTGCCAAACAACAGGCTGGAGTTGAGTTCGATCTCAACCCACAACTCGTTGCCGCGCACGGTCATCTGATTGGAGCTGATCAGATCACCAAACGCCGCGCTGATGTCATCGGCAATGCTTTTCAACGGATCGCTGCCGCCAGCGATACCGGCATCGACCTGCTCGGAATCCCTGACCAGCGGTTTGGCCGGCGTGGTGGTCTTGGGCCGCTCATCACCAATGGGGATGGGCTTGAGGGCGCGGTCGGAGTCGGTAAACACGCCGATCAGCGCCTCGGAAATAACCTTGTACTTGCCTTCGTTGACCGACGAGATCGAATACATGACCACGAAAAAAGCGAACAGCAGCGTGATGAAGTCGGCGTAAGAGACGAGCCAGCGTTCATGGTTGACGTGTTCTTCACGATGCCTGCGACGTGCCATTTTCCATGTCTCCCATCAGTCCATGAAGCCCTGAAGCTTCAACTCAATGGAACGCGGGTTTTCACCTTCGGCGATCGACAGGATCCCTTCCAGCAACATTTCGCGATAACGCGACTGGCGCAACGCAATGGATTTGAGCTTGGCGGCGATCGGCAGCAGCACCAGGTTGGCACTGGCCACACCATAAATGGTCGCGACGAAAGCCACGGCGATACCACTGCCCAGTTGCGACGGATCGGCCAGGTTGCCCATCACGTGGATCAGGCCCATCACCGCACCGATGATGCCGATGGTCGGCGCATAGCCACCCATGCTTTCAAAGACTTTGGCCGCTTCGATGTCACGGCTTTCCTGGGTGTAGAAATCCACTTCCAGGATGCTGCGGATGGCTTCCGGCTCAGCGCCGTCCACCAGCAGTTGCAGGCCTTTGCGCGAGTAGTTGTCGGGTTCGGCGTCGGCCACCCCTTCCAGACCCAGCAAACCTTCCTTGC
Source organism: Pseudomonas sp. FG-3G (assembly GCF_901007645.1). Lineage (NCBI taxonomy): Bacteria > Pseudomonadati > Pseudomonadota > Gammaproteobacteria > Pseudomonadales > Pseudomonadaceae > Pseudomonas > Pseudomonas sp. FG-3G. The sequence continues at coordinate 292,025 of NZ_CAAKGZ010000025.1, forward strand.
GGGCGGTCAGGCTCCAGTTCACCACACGGTCGATGCCACCGGCCAGGTCGACGCGCGGCGGGAACAGAATCCAGATGAGCACCTGCATGGCGCGCTTGAAGGCGCTCATGGGCGACTGCAACAGCGCCGCGCCCACGGTGCCGCCGATCACGATCAACGCCGCCGGGCCGTTGGCCAAGGCCCCCAGGTGACCGCCTTCCAGGTAATTGCCACCAATAATGGCGACGAACGCCATGATGATGCCGATCAGGCTGAGCACATCCATTACAGGCACGCCTCGACCAGGTGTCTACCGATGTCGTCCAGCCCGTACACCGCGTCGGCCAGTTCCGCTTTGACAATCGCCATCGGCATGCCATAGATCACGCAACTGGCTTCATCCTGGGCCCAAATGGCGCTGCCGCCCTGCTTGAGCAGGCGCGCGCCCTCGCGACCGTCGGCGCCCATGCCGGTGAGCACCACCGCCAGAACTTTGTCGCCGTAGGATTTAGCGGCGGAGCCGAAAGTGATGTCCACGCACGGTTTGTAATTGAGCCGCTCATCGCCGGGCAGGATTTTCACCGCGCCGCGACCATCGATCATCATCTGCTTGCCGCCTGGCGCCAACAGCGCCAGGCCCGGACGCAGGATGTCGCCATCCTCGGCCTCCTTGACGCTGATACGACACAGCTTGTCCAGACGCTCGGCGAACGCCTTGGTGAAGGCCGCGGGCATATGCTGGATCAGCACGATCGGCGCCGGAAAGTTGGCCGGCAACTGGGTCAGGACCCGCTGCAACGCCACCGGGCCGCCGGTGGACGTACCAATAGCGACCAGTTTGTAGGCTTTGCGCTTGGGGGCCGGTGACGATGACGTACTGGCGGGCGCGGAACGAGCTGGCGCTGGGGCCGGGGCACTGCGCGCTGGGGCCGGATTGAAGCTGCCCGATGAAGCCGGGGCTGGTGCAGGCGCTGGCGCAGGTGTGCTATAGGCACCGACACGCCGGTTGCTGCGGGAAATACTGTGGACCTTCTCGCACAGCAACTGCCGAACCTTGTCGGGGTTGCGCGAAATGTCTTCGAAATTTTTCGGCAGGAAATCCACCGCCCCGGCGTCCAGCGCATCGAGGGTCACCCGGGCGCCTTCATGGGTCAGGGAGGAGAACATCAATACTGGGGTCGGGCAGCGCTGCATGATATGCCGCACCGCCGTGATGCCATCCATCATCGGCATCTCGTAGTCCATGGTGATCACGTCCGGCTTGAGCGCCAGCGCCTGATCGATTGCCTCTTTGCCGTTGGTCGCCGTACCGACGACCTGAATACTCGGGTCCGCCGAGAGAATTTCCGAGACGCGGCGGCGGAAAAACCCCGAATCGTCCACCACCAGGACTTTAACTACCATAAACACTCCGTTAGACGAGACGCGGCTGCGGGCCGCGCCCCTCCAGAATCAAATACGCCGTGCGGCGTAACGCTTGAGCATGCTTGGCACATCGAGAATCAACGCGATGCGACCGTCGCCGGTGATGGTGGCGCCGGACATGCCCGGGGTGCCCTGGAGCATCTTGCCTAGCGGCTTGATGACCACTTCTTCCTGGCCCACCAACTGATCGACGACGAAGCCGATCCGCTGGGTGCCCACCGAAAGGATCACCACATGGCCTTCACCCTGCTCGACATGAGCGGCGGAGCTGACCAGCCAGCGCTTGAGGTAGAACAGCGGCAGTGCCTTGTCCCGCACGATCACCACTTCCTGGCCGTCCACCACGTTGGTGCGCGACAGGTCGAGGTGGAAGATTTCGTTGACATTGACCAGCGGGAAGGCGAATGCCTGGTTGCCCAGCATCACCATCAGGGTCGGCATGATCGCCAGGGTCAGCGGGACCTTGATGACGATTTTCGAGCCCTGGCCCTTGGTCGAGTAGATGTTGATCGAACCGTTGAGCTGGGAAATCTTGGTTTTCACCACATCCATGCCCACGCCACGGCCCGACACGTCGGAAATCTCGGTCTTGGTCGAGAACCCCGGGGCGAAGATCAAGTTGTAGCACTCGGTGTCGCTCAGGCGGTCGGCGGCATCCTTGTCCATCACACCGCGCTTCACCGCGATGGAGCGCAGTACGTTCGGGTCCATGCCTTTGCCGTCGTCGGAGATCGACAGCAGGATGTGGTCGCCTTCCTGCTCGGCGGCCAATACCACCTTGCCGCTGCGGGGCTTGCCTGACTCTTCGCGCTCTTGCGGCGACTCGATACCGTGGTCGACCGCGTTGCGCACCAAGTGGACCAGTGGATCGGCCAGAGCCTCGACCAGGTTCTTGTCCAGGTCGGTCTCTTCGCCCACCAGTTCCAGGTTGATTTCTTTCTTGAGCTGGCGTGCCAGGTCGCGAACCAGGCGCGGGAAGCGCCCGAAGACTTTCTTGATCGGCTGCATCCGGGTCTTCATGACCGCCGTCTGCAAGTCAGCCGTGACCACGTCCAGGTTCGACACGGCCTTGGCCATGGCTTCGTCCTGGCTGTTGAGGCCCAGGCGCACCAGGCGGTTACGCACCAGCACCAGTTCGCCGACCATGTTCATGATCTCGTCCAGGCGAGCGGTGTCGACCCGTACAGTGGTCTCGGCTTCGCTGGCCGGCTTTTCCGCCGGCGCGGCCGCCGGTGCGCGGGCTGGCGCCGGGGCGGCGGCAGCAGGCTTGGGTGTCTCAGCCTTCGGTTCCGGTGCCTTGGCAGCGGGTTTGGCCGCGGCCTTCTCCGCTGGCGCAGCCGCTGTGGCAGTGGCGGCGGGCGCAGTGGCTGTTGAGGCGGTGCCGACTTCGCTGAACTTGCCCTTGCCGTGCAGTTCGTCGAGCAGTGATTCGAATTCGTGATCGCTGATCAGGTCGCTGCCCGCTGCGGCGGCGGCAGGCTTGGCTGGGGTCGGCGCGGAGGCGATGGCCGAATCCAGTGCGTCCACGGCGAAGTTACCCTTGCCGTGCAACTGATCGAGCAAAGCCTCGAACTCATCGTCGGTGATATCGGAGTTGTCGCCCGCCGCTTTCGGGGCGGCCGGGGCACTCGGGGGGACGACGGCATCCACGGCGAACTGGCCCTTGCCGTGAAGCTGATCGAGCAGCGACTCGAACTCGGCGTCGGTGATTTCATCGCTGGCGGCAGCATCGGCGGCCGGCGCAGCCGGGACAGCAGGCGCTGCCGGAGCCTGGGCTTGAGCCTTGACGGCGTTCAGCGAGTCCAGCAGTTGTTCGAATTCGTTATCGGTGATGTCGCCTGATTCCTCGGCGACCGGTTCCTCAACCACTGGCGCGGCTACCGGTGCAGCTTCGTCAGCCGACTGCGGCTCGGCCAGGCGCGACAGCGCGGCGAGCAGCTCAGGCGTAGCAGCGGTGATCGGTGAGCGCTCGCGCACTTCACTGAACATGCTGTTGACCGCATCCAGCGCTTCGAGCACCACGTCCATCAATTCCGAGTCAACGCGACGCTCACCCTTGCGCAGGATGTCGAACACGTTTTCGGCAATGTGACAGCACTCCACCAGCTCATTGAGCTGGAGGAAGCCGGCGCCTCCTTTTACAGTGTGGAAACCGCGAAAAATTGCATTGAGCAGATCCGCATCATCAGGTCGGCTTTCCAGCTCGACCAGCTGTTCGGACAGTTGCTCTAGAATCTCGCCGGCCTCAACCAGGAAATCCTGAAGGATCTCTTCATCGGCGCCGAAGCTCATTAATGGGTGCTCCTAGAGGTCTAAAACCTAAAATCCAAGGCTGGACAGCAAATCGTCCACATCGTCCTGACCGGACACAACGTCTTCTCTTTTATCGGCATGAATTTGCGGACCTTCACCCTGAGAGAGATGTTTTTGTGGATCTTTTTCAGCGAGCATCGCTTCACGGTCGTGTTCGATGCCTGCAAAGCGGTCTACCTGGCTGGCCATCAACACCAGTTTGAGCAGGTTGCTTTCCACTTCGGTGACCAGTTGGGTCACCCGCTTGATCACCTGGCCGGTCAGGTCTTGATAGTCCTGAGCCAGCAGAATGTCGTTGAGGTTGCTCGCCACGGCGCGGTTCTCGGCGCTACTGCGCGTCAGGAAACCGTCGACCCGACGGGCCAGCTCGCGAAACTCTTCAGCCCCGACTTCGCGCCGCATGAAGCGACCCCAGTCGGTGCTCAAGGCCTGGGCTTCATCGCTCAGGCCATTGACCAGCGGCGTTGCGTTCTCCACCAGGTCCATGGTGCGGTTGGCCGCGGCCTCGGTCAGCTTGACCACATAACCCAGACGCTCGGTCGCATCGGTGATCTGCGAGACCTCCTCGGCCTGCGGCATGTTCGGATCGATCTGAAAATTGACAATCGCGCTGTGCAGTTCACGCGTGAGCTTGCCCACTTCCTGATACAGACCGCGGTCACGGGTCTGGTTGAGCTCATGGATCATTTGAACCGCATCGCCAAAGCGGCCTTTCTCAAGGCTGTCGACCAGTTCGCGGGCATGTTTTTTCAGGGTCGATTCGAAATCACCCATTGAAGATTCGTTATCCATAGCTCCCCCGTGGCGCCGTTAACCGATGCGTTCGAAGATTTTTTCGATCTTCTCTTTCAACGCCTGGGCCGTGAAGGGTTTGACCACGTAGCCGTTCACACCGGCCTGGGCCGCTTCGATGATCTGCTCGCGCTTGGCTTCGGCAGTGACCATCAGCACCGGAAGGTGCTTGAGTTTTTCGTCGGCGCGCACATGGCGCAGCAAGTCGATACCGGTCATGCCGGGCATGTTCCAGTCAGTCACCAGAAAGTCGATGCTTCCGCTGTTGAGAACCGGAATGGCAGTGGTGCCATCGTCGGCCTCGACCGTGTTGGTGAACCCAAGGTCACGCAACAGGTTTTTTATGATCCGCCGCATCGTTGAGAAGTCATCAACGATGAGGATTTTCATGTTCTTGTCCAATTCGACCTCCAAGCAGTCTTAAACGCGCCCAGCACCTGAACGCGCCATTTCAATCAATCCGGCACAACACTCGACAACGGTCTGGAGGACAACAGAGGAAGACTGGCTCAGCACATGCCAGGCCAGCCTCGTTCGCAGTGTCCCCACACTGCTGTCAGCGCGCTCGCCACTCCCCCAAACGCCCCCGCAAACGGGCCGCGCACTGGCTGTGTAACTGGCTGACCCGCGATTCGCTGACACCCAGGACCTCACCGATTTCCTTGAGGTTCAGCTCTTCGTCGTAGTACAGCGCCAAGACCAGTCGCTCACGCTCCGGCAAATTGGCAATCGCATCCGCCAGCGCGCTCTGGAAACGCTCATCTTCCAGGTCACGCGATGGCTCCATGTGAGCACTCGCGCCGTCCTCGTGCAGCCCTTCGTGTTCGCCGTCCTGCAGCAGGTCGTCGAAACTGAACAGGCGACTGCCCAAGGTATCGTTCAAAATCCCGTAATAATCATCGAGACTCAATTGGAGTTCGGCCGCAACCTCGTGATCTTTAGCGTCACGCCCGGTTTTAGCTTCAATGGCGCGAATGGCGTCACTGACCATGCGGGTATTGCGATGCACCGAACGCGGCGCCCAATCACCCTTACGGACTTCATCGAGCATCGCCCCGCGAATGCGAATACCGGCATAGGTCTCGAAACTGGCGCCCTTGCTCGCGTCGTATTTGTTCGACACTTCGAGCAGGCCGATCATGCCCGCCTGGATCAGGTCTTCAACCTGGACACTGGCCGGCAACCGCGCCAGCAAGTGATAGGCGATACGCTTGACCAGAGGCGCGTATCGCTCAATCAATTCGTACTGGGCGTCCCGTGCCGATTTCTTGTAGAGATGGTTGTAACCGCTGGCTGTCATAACACGGGCCCTGCTGTTTGTTGCACGAGACGCTCGACGAAAAACTCCAGATGCCCGCGAGGGTTGGCTGGCAGTGGCCAGGTATCAACCTTCTGGGCAATAGCCTTGAACGCCAGTGCGCATTTGGAACGGGGAAAGGCTTCATAAACCGCACGTTGCTTCTGGACGGCCTTGCGTACGCTTTCGTCGTAGGGCACAGCGCCGACGTATTGTAGGGCGACGTCCAGGAAACGATCCGTGACCTTTGTCAACTTGGCGAACAGGTTGCGACCTTCCTGCGGGCTCTGGGCCATGTTGGCCAGGACGCGGAAGCGGTTCATGCCGTAGTCACGGTTCAATAACTTGATCAGGGCATAGGCGTCGGTGATGGACGTCGGTTCGTCGCAGACCACCAGCAAGACTTCCTGGGCAGCGCGTACGAAACTGACGACCGAATCACCGATACCGGCAGCGGTGTCGATCACCAGCACATCGAGGTTGTCACCGATGTCGCTGAAGGCCTGGATCAGGCCGGCGTGTTGAGCCGGGGTCAGGTGAACCATGCTCTGGGTGCCCGAGGCAGCCGGCACGATGCGAATCCCGCCCGGCCCTTGCAGCAGCACGTCGCGCAGTTCGCAGCGGCCCTCTATCACGTCCGCCAGCGTGCGCTTGGGCGTGAGCCCCAGCAGCACGTCGACGTTCGCCAGGCCCAGGTCGGCGTCCAGCAGCATGACCCGTCGGCCAAGCTCTGCCAGAGCCAGGGACAAGTTCACTGACACGTTAGTCTTGCCGACGCCACCTTTGCCGCCGGTCACCGCGATCACCTGTACGGGATGCATGCTGCCCATGTTCGTTCTTTACCTTGTCTTACTTAGACGGAGGCCACATTACTGGCTGCGCGCTCGCATGAAGGAACAATGCATGGCAGACCATCGATGTAGGTACAAAAAATATTCATGATTACCTCAGCCGACCTGCTTGGTCGGGCTGTGGTAGATATCAGCGAACATATCAGCCATGGCTTCTTCGCTGGGTTCTTCCTGCATTTGCACACTCACGGCACGACTGACCAGTTGATGACGGCGCGGCAGATGCAAATCATCCGGGATCCGCGGCCCGTCGGTCAGGTAGGCCACCGGTAAATCATGACCGATCGCCAGGCTCAACACCTCGCCCAGGCTTGCCGTTTCGTCCAGCTTAGTCAGGATGCAGCCGGCCAGCCCGCAGCGTTTGTAGCTGTGGTATGCGGCGGTTAGAACCTGTTTCTGGCTGGTGGTTGCCAACACGAGATAATTTTTTGACCGGATCCCACGCCCGGCCAGGCTTTCAAGCTGCATGCGTAGGGCCGGATCGCTGGCTTGCAGGCCGGCGGTATCGATCAGCACGACGCGCTTGCGCAACAGCGGTTCCAGCGCCTGGGCCAGGGATTGGCCCGGATCCACATGGGTCACCGACACATTGAGGATCCGGCCAAGGGTCTTGAGTTGTTCCTGGGCACCGATACGGAAACTGTCCATGCTCACCAGGGCGATGCTCTGGGCGCCGTACTTGAGTACATAACGCGCCGCGAGCTTGGCCAGGGTGGTGGTCTTGCCCATGCCGGCCGGGCCGACCATGGCAATGACGCCACCTTCTTCGAGAGGCTCGACTTCCGGCGTGGCGATCATCCGCGCCAGGTGCGCCAGCAACATGCGCCAGGCCTGACGAGGTTCTTCGATATCGTTGATCAGCGCCAGCAGGTCGCGGGACAACGGACCGGACAGGCCGATACGTTGCAGGCGACGCCACAGGTTTGCCTGGGCCGGACGGTTGCCTTGCAACTGGTTCCAGGCCAGGGAGCCGAGCTGAACTTCCATCAGTTCACGCAGGCTGTTGAGTTCGAAGCGCATCGAGTCCAGGGCGCGCGGGTCGACGCCACCGCCTGAGGCAGCCTGAACCGGCGCCGGACGACGCGGCTCGGCCTTGGCCTGCTCGACCAGTGGCTCAGCAGCGGTCAACGGCAATCCGGCGGTCAGAGGCTGGCCGGCGAACAATTGACGATTGGTGCCCGCGCTGGCTTCGCCGTCACTGCTGCGCAAGCTCAATTCGGCCTGGGCACTGGCGATGCGCGACTGGGTCTTGCGCAGCTCATCCTCGAGTTCCATGTTGGGAACACGTGGGGCCAGCGCCGACAATTTGTAATCCAGAGCCGCCGTCAGCTCGACACCGCCGGCGATCCGACGGTTGCCGATGATGGCGGCTTCAGCGCCCAGCTCGTCACGAACCAGCTTCATGGCCTGACGCATATCGGCGGCGAAAAAACGCTTCACTTGCATAAACCACTACCTCAGCCGTTGGGCCCTACTGTCGCAACGATGGTCACTTGCTTGTTGTCCGGTATTTCCTGGTACGCCAGCACATGCAACCCCGGGACCGCGAGGCGCCCGAATCGCGAAAGCATCGCGCGAATCGGACCGGCCACCAGCAGGATCACCGGTTGGCCTTGCATCTCCTGCCGCTGGGCTGCATCGATCAGCGAACGCTGCAGCTTCTCGGCCATGCTTGGCTCCAGCAGAACGCCCTCTTCCGAGCCTTGTCCTGCCTTCTGCAGACTATTGAGCAATATCTGTTCCAACCTTGGCTCCAACGTGATCACAGGCAGCTCCGACTCAGTGCCTACAATGCTTTGGACGATTGCGCGGGATACGCCAACCCGCACCGCAGCCACCAGAGCGGCGGTATCTTGACTCTTGGAAGCGTTGTTGGCGATAGCCTCGGCAATGCTGCGAATGTCGCGCACCGGCACCTGCTCAGCCAACAGCGCCTGCAACACCTTGAGCAATTGCGACAACGAAACCACGCCAGGCACCAGCTCTTCGGCCAGCTTCGGCGAGCCTTTGGCCAGCACTTGCAGCAATTGCTGGACTTCTTCGTGACCGATCAGCTCGCTGGAGTGCTTGTACAGAATCTGGTTCAAGTGGGTCGCGACCACGGTACTGGCGTCCACCACGGTATAGCCAAGGGACTGGGCCTGGGCCCGCTGGCTGATTTCGATCCATACCGCTTCCAGACCAAAAGCCGGATCCTTGGCGGTAATGCCGTTGAGCGAACCGTAGACCTGTCCCGGGTTGATCGCCAGTTCACGGTCCGGGTAAATCTCGGCTTCGGCCAGGATCACCCCCATCAGCGTCAAGCGATAGGCACTTGGCGCCAGATCGAGGTTGTCACGAATATGTACAGTGGGCATCAAAAAGCCCAGGTCCTGGGACAGCTTCTTGCGCACACCCTTGATCCGCGCGAGCAATTGACCACCCTGATTGCGGTCCACCAAGGGGATCAGACGGTAACCGACTTCCAGGCCGATCATGTCGATCGGCGTCACGTCGTCCCAGCCCAGCTCCTTGGTTTCCATGGCACGAGCCGGCGACGGCAACAGTTCCTGCTGACGCTTGACCTCCTGCAGGGCCTGAACCTTTTGTACGTTCTGTTTCTTCCAGAACAGGTAGGCGCCACCCGCCGCCAATGCGGCCATGCTCAGAAACGAGAAATGGGGCATCCCGGGGACCAGGCCCATCACGGCCATCAGTCCGGCTGCAACGGCCAACGCCTTGGGCGATGCAAACATCTGCCGGCCGATCTGCTTACCCATGTCTTCGGAGCCGGACGCACGGGTCACCATGATCGCGGCAGCTGTGGATAACAACAGTGATGGCAATTGCGCCACCAAACCGTCACCAATGGTTAACAGCGCGTAAACCTTGCCGGCATCGCCGAATGTCATGCCGTGCTGGAAGATACCGACAGCCATACCGCCGATCAGGTTGATGAAGAGGATCAGCAGGCCGGCGATGGCATCGCCGCGCACGAATTTACTGGCACCGTCCATGGAGCCATAGAACTCGGCTTCCTGGGCCACTTCCAGACGACGGGCCTTGGCCTGGCCCTGATCGATCAGGCCAGCGTTGAGGTCGGCGTCGATTGCCATTTGCTTGCCGGGCATTGCATCGAGGGTGAAACGCGCGCTCACCTCGGAAATCCGTCCGGCACCCTTGGTCACCACGACAAAGTTGATGATCATCAAAATGGCGAAGACGACGATACCCACCACGTAGTTTCCGCCGATCACCACTTCACCGAAGGCCTGGATCACCTTACCGGCAGCGGCGTGGCCTTCATGCCCGTGGATCATCACCACCCGGGTGGACGCCACGTTGAGCGCCAGGCGCATCAGCGTCGCCACCAGCAGAATGGTCGGGAACACCGCGAAATCCAGTGGCCGCAATGCGTACACACACACCAGCAGTACAACGATGGACAAAGCGATGTTGAACGTGAAGAACACGTCCAGCAGAAACGGTGGCACCGGCAGCATCATCATGGCGAGCATGACCAGCAGCAACAACGGCACGCCCAGATTACCCCGGCTGAGGTCGGCTACGTTGTTGCGCGCGGTGTTGAATAACTGAGAGCGATCCACCAATAATCCCCGTTCCTGTGAAGCAAACTTTTGACGCCCGGAACGGGCGTAGACGGGGTATTGCAAGAAGCCTTCCAACTTTTGTCAGAGGCTGAAATAGAGGCGCTAGCCAAGGCGCCGTATGCAATCGAGGCTCGCTCCCACTGGTTCTGCATCCGAGCGCAATCAACGCAGGCCCGAATCAGGAGTCGCGGCGCAAATCCGGTGGAATCGGCAAATCCTTGAGAGGCTCGGGGCGCTTGCCCTTGCCGGCGCGGTGTTGACGGATCTGATAGACGTAGGCCAACACCTGGGCCACGGCCAGGTACAGGCCTCCGGGGATTTCCTGGTCGAGTTCGGTGGAGTAGTAAATCGATCGCGCCAACGCGGGGGATTCGAGCAGCATCACTTCGTTGGCTACGGCAATCTCGCGGATTTTCAGCGCCAGGAAATCACTGCCCTTGGCCAGCAACACCGGAGCATTGCCTTTATCGGGGTCGTACTTGAGTGCCACGGCGTAGTGAGTCGGGTTGGTGATGACCACGTCGGCATCCGGGATCGCCGCCATCATCCGGCGCTGGGACACTTCACGCTGCAACTGGCGAATCCGTTGCTTGACCTCCGGCTTGCCCTCCTGGTCCTTATGCTCGTCGCGGATCTCCTGCTTGGTCATCATCAGCTTCTGCTTGCTCTGATACAGCTGGATCGGCACGTCGATGGCGGCGATCAGAATCAAGCCGCAAGCCATCCACAAGGTACTCCAGCCCACCAGCTGCACGCTGTGGATAATCGCCTGCTCCAAGGGTTCATGGGCGATGCGCAGCAAGTCGTCGATATCGGCCTGCAGTACCGTCAGCGCGACAAACAGGATCAGGAAAAACTTCCCAAGCGCCTTGAGCAACTCCATCAGCGCCGTGCTGGAAAACATTCGCTTGAGGCCGTTGGCCGGGTTCATCCGACTGAACTTGGGCGCCAGGCTCTTACCGGCAAACAGCCAGCCCCCCAGGGAAATCGGGCCAATAATGGCCGCCAACAGCAGAAAGATCAGGACCGGTTGCACGGCCAGGATCGCGATCTTGCCGGAGTGCAGCAGGTATTGCCCCATGGCACCGGGACTGAGCAGTACCTCGCGGGGCAAGGAAAAATTCAGGCGCATGATTTCCAGCAGATCCAGGGCCAGCCCGCCGCCATAAATCAACAGACCGCCCGCCCCGGCCAACATCACCGCCAGGGTATTGAGCTCCTTGGAGCGCGCAATCTCGCCCTTGTCCCGAGACTCCTTCTTGCGCTTCTCCGTGGGGTCTTCTGTCTTGTCCTGCCCACTCTCGCTTTCGGCCATGGTTCAGCGCGCCTGTGCCATGTCGCGTAACAGCTGCAGGGCCTGGGTCGCCAGCGGCTGGTACTGATTGAGAAGATCCCCCAGGCTGATCCAGAAAATCACCAGGCCCAGCACCAGGGTCAACGGAAAGCCAATGGAGAAAATGTTCAACTGCGGCGCCGCCCGGGTCATCACGCCAAAGGCAATATTGACCACCAGCAACGCGGTAATCGCGGGCAATACCAACACCATCGCCGCCCCTAGAACCCAGCCAAGCTTGCCGGCGATGTCCCAGAAATGATTGACCAGCATCGCGCTGCCCACCGGCAATGTGGTGAAGCTCTCGGTCAACACCTCAAACACCACCAAGTGCCCGTTCATGGCCAGAAACAGCAGGGTCACCAGCATCGTCAGGAACTGCCCGATCACAGCGCTGTTCACGCCGTTGGTGGGGTCGACCATGGAGGCGAACGCCATGCCCATCTGGATCGAAATGATTTGCCCGGCCACCACAAACGCCTGGAAAAACAGCTGCAGCGAAAAGCCCATCAAGACGCCAATCAGAATCTGCTCGGCCACCAGCATCAATGCACTGAGGTCCAGAGCGTTGACCGGCGGCATAGGCGGCAACCCTGGCGCGATGACCACCGTAATCGCCAGGGCGAAATACAGCCGTACGCGGGTCGGCACAAGGGTAGTGCCAAACACCGGCATGCTCATCAGCACCGCGGTGACACGAAACAGCGGCAGGATAAATGACGCCACCCAGGTACTGATCTGGGTATCCGTCAGTTCGAGCATCGACATCGGTCAGCCGATCAACTGCGGAATACTGCCGTAAAGCTGCAGGATGTATTCCATGAAAGTTTGCACCAGCCAGGGACCGGCGACGATCAACGTCACCAGCATCACCAGCAGGCGCGGCAGGAAGCTGAGGGTCTGTTCGTTGATCTGGGTCGCGGCCTGGAACATCGCCACCAGCAAGCCCACCAGCAGGCTGGGTATCACCAGCACGGCGACCATCATGGTCGTCAGCCAGAGCGCTTCGCGGAACAGGTCTACCGCTACTTCAGGCGTCATATTCTTGCTACCCGCACAAATGGCCTAAACACCGCCGAAACTGCCCGCCAGGGTGCCGATGATCAGGGCCCAGCCGTCCACGAGCACGAACAGCATGATCTTGAACGGCAGGGAAATGATCAATGGCGACAGCATCATCATACCCATGGCCATGAGCACACTGGCGACCACCAGGTCGATGATCAGGAACGGGATGAAAATCATGAAACCAATCTGGAACGCGGTCTTGAGCTCGGACGTCACGAACGCCGGCACCAGGATGGTCAGCGGCGCTTGATCCGGGCTGGCAATGTCAGTGCGCTTGGACAGGCGCATGAACAGTTCCAGGTCGCTGGTGCGGGTCTGGGCCAGCATGAAATCCTTGATCGGCACTTCAGCCTTGGCCACCGCGTCTTGGGCGGTGATGGTTTCCGCCAGATAGGGCTGCAGCGCATCCTGGTTCACCCGGTCGAAGACCGGTGCCATGATGAACATCGTCAAGAACAGCGCCATGCCGGTAAGAATCTGATTCGACGGCGTCTGCTGCAAGCCCAGGGCCTGGCGCAGGATCGAAAAGACGATAATGATCCGAGTGAAACTGGTCATCAGCATGACGAACGCCGGGATGAAACTCAGCGCGGTCATGATCAGCAGGATCTGCAGGCTGACCGAATACTCCTGAGCTCCTTCGGCGTTGGTGCCCAAGGTAATTGCCGGGATCGACAGTGGATCGGCGGCAAGCACCAACGGCGCGGCCAGCATCAGGACCACCGCCAACAGAATGCGCAATGGCATTACTTTTTATCCTTCTGATCTTTACCCAACAGTTCCATGAGACGCTGGGCAAACTCGGGGGTGGCCTGGTCGGTGGCAGGCACCTGCACCGGCTCCTTGAGAACATGCAATGCAGTAATGGTGCCCGGGCTCAGCCCCAGCAGAATCTGCTCGTTGCCAACCTGAACCAGCACCAGCCGGTCCCGCGGGCCAAGCGCGCGGGAACCGACGATGTCGATGACCTGCCCCTTGCCGGCTGGCCCCGCCTGCTGCACACGCCGCAGCAACCAGGCCAGGAAGAAGATCAACCCCAGCACCAGCAGCAGACCGAGCACCAATTGCGCCAGTTGCCCGGCGATCCCGCTACCCGCCGCCGGCGCAGCCGCTACGGTGGCTACCGGTTCGGCCGCCAGCACTCTGAATGGCAGCATCAAGGCTGCGGCGAAAAAACCTTTCACTCAGCGCAACTTCTTGATGCGTTCGCTCGGGCTGATCACGTCCGTCAGGCGAATGCCGAACTTCTCGTTGACCACCACTACCTCGCCATGGGCGATCAGCGTGCCGTTGACCAGTACATCCAACGGCTCGCCAGCCAGGCGATCCAGCTCGATCACCGAGCCCTGGTTAAGCTGCAGCAGATTGCGGATGTTGATGTCGGTGCTGCCCACTTCCATGGAAATCGACACCGGGATGTCGAGAATCACGTCCAGGTTCGGCCCGTCCAGCGTCACCTGTTCGTTGCTTCTGGGCACGCTGCCAAACTCTTCCATCGGCAGGCGGTTGGAGGCGTGAGCGCCAGTGTCGGCCGCCAGCAAAGCGTCAATGTCGGCCTGCCCGGCGTCGCCGGTTTCTTCCAGGGCCGCAGCCCACTCGTCGGCCAGCGCCTGGTCATCCTGGGTGTTCATATCGTCAGCCATCATTTGTCCTCGGCGGGCAAAAATTCAGTTAAAAACGTAAGGATTCGACACCGCTCAGCGGCGTTCGATCGGCTCGATCACCTGCAACGCCAGGTTGCCTTTGTGAGAGCCCATCTTGACCTTGAAGGCCGGTACACCGTTGGCGCGCATGATCATGTCTTCAGGCATCTCGACAGGAATAATGTCCCCCGGCTGCATATGCAGGATGTCCCGCAGGCGCAGCTGACGCCGGGCAACCGTCGCGCCGATCGGCACGTCGACATCCAGCACATCCTGACGCAAAGCATTGATCCAGCGCTCGTCCTGATCGTCGAGATCCGACTGGAAGCCGGCGTCGAGCATTTCCCGTACCGGCTCGATCATCGAGTACGGCATGGTCACGTGCAGATCGCCACCACCGCCATCGAGCTCGATGTGGAAGGTCGAAACCACAATGGCTTCGCTCGGGCCGACGATGTTGGCCATGGCCGGGTTCACTTCCGAGTTGATGTACTCGAAGTTCACTTCCATGATCGCCTGCCAGGCCTCCTTCAGATCGACAAAGGCCTGCTCCAGCACCATGCGCACTACCCGCAGCTCGGTCGGGGTGAATTCACGCCCTTCGATCTTGGCGTGACGACCGTCACCGCCGAAGAAGTTGTCCACCAGCTTGAACACCAGTTTGGCGTCAAGGATGAACAGCGCTGTGCCGCGCAACGGCTTGATCTTCACCAGGTTGAGGCTGGTGGGTACATACAGCGAGTGCACGTATTCACCGAACTTCATCACCTGCACGCCACCGACGGCCACATCGGCCGAACGGCGCAGCATGTTGAACATGCTGATGCGGGTGTATCGGGCGAAACGCTCGTTGATCATTTCCAGGGTCGGCATCCGTCCGCGAACGATGCGATCCTGGCTGGTCAGGTCGTAGCTTTTGACGCTGCCCGGCTCAGCAGCGTTTTCGGTCTGCACCAGGCCATCGTCGACACCATGCAACAGCGCGTCGATTTCATCCTGGGACAACAGGTCCTGCACGGCCATGTCGGGTTCCTACTGCAATACGAAGTTAGTGAAGAGCAACTGTTCGATCACCACTTTGCCGAGCTCTTTCTGAGCCACTTCCTGCACGCTGGCCGTGGCTTTCTGACGCAGCATTTCCTGGCCGACGGGCGTGGCCAGGGTGTCGAAATTCTGTCCGGAAAAGAGCATCACCAGGTTATTGCGGATCAGTGGCATGTGCACCCGCAGCGCTTCCAGATCAGCCTGATTGCGGCCCAACAGGGTGATACTGACCTGCATGTAGCGTTGGCGGCCGTTCTGGGTGTAGTTGGTCACGAAAGCGGGCGCCATCGGCTCGAAAATCGCCGGCTGCTTGCCCACTGGCGCGGCTTCGACCGCCACGGCCGGCTTGCTTTGAGCGTTGTGCATGAAATACCAGGTCGCCCCCACAGAGACCCCAATGGCCAGGAGCAAGCCCACCACGATCAAGATGATCAGCTTGATTTTGCCCTTGGTTGCCGGGTCCTTTACAGCTGCTGCTTCGCTCTTCGCCATGCCAATAATCCGTCACTAATCGGGGTTTTCACTGTTGCACGGCAAGGCAGGAGCAAGTGTTATGCCAGAAGTGTCGGGGCACAAGGATCACGATTGGGATGCAATCTGCAGAACGCCATAAAACCAATGTGGGAGCGAGCCTGCTCGCGATAGCGATGGATCAGTCCCCCAAATGGGTGACTGACACTCCGCTATCGCGAGCAGGCTCGCTCCCACATTGGGGGCATCTTGGGGTCAGGCGTAGAAATCGACCGCGCTGGTGCCGATCACGCTGGTGGCGGTGGCTGCTACTTCAGCAATGCTGGCTGGCAGGTCTTCCTCTACCGAATCCACCCGCCCGCCGGACGATGTTGTGCGCCCAGCCTGAGCCTGTTGCTGCGCTTGCTGTTCCTGCCCTTGGGAGCCACGGGATTGGTCGGACACGCTGACGTCGACCTGGCCCATGCCCTGCTGGGCAAAACTGTCGCGCAGGCGATGCATCTGACCTTCGAGCGCTTCGCGAACGCCGGAATGAGCGCTCATGAACGTCACTTGGGTCTGCTGATCCGGAACCATGTTCACCCGAATATCCAGACGACCGAGTTCGGCCGGCTGCAACTGGATATCGGCCGCCTTGAGGTTGACACTCGACAGGTACATCACCCGATTGACCACTTCTTCGGTCCAGCCGCTCTGATTCATGGCGATAGGCTGGTTGACCGGTATCGCATTGGCGGTTTTTGGCGTGGCGGCCTGGGTTAGCGCTGCCAGACGGTTGGCGAAGTCATCCACGCGAGTATCGCTGGAAGCAGCGGTCAGATCCTTGAGGCCCTCATTGATCAAGCCGCCAAATGCCTTTTCACCGCCTTGGCTGCCGGGGCCAGTACTGTTCTGGTCAGCCTGGACGGTGAGCATGCTTGCCATGCCAGCGGCAAAGGTTTGGGCCGATGTCGGCTCACCGTCAAGCGATGCAGGGGCAGGTGTCTTGGACTGCGCCTGGCTGGCAGCGGAAACATGGCCGCTCTGCTCCATCGCCAGGCGCAAGGCAGGCAATGCATCGAGCGGATCGGCCGCCGGATCGAACTCAGGATCGACCGCCACCGAAGCCTGGGCCGCTGTGGCCAATGGAGCAACCGGCGCCGCCGCAGCGGCGACTTGAGGCGTCGTCGTGGCCACCACGGGGGCGGGTTCTGCCTCGGTTGCGACAACCGTTGCGATCATATCCGGCAGCAGCGCGGGGTCCACAGCCGGATCGTCAGAATCAACTTCCGCCACTGGGGTTTCAGTCGTGTCGGCACCGTCATCACTGGCCACCTTGTCATCGGCCGTTGACGGTTTGTCGGCGGGCAAGGATTTGCCGCTATCGGCAACCGTCGTCTCGGAGGCGGCAGCCGTTTCGTTGCCTTCGTCTTTTTTGACGGTGTTATCAGAAGCCTGGTCGCGTACCTGTTTAACCGATGGCTCGGGGGCCGTCGACGACTTGGCGGGGGCCTGGCGGGCGAAGACCTGGGCGAAGCTGGAGGCTTTATTCCCGAACTCAGGGGCCGCTGCCGGTGAATTGACGGCGGCCTGAGGCTTGGCCTGCGGGGTGGCCTGAAGCAGTGTATTGGGCGTTACGGGCATAAAAAGGTCTCCGCTGCACTGGAATCATAGGTACAGTCGAGAGAGGACAATGCAAGGGACGGGCCAACCTATTGGCAATGCTCGAATCTCAGCAGTGGAACCCTTCACGCTCTTCCCTGCAAAGCTTGCGAACGTGGGCGAATTCACTGTCGATTTCGCTGACCAGCTTTTCAATCCCGCCTAACGACGGCTGTTTGGCACGTTGCTCCAGTTCGCCGCACAGTTCTGCCAGGCGGATGGCGCCCATGTTGCTGCTGCTGCCCTTGAAGCTGTGGGCCGTGGCACTGAGCTTTTCCGCGTCCCGAGCCTCATGCAGCACACGCAGGCGTGCTTCGGAATCGTTAAGAAAGGTATCCAGCAGCTCCAGATACCCGTCCTCCATGACTTCCTTCAACGTACTCAGTACGTCGCGGTCCAGATGAATCTCACTCACTTGTTCGCTCCCTGATCAAGAATGGCGCCGATTATGCCAGAGCCTCCCAGAAAAACTCCACGCGTGCACTACGACCATCGTCGGACCAGCAGGCCTGATGGCTCAACTGACGCACCAGGCTCACGCCGCGCCCCGACAACCGGTTACTGTCCGCAGGTCGTGCCAACACCCGGGCGACATCGAACCCCTGGCCACTGTCTTCGACTTCAATGACCAGACGACCACCGTCACCGTGAGGCGTGACGTGCACATGAACCCGGACGTGACCGCTGTTCAATTCATCCAGGCGCTGGTTGCGCTCGCTGTAGTAACGGGCGAAACCCGACGCGTCGCGCTTGAGACTCGAATCGAGCCCCAATAC
This sequence comes from Pseudomonas sp. FG-3G, assembly GCF_901007645.1. NCBI lineage: Bacteria > Pseudomonadati > Pseudomonadota > Gammaproteobacteria > Pseudomonadales > Pseudomonadaceae > Pseudomonas > Pseudomonas sp. FG-3G. The sequence continues at coordinate 310,248 of NZ_CAAKGZ010000025.1, forward strand.
GCCATGGTCCAGCGCATTGGAGTAGAGCTCCGACAGCACGCTGTAAAGAGCGCCACTCTGAGCCCTGAGCCCATGAACCTCAAGCAACAGCTGCAACAGGTACGGCATCGGGTTGAACCGCCTGAGCGTCTGCGCGCGAAACTCGAAACTCATCGACCAGTCCAGGGGACTGGACTGGCCGCTATCGGAATAGACCGGCGGTGGCGGGTTGAGTTGCGTCGGCGCGACCAAGCGCACCTCGACCATGCTGAAGTCGTCCCGCGGCTCGCCGCGAAAGTCCCGCAAGGCTTGCTGGATGTCTTCGAAAAGACAGTCGGGCTCACGATTGGCCGAAAAGACCTGTTGCAAACGCTCCACGCCAAACAGCTGCTCATTGTCGTCAGCGGTGTCGATCACGCCATCGGACAGCAGGAATACCCGGTCACCCAGCGACATGGGGTGTACTTCAGTGCGGTCATCGAACAACTGGGGAGTGAGCACGCCCAGCGGCAGGTGCCGCGCTGGCAATGGCGTGCGCACACCGCTGAGGCTGTCATGCAGGTAACCATCGGGCATGCCGCCGTTCCAGACTTCCACCGTGCAGCGCTGGAAACTCAGGCATAACAGGGTCGCGCAACAGAACATGTCCACCGGCAGGATGCGCTTGAGCTTGGCATTCATCTCCCGCAGGATCTGCGCCAGGCCATAACCTTTGGCGGTCATGCCGTAGAACACCTCCGCCAGCGGCATCGCGCCGACAGCGGCCGGCAAACCGTGTCCGGTGAAATCCCCCAGCAGGATGTGCATATCGCCCGCCGGGTTGAATGCGGCCAGCAGCAGATCGCCGTTGAACAGGGCGTAAGGGGATTGCAGGTAACGGATGTTCGGTGCGCTCAGACAGCCGGAATGGGCGATCTTGTCGAACACGGCCTTGGCCACGCGCTGCTCGTTGAGCAGGTAGTCATGGTGCCGGGATATCTGGTCACGCTGTTCCACGACAGTGGCCTGCAACCGACGCAAGCGGTCCATGGCCTTGATCTTGGCGGCCAGGATGACCTGGTTATACGGCTTGGCCAGAAAATCGTCACCCCCGGCTTCCAGACATCGGGCCAAGGCTTCGCTTTCGGTCAACGAGGTGAGAAAGATGATCGGAACCAACTGCTCCCCGGCCAGTTGCTTGATCTTTTGCGCCGCCTCGAAACCATCCATCACCGGCATCATCGCATCCATCAGCACCAGGTGCGGACGCTGCTGGATATAGATGTCCACCGCTTCGGCACCGTCAGCCGCGGTGAGCACGTGATGGCCCTGACGACGGACAATAGTCGACAGCAGCAGTCGGTCAGCGGCACTGTCTTCGGCAATCAGGACCGTCAGCGGTTCGAGGTCGGACAACATGGCTGCCGGTCAAGCTTTTCCGGGATGAAGTTTGTCCTGGAGATGGCCTGCCTGTGGCTTGTCTTTTTCTCCCGAGCTGTCTTTCCCTGCTTCTTCTTTCGGATAGATATCGAACAGCTTGTCGAAGTTGGAGATCGCGAGGATTTTCTTGACGTCACTGTTGCTGTTCACGATCCGGATATCCGAATCTTCGCCGCCGGCATGATCGCGTAGCAGCAGGAGCATGCCCAAGGCGGAACTGTCGAGATAAGTGGCTTCTTTCAAGTCCACCACAATGGATTCGGGCTTTTTGTTGAGCCGCTCGTAAGACTCGCGAAACTCCTGATGCCGCCCAAAATCGAAACGACCCTTGATCGAGATCGTCAGCTTTTGCCCATCGGGGGATACTTCGGTAACGACTGACATGTTCGGCTTCCTTGTCATGGACATACGTGTACAAGGTTTAGCACCTGGTAGAAGTCTGAGCAAGGTTTGGAACACTTCCCTCTCAAAATCCCGGCCCGATGATCAATACGGATCCTGACGCGGCAGACGCTGGGACAATTCATCCAGCAGTTTTTGCTCGCGCCTGTCCTCCAATCGCCGCGCTTCGTCGATATAACGCTGTACGAGTTTGCGCAGCCCTTCGACCCGGGCGAAAGCCTCCTGCCAACTCTGGCGAGCCTTTTCCAGGTTGTTCTGGTGCCAGACCAGACTCTGGCGCTGCTGGTCAATGGCGGTGCCCAATTGCGCAAGAAAGCCCTGGTAACCCAGCAACCATTGGCCGGAAACCCCATGGCTGCCACGGGCGATCCACTGCTCCTGGTATTCGAGACGGAAGTTTTCCAGGTCCGCCAGTTTGCTTTCGGCGACGGCCACCTGCCCCTGGAAATATGCCAGACGCTGGACGGCGGTTTTTTCGGCTTTTTCCGCCATCTCCACCACGGGCGCCAGACGCGCCGCACGACTCGTGGCCATGGCCGGTTATCCGCCGGCGACCGGAGTGAAGATGCTCTGCAGGTGCGCCTCGCTGGCGCCCATGCCGATGTTGTCGTTCAGGCTCTGGCGCAGATAGACCGCCATTGCCGGATAGAGATTGATGGCGGTATCGGTCTCACGATCACCGCCGGGCACGTAGGCACCGACGCTGATCAGATCGCGGCTTTGCTGATAGCGCGACCAGTATTGCTTGAACTGTTGGGCACGCTTGAGGTGCTCGGCGCTGATGACCGACGGCATGACCCGACTAATGGACGCCTCGATGTCGATGGCCGGATAGTGCCCTTCTTCGGCCAGACGCCGGGACAACACGATGTGACCGTCGAGCACGCCACGGGCCGAGTCGGCAATGGGATCCTGCTGATCGTCGCCTTCGGACAGCACGGTATAGAACGCCGTGATCGAACCGCCGCCCTTTTCCGCATTACCGGCGCGCTCAACCAGCTTGGGCAACTTGGCGAATACCGAGGGTGGATAGCCCTTGGTGGCCGGCGGTTCGCCGATGGCCAGGGCGATTTCCCGCTGGGCCTGGGCGAAACGGGTCAACGAGTCCATCAGCAGCAGGACATTCTTACCCTTGTCGCGGAAATACTCGGCGATTCGCGTGCAGTACATGGCGGCCCGCAGGCGCATCAACGGCGCATCATCGGCTGGCGAAGCCACGACCACTGATCGCTTGAGGCCCTCTTCGCCGAGGATGTGCTCGATGAACTCCTTCACCTCGCGGCCCCGTTCGCCGATCAGCCCGACCACGATAATGTCCGCCTCGGTGAATCGGGTCATCATGCCCAGCAGCACACTCTTGCCCACCCCCGTACCGGCAAACAGGCCCAGACGCTGACCGCGCCCGACCGTCAACAAACCGTTGATGCAACGAATGCCCACGTCCAGCGGCACGCTGATGGGGTCGCGCTTGAGGGGGTTGATCGTCGGGCCGTCCATCGGCACCCAATCCTCGGCCTTCATGCCGCCCTTGCCGTCCAGGGCACGCCCGGCGCCGTCCAGCACCCGTCCGAGCATGCTCATGCCCATGGGCAGCCGACCGGTGTCAGCCAAAGGCACAACCCGCGCGCCAGGTGCGATGCCGGCTACGCTGCCCACCGGCATCAGAAAGACCTTGCTGCCGGAGAAGCCCATGACTTCGGCTTCGACCTGGACCGGGTGATAACTGTCGTCGTTGATCACCATGCAGCGACTGCCCATGGCGGCACGCAGGCCCTCGGCTTCGAGGGTCAGGCCAACCATGCGCAGCAAGCGACCTTCCAGGATCGGCTGCCCGGCCAGCTCGGTGGCCTCGGCGTAGCTGCCCAGGCGCTTGCCGAAGCTGGTTCGCTCAAGGCGCATCGCGGCCGTCCAGTTCAGGGGGACTGAGTTCAAGAGCATCCGACTCTGCGGCGTCTGGATCAATAGAGGTGTCAACCTGGGGCTCGTCCGGCAATTCCAGGCTCAGGTCGGCAGCAGCCGGGTGCAGTGCCTGTTCGTGCAACTGGTCGAAGAGCTTGGCCATGATCTGGCTGATGCGGGTTTCGATGGTCGCATCAATGCGGCTGTGCTCGGTTTCCACACGGCAACCGCCCGGCAGCAGGGATTCGTCCTCGACGATGCGCCAGGTTTCTTCATGACGCTCACGCAGCGCCTTGACCAGTTCGAAATCCTGAGGATTGATGTACAGCCGCACATTGCCCACGCCCAACGGCAAAAGCTTGAGGGCTTCGCGCATGACGTGTTCGATCTGGCTCGAATCAATGGCCAGTTCCCGCTGGATCACTTGTCGAGTGATGTGCTGCACCAGCCCGACCAGGGACTTCTCGATCTGAGTGTCCTGCTCGGCGATGGGCTCGAACAGGTTGAGCATCAGCGATTCCAGCGCGCGGAGCTTGGCTGTCAGCGCTACGTCGGCTTCCTGGCGAACCTTGAGCGTGGTGCTATGGAAACCTTCTTTTTCACCAATGGCGAAGCCTTCGTTGTAGGCCTCCTGACGAATGCTTTCGACTTCTTCGAGGGTCAGTGGCTGGACTTCTTCCAGCGGCACCTCCTCCATTTCCGGCAGTTCTTCCTCGGGCTCAGGCTCAGGCTCGGGCACGTGGGGATCGAAGCTGGGCAGCGACCAGACGTCAAAACCACCGACGTCCCGAGCGCGGATCAGGTCGCTGGGTGAACCATCACTCTTGGCAGACATAACGACCTTAGATCATCTCTTCGCCGCCCTTGCCACCGAGCACGATCTCTCCGGCTTCGGCCATACGGCGGGCGATGGTGAGGATTTCCTTTTGTGCGGTTTCCACGTCGCTGACACGTACCGGGCCCTTGGCCTCGAGATCGTCGCGCAACAGTTCGGCCGCCCGTTTGGACATGTTCTTGAAGATCTTTTCCTTGACGCCTTCGTCCGACCCCTTGAGGGCCAGTACCAGGACGTCGGAGGACACTTCGCGCAACAGCGCCTGAATGCCGCGATCGTCGACATCGGACAGGTTGTTGAACACGAACATGAGGTCTTCGATCTGACCGGACAGGTCTTCGTCGAACTCGCGGATCGAGTCCATGAGCTGGCCTTCGATCGAACTGTCGAGGAAGTTCATGATGTCCGCCGCGCGCTTGATGCCACCCAGAGTGGTGCGCGAGGCATTGGAGTTACCCGAGAACTGCTTCTCGAGAATCTGGTTCAATTCTTTCAGGGCCGCCGGCTGCACGGTATTGAGCGACGATACCCGCAGGATGATGTCCAGGCGCACCTTATGATCGAAGTTGCCCAGCACTTCACCGGCCTGGTCCGGGTCGAGGTAAGCCACCACGATCGCCTGGATCTGCGGGTGCTCGTAACGAATCACGTCAGCCACCGCGCGCGGCTCCATCCACTTGAGGCTGTCCAGGCCGCTGGTATTGCCGCCCAGCAGAATCCGGTCGATCAGGCCATTGGCCTTGTCCTCGCCCAGGGCCTGGGTGAGCATTTTGCGCACGTAGTCGTCAGATCCGACGCCCAGGCTGGTCTGGTCGCCGACGATGTCGACGAACTCGCTCATCACCTGTTCGACCTGCTCACGGTGCACGTTGCCCATCTGCGCCATGGCCACGCCCACGCGCTGGACCTCCTTGGGCCCCATGTGACGCAACACTTGGGCGGCGTCGGTCGACCCCAGGGACAGCAGCAAAATCGCGGCTTTGTCGACCCGGGACAATTTGGCAACAGCGGCTCGATTATCACTCATCTGCGTTAATCCACTCTTTCACGACCTGGGCCACACGACCCGGGTCTTCTGCCACCAGACTCTTGATAGCGTTCAACTGAGCGTCATAGCCTTCACTCGGACTTGGCAGCAGAATGCTCTGCGGCCCACCGAGGCTGACGCGATCATTGGCCAATTCGCCATCCAGGCCGCCCATGCCTCCCAGCTCTACATCACCCAAGCCAGCCAACTGCTTGTTCTTGCCGCCACCGGTAATGTTGTTGAGCACCGGACGCAGCACGCCGAACACCAGGATCAGGATGAACAGCACACCCAATACTTGCTTGACCACATCCCAGAACCAGGGTTGCGAATAAAATGGAATGTCGGCGATTTCTTCGCCGCGCTCCTGGGAGAACGGCACGTTGATCACACTCACGCTGTCGCCACGGCTGGCGTCGAAACCGACCGCGTCCTGCACCAGGCGAGTGAACCGCGCCAGTTCGTCGGCACTCCACGGCGCACGGCTGGTTTCGCCATTGGCCGGGTTGATCTTGACCTGATCGTCCACCACCACCGCCACCGACAGGCGATTCAAACGGCCCTGTTGCTGCTTGGTGTGGCTGATGGAGCGGTCGAGTTCGAAGTTCTTGGTCGATTGTTGGCGCTTGTCGGCCGGGTATGGCGCCAGCATCGGCTGACCGGTGGCCGGGTCCATGATCTGTTGGCCGTTGGCGTCGATCAGCGGCTGGCCCGGTTGCACCATGCCAGCGGCCGCAGTGGCACCACCGGTGGTCTGGGGCGCGCTGGCCGGCGACGGCGGTTGGTTGCTAAGCGCACCAGGCACGCCTTGCGGGCCATTGCTGGCGGTGCGTTGCTCGTTCACCGACTGTTCGCTGCGCAACGCCGGTTGATCGGGGTTGAACTGTTCGGACGTCGATTCGACGGAGCTGAAATCCACATCGGCCGACACCTCGGCCTTGTAGCGGTCGTTACCCAGGATCGGTTGCAGGATGTTGTGCACACGCTGAGTCAGCATGCCTTCCATGCGACGGCTGTAGTCGAATTGCTTGCCGGCCATGGTCAGAGCAGAGTTCTCCGCCTGATCGGACAACAGGTTGCCCTTCTGGTCGACCACGGTGATCTGGGACTTGCTCAACTCGGGAACACTGGTAGCCACCAGATTGACGATGGCCACGACTTGGCTGGGCTCCAAAGAGCGACCGGAATACAGTTCAACCAGTACCGAGGCGCTTGGCTTGCGCTCATCGCGCACAAACACCGAGCTTTTTGGAATCGCCAGGTGCACACGGGCACCCTTGACGTTGTTCAGGCTGGCAATGGTGCGCGCCAATTCGCCTTCAAGGCCGCGACGATAACGGGTCGCCTCCATGAACTGGCTGGTACCCAGGCCCTGGTCCTTGTCGAGGATCTCGAAACCGATATTGCCATCGGTGGGCGTTACGCCAGCAGCGGCGAGCTTGAGGCGCGCGCGCGCCACGTCGTCGGCCTTGACCAGCAAGGCGCCGGAATTGGGTTCGACGGTATAAGGAATGTCGGCGGCAGCCAGGGTTTCCATGACTTGCTTGGCGTCCATGCCCTCCAGACTGCCGTACAAAGGACGGTAGTCTGGCTGCTGGGACCACAGCACCACGGCAAACCCGATCGCCACGCTGGCAGCCAGGCCGACCAACAGGCCCACCTGACGCAGCATGGTCATCTCGGAGAGGTTTTCCAGGAAGGACAGACCGAACAGCGGCGGTTTGCCGTCGGGCGGAGTGGCCTTGGCCGGAACGTTATCAGCGACTGCTTCTGCCATGACTCAATAATTTCCTTAGACCGGCATCTGCATGATGTCTTGGTAGGCTTGAACCAGCTTGTTACGAACCTGGGTCAACGCCTGAAACGAGACACTGGCTTTCTGCGAAGAGATCATCACGTCCGTCAGATCGACGCCACTTTTGCCAATCTCGAAAGCACTGGCCAACTGACTCGATGCCTGCTGGGTATCGTTCACTTTATTGACGGCCTGACCGAGCATGTCGGAAAAACTGCTGGCGCCCACTTCCGGGACCGCGACCGACTTAGGCTGTGCCATGGCGTCCATTTGCATGGCCCGCATGTCCAGCATCAACCGATTAAATTCAATACCTTGGCTCATGGTCTACTCTCTCTGGCGGCCCGCATTTTTTTGACACTTACTCAGCGGGTACACAGGTATTAGCAACAAGGGTGCCAGCTCCGTGACCGTAAAAAACAAATGCATGTGGGAGCGGGCTTGCTCGCGAAGGCGGTGGTTCAGTCAATGCAACGGCGACTGGTAAATCGCTTTCGCGAGCAAGCCCGCTCCCACAAGGGATATTCGGTGCACATCACTCAACTGGCGAACAGGTAGGCCTCGACGTCCATGCCGGCGTCACGCATTTGCGCCAGCTTGTAGCGCAGGGTGCGCGGGCTGATCCCCAGGCGCTCGGCCGCTTCCTTGCGACGCCCGCGCTCGGCGCGCAGGGTGTCGATGATCATCTGGAATTCGCGACGACGCAGGTCGTCTCCCAAAGCACCGGCCGATTCGCCCTCCACTTCCGCCGGAGGGGCGAACGCCGGGACCGCTGACACGGCCGGCAATGGCGCGCAGGCCACCGGACCGCTCAGGCAAAAATCTTCCGGCTGGATCAGACCGCCCTGCTGCAGAATCAATGCCCGCTGAATCGCGTTATCCAGCTCCCGTACGTTGCCAGGCCAAGGGTAGGCGATCAGAAACGCCTGGGCCTCGGGGGACAGCCTGGCTGCCGCATGCTTCATTTTATTGACGTGTTTGGTCAGCAGACGCTCGGCCAGCGGCAGGATATCGGCGGTGCGCTCGCGCAACGGTCGCCAGGCCAGCGGAAATACTGACAGACGGTAGTAAAGGTCTTCGCGAAAACGCCCTGCCGCCACTTCGCCAGCCAGGTCGCGGTTGGTGGTCGCCACCACGCGGATATCCAGGCTGATAGGCTTGCGCGCACCCACCCGCTCCACTTCCCGCTCCTGTAACACGCGCAACAGCTTGGCTTGCAGGCCAAGGGGCATTTCGGAAATTTCATCGAGCAGAATGGTGCCACCGTCAGCCTGCTCGAACTTGCCGGCCTGGGCCGAGATGGCGCCGGTAAACGAGCCCTTCTCGTGACCGAACAGCGTCGCCTCCAACATATTGTCGGGAATCGCCGCACAGTTGATGGCAATGAACGGTTCGCTGGCACGCCGGGATTGCTGGTGAATGTAGCGCGCCAGCACCTCCTTGCCGGTGCCGGATTCGCCGGAAATCAAAACAGTGGAGTCGCTGCGAGCCACCCGCGCGGCCAACGCCAGCAACTGCGCACTGGCCGGTTCGATCGCGACCGGGCCTTCACCCTCGACGGCAGGGCTGCCCAGGGCATGGCGGGCCACCAGGTCCAACAGCGCCTTGGGCTCGAACGGCTTGACCAGATAATCCGCAGCCCCCTGGCGCATGGCATCCACGGCGCGCTCGACGGCACCGTGGGCAGTCATCAGCAGGACCGGCAATTGAGGTTGGCGGGCGCGCAACAAACCAAGCAGCTGGTGCCCATCCATGCCCGGCATGTTGACGTCACTGACCACCAGGCCGAAGGTCTCTTGAGCCACGGCCAGCAAAGCATCTTCCGCCGAACCGACGGCGGTGTAATCGTGCCCGGCCAGCACCAGGGTATCGGCCAGCGCCTCACGCAGGGCCCGGTCATCCTCAACCAGTAACACCTTGATCGCCATGACCTTCACTCCACTCCCGGCGTACTGGAAAACAATGGCAAAAGCACCAGTGCACAGGTGCCACGCCCCAGACGCGAGCGCAGTTGCAATTCTCCCTGATGGGCACGCGCCACTGCCTTGACTACGGTCAGGCCCAAGCCCGTGCCTGTGGTCTTGGTGGTAAAAAAGGGTTCGCCCAAACGCGCCAGCACCGCTGGCTCGATGCCGCTACCACTGTCACTGACACACAAGCGCAAGGTGTTGCCCCGTGTGTACAAGTGCACTTTCAGCCGGACGTCGCCGCCGCTGGCCTGGACCGCGTTTTCGATCAGGTTCAACACTGCGCCCACCAGGGTGTCGCGATTACACAACACCTCGCCATCATGGCTGTCGCATTGCCAGCGAATTGGCAGGTCCTGCACGTGAGTCAATGCGGCGGCTTGCAAGGATTGCAGCAAGACCTTGGGGGTCACGCGATCGGTCAATGGCAACTCGCCACGAGCGAACACCAGCATGTCGCGCACCTGATGCTCCAGCTCGTGCAGCCGCTCTTTCAAGCGCCCGGCGAAGCGTTGCTGGGTTTCCACCGGCAGTTGCTGCTCGGTCAGATGACTGGCGTACAGCAAAGCAGCCGACAGCGGCGTACGAATCTGATGAGCCAGCGAGGCCACCATCCGCCCCAGGGAAGACAGGCGTTCGTGGCGGGCCAGTTGATCTTGCAGGTGACGGGTTTCAGTCAGGTCATTGAGCAACACGAGCTGCCCGGGCTCGGCGTCCAGCGAACGAGTGGAGATGGACAGGCGCCGACCGTCCTTGAGCGACACTTCATGGCCGTCGTCTTCACGTGGGGCGAAGCAGCGGGCGATGACGTGACGCCACAACTCGCCCTCCAATGGCAGGCCAAGCAGCTCGCAGGCCGCCGGGTTGGCTTCGCGCACGCGCCCATGAGCATCGATGACGATAACGCCACCGGGCAACAGGTCGAGGAGATTTTGCAGCCGATTAGCCAGCCGTTCCTTTTCCGCCAGCTCCTGCATGCGCTGGGCACTGACCACTGCCAGCTCGCCCTTGAGCTCAGTGACGCGAGCTTCGAGCAGGCTGTAGGAATCGGTCAACCGGCTGGACATCTGGTCGAACAGCGAAAAGGCCTGCTCAAGTCCAACCCGGCTTGCCTGCTCGGCGGACGGCATGATCCCCGGCTCGGGGACAGGTGAGATCTGGGCGGCTTGGGTCATCGTGCTCTCTCGCTTGGCTGACCGTCAGTTAAACGGAACGTTGCGAGGGATGTAGCAATACCCGTGCCGAAAAAAAACCGCCTGAAAAATCAGGCGGTTGGAAAACAGGCGTCAATCATCCGCCTGTTCATCTCCTTCGCGACGGCTCATGCCGTACTTGCGCATCTTCTCCACCAGGGTGGTACGACGGATGCGCAGGCGTTCGGCGGCGCGGGCCACGATACCGTTGGCATCGTCCAGGGCCTGCTGGATAAGGCCTTGTTCCAGGCCTCCCAGATAATCCTTGAGGTCAAGGCCTTCTGGTGGCAGCAAGGCATTGGCGGTGAAGTCGGGCGTATGGCCGTTGATCGCCACGCGCTCTTCCAGATCGCTGCGCAGGCTATCAACCATTTGCTCGTCTTCATCGTCGACATAACGGAATTTCTTCGGCAACTCGACCACGCCGATCACACCGTAGGGATGCATGATCGCCATGCGCTCGACCAGATTGGCCAGCTCACGGACGTTACCCGGCCAACCGTGGCGGCACAGGGACATGATTGCCGCCGAGTTGAAACGGATCGAGCCGCGCTTCTCGTGCTCCATGCGCGAAATCAGTTCGTTCATCAGCAGCGGGATGTCTTCGACCCGCTCACGCAGCGGTGCCATTTCAATCGGGAAAACATTGAGGCGGTAATAGAGGTCTTCGCGGAAACTGCCCACCTCGATCATGCTCTCGAGGTTCTTGTGGGTCGCGGCGATGATTCGCACATCGACGCTCTGGGTCTTGTTGCTGCCCACGCGCTCGAAGGTGCGTTCCTGCAAGACTCGCAGCAACTTGACCTGCATCGGTAACGGCATATCACCGATTTCATCGAGAAACAGCGTGCCCCCGTTGGCCAGCTCGAACCGCCCGGCCCGGCTGGTGATGGCGCCGGTGAAGGCTCCCTTCTCGTGTCCGAACAGTTCGCTCTCGAGCAACTCGGCCGGAATCGCACCGCAGTTGACCGGCACGAACGGCGCTTCGCGACGCTTGGAATGGTAGTGCAGGTTACGCGCAACCACTTCCTTGCCGGTGCCCGACTCACCCAGGATCAACACGCTGGCGTCGGTATCGGCGACCTGCTGCATCATCTGGCGCACATGCTGGATCGCCCGACTGGTGCCAACAAGACTACGGAAAAGGTTGGGCTCGCGATGCCGGCCGCGCTCGCGCGCCTGGTCGTACATCTCGCGATAAACCTGGGCGCGGTGCAGCGAATCGAGCAACTTGCTGTAGCTGGGTGGCATTTCCAACGTGGAAAGCACCCGGCGGCGCTGGTCCTCAGGCAAGTCAACGGAAGAATTTTCGCCCATTAACAAAACCGGAAGGAACTCATCCCAGGTTGAGAGTGTCTTTAGCAAGCCCAAAAGCGTTGCGGGTGCATTTACGGTTCCGATCAGAACGCAAATGACCTCACGACTGGACGACAAAGAGCCGACGGCCTGCTGCCAGTCATGGCTTCCGCAGGGTAAATTTTCTTCACCAAGAAAATTTAGGATCACCGCCAAATCGCGGCGGCGGACGCTATCGTCATCGATCAGGAGAATTTTGGTTTCACGCCACATGCAATAGCAACTTCCCTAGTCAACTCAATGCCCGGAATTTGGGGGCAAGCTAGACGCTTGCAGACTTGTCATGCCTGTAGACGCCTGAAATCTGTAAACAGCCACTAGTTAAGTCAAAAAACCGTGCACAGTCAAATTTATGGCGCACTTTGTTCGGATTAACTGAGCGTTAACCGAACAGATGGTAAACCTTTGCCGCGTTCTGCGCTTGATGGATCTGCGACATCTCGTCGACAATCGCCTGACGCTCGCCAGTGGCCGCCTCCAGCAGCTGCCGATAGACCCCCAGCAACTCCTCAAGATTGCTCCGCAACGCCGCCTCGTCTACCTCAGGCTCGCTCAGAACGTCTTCCATGCAGGAACGGCAAGCCAGGTCCAATTGACCGATTGCCTCCCAGTTGCGCTCGGCCAGGGCACCGACCAGGGCATCACGGGTTTGTTCGATTCGCTGCAAGACAAGACTCATGAGCGTGCTCCTTAGAATTGCGGACCCGGTACGGCGATGGCATCCCAACCTTCCTTGACCGTGCTCAGCAGATCGGCGACTTCGTCGAGGATCTTCGGATCAGTCTTGGCGTTGGCTTCGGCCAGGCGCTTCATCATGTAGGTATAGAGGCTATCCAGCTCGGTGACCGACTCAGCCTGGTTTTCCAGGTCCAGGCCTTCACGCAAACCGCCAATGATGCCGATGGCCTTGCTGATCAGTACGCCTTTATTGGCGATATCCTTGCGCTCCATCGCACCCTTGGCCTGGGCAATGCGGTCCAGCCCGCCCTCCATCAGCATCTGCACCAGACGATGGGGACTTGCTTCGGAGGTTTGCGCCTGGGCGCCAATCTTCTGGTATTGGCGAAGGGCTAACATCGGATTCATGTTCTACCTCATCAAAAAAACTTCGGTTCGTATAAACAGCGTATCGACGCCGCGTCAAAAAACTTTAGATCGAAAAAGCCGAAAGCCCGGAGCGTCCTGAGACGCTACCGGGCTTTTGTGTATCGACCAGAATCAGCTGTTTTTCTGCTGTGCCGTCATGGCTTCGAACATCGAGGTGATGTTACTGGCAGTGGCTTTCAGCCTGCCCACCAGGGTGTCCATGTCGTTGTACTTTTTGGTCAGCACCGCGGTGAGGGTCTCGATTCGGCGATCAAGGGCCAACTGATCTTCGCTCAGTTTCGCCTTGAGAACTTCCAGGTTCTTGGATCGAGCCGTCAGGATGTTATCCACGGTCTTCCCGTTGGAGTCCTTCTTACTGGTCTCCGTGTAGGGATTGAGTGCATTCTGCATGCGCTCGATCAGGCCATTCTCCCCAGTGAACAGGGTCTGGATTTCCCCACCCAACTGCTTTTCGTTCACAGCGGTTGCAAACTTTGTACTGTCAAAATCCAGGGCACCAGTCGTCTGATTGGTGGTAATACCCAGCTGCGACAACACGGTCAGCTTATCGCCAGCACCGGTTTCGGACAAAGGCGCGCGAATGGCCGCCAAAAGCGAACGAGGCAATGAGTCGCCGGTCAATGCTGCCGGAACCGAGTTACCTTCGGCATCTGTCGATGGCTTGGTCAGGGAAGTCACGGCCTTCGCGATCGCGTTATAAGCATCGACAAATTTCTGGATCGAAGCTTTCAGACCGTCGGTATTGGCAGCAACGGTGACGGTCGTCGGGCCGGTATCGGCAACGACTAACGTCATACTCAAGCCTGAGACCACGTTATCCAACTTGTTGGTCGGACTGGTCATCGCCAGGCCGTCGACGCTGAACTCGGCATCCTGTGCGAACACCAGAGAACCTGAAGAAGTCGCGGTGGGGGGGGTAGCCATCGCTACAGAGCCGTCAGCCGCAAGACTGGCAACACCGCTGAGGGAAATATCGTTACCCGCACCAGTTTTAGTCGAGCCCACCACAAGACGTGAACCAAAACTGTCGGTCACGATGTTGGCGGTCAGACCGCTGGAGGAGTATTTGCTGTTGATAGCGTCCCGAACCGACTGCAGCGTCGAATCAGCAGGGATATCAAGGGTGTAATCCGTACCGCCCTGACTGATGGTCAGCGTACCGGTCTCCACCGCACTGGAAGCACCACCTGCAAAAGCCGCCGTGGCAACTTTGGAGGAGGTTGCCAGCTGAGTGACGTCGACCGAGTAGATACCACTTACCGCCGAGTTCCCGGCTGTCACCGTCAGCGCACTGGTATTGGCCGAAGTAGCAGAAACACCGGTGAATTGAGGCGTGGTCGTGCTGCCCAGGCTTTCAAGCGCGGACTGGAAGGTAGCCAACAGTGACTTCAGGGTGCCGATCCCCGAAATATTGGCCGTATTGGTCTTGGTGGCACGGTCAATCTGACCTTGCTTGGCTGCTTTGTCAGAATCCACCAATGCCTTGACGATAGCACCGGTATCAAGGCCAGAGCCTAAACCCAAGCCAGGTAGAATTGGACTTGCCATGTGGGACTCCCTTCAGTGTGCCGCCGGTCTTTTGACCTTTAAACGTCAAAAGAACCAAACAACAAAATTCGTGCCAGCTATCAGGCTTGTGCGCTGAACAACAGGCTGCTTGCATCATTCAAACTGTTCGCCAGTTTGAGCACTTCTTCGTTAGGGATCTGGCGAATCACTTCACCGGAACCACTGGCAATCACTTTGACGACCACTTTGCCTGAAGGCTCATCGATTGAGAACTCCAGGTTGCGCTTGACCGACTGAACAAAGGTTTCGATTTCCTGAACCGCTCTCTTCAGCTTTTCCTGCTCGGCCTCAGCGTCTTTTGGCTCATCCTTGACCGGTACCACGGTGGCAGCATCGGCTCGAGGCTTCTCCACTGGCTTGTCGGCAAATGTCGTCGCCGGCTTCGCAGCTGGATAAGACAAGTTCAGCTTCACGCTCATATCCATGTCCATCACCTCTTGAACGGAAAAAGCGAGAGAGTACGCAAGCGCACTCCCCCGCTAAAACTCATCCGACGATTACTGAAGCAGCTTCAGTACAGCGGATGGCAGTTGGTTGGCCTGGGCCAGAACCGAAGTGGAAGCCTGTTGCAGAGTCTGCTGCTTGGTCAGCTGGGCAGTTTCAGCAGCGAAGTCGGTGTCTTGTACACGACCCAGTGCAGCAGCGGCGTTTTCGTTGACGTTCTGCAGGTTGGAGATGGTGCTGGTCAGACGGTTTTGTGCAGCACCGAGGTCAGCACGGCTGGAGTTGATGGTTGCCAGAGCAGCGTCGATTGCGTCGATTGCAGCCGAAGTGCTTGCTTCAGCAGTGGCGCTACTGTTACCGGTGATGGCGATGGCACCAGAGTCAACGCTCAAGGTTGCAGCGTCGAAGCCGCTATCCAAGGTCAGAGTGATCTGGTTGGTAGCACCAGTGTTGGAGCCGACCTGGAAAGTCATGGTGCCAGCGGAACCGTCGATCAGGTTCTTGCCGTTCAGGTTGGTCGACTCGGCGATACGGGTCAGTTCGTCCGACATCTGAGCAAATTCTTTGTTCAGAGCTTCACGGTCAGCAGTACCGTTGGAGTCGTTTCGAGCCTGGACAGCCAGTTCACGCATACGCTGCAGGATGTTGGTGGATTCCTGCAGAGCGCCTTCAGCGGTCTGAGCGATGGAGATACCGTCGTTGGCGTTTTTGATCGCAACAGTCTGACCGCGAATTTGCGAAGTCATACGGGTAGCGATCTGCAGGCCGGCGGCGTCATCTTTGGCGCTGTTGATTTTCAGGCCGGAAGACAGACGGGTCATCGAAGTGGACAGAGCATCGGAAGCCCGGTTCAGGTTCTTCTGAACGTTCAACGATGTGACGTTGGTGTTTACTGTTAAAGCCATGACGAATTCCTCGTTGGTTGGGTACTGCGGCTTCCGGCCCTGGCAACCGCCGGGTGTGGCCTAGAGAACCTTCGTAATAGTTATCGTCGTAATCGGAACTTGCTTTAGCTGTTTTTTCAAATAATTTGCCATCAGGGTGCCACCCCTCGTAAATCAAGGACTTGGCAGCGCTCAGAAGGTAAAAAAATGACGACAGGGAAATGCCGGAACCGCCACTCGTCCAGGCGGCGGCCCTAGCTGAGGGAGAAAAGACTTAAACCGCCTGACCAGCGGTCAATAGGTCAACCAGCTCGAACTCCAGATAGTCCGCCAGTGAAAGCCAGTTCTGAGCCTGCTGATCGTTGAACATCAAGCCAAGCAAACCGCCCCACGATGACTGGACATCGCCTGGCATAAGCTCGACAAAAGGCTGGGCCGCCTCGACCACTGCAACCATCGCCAGCCCCGCCTCGACATCGCGGCCAAGACGAAACAGCCGAGCACACCCGCGCGCGTCTTCGATGACCACCTCAAGGCTGCTCATCGCACAAACTCCGGATGAAAAGCAGTGCCCACGATCATCGCTCCATCTCGACTGCTGTTATAAAAGCGCACCTGAGGGTGCCCGGCGACAAATCGCTCCAGCTCACACAGATAGCTACGGAAGTTGAGCTGAGTCTTGACCCGCTGGCCATGGCCATCAAGCACCCAGTGCCTGGATGCGTCCAACTGTGGCCCCAGGTCGCCGTCGCCCCAACCCGCATGGGTCTTGTCATGGGGAAAAGCGAAATCGGCTCCGAACAAAGTGACCTGCTCTGCGCCCATCCTGACGGCCAGGTCCACGGCCGGATGAATCACGCTGCCACCTACGTACAGCTCGCCCCGAGGCAGTTGCTGGCGCATTTGATGATAGACAGGGCTGGCGGAATAACCGGCATAACGGCGGCCCTGCCAGGCTTCAATCACCGATGGGTCCGCCATTGGCAGGTAAACCAGTGCAATGGCACCAGTGTCTTCGGGCGGAAGGTGGCGCGCCGAAATGCGTTGATCAATGCTTACCACGATATCCGGTCGGATGCCCTGGGTGATCAAGGGCCGATAAGCCGTATCGACACAGATCAATAGCGGCCGCTCGGCTTGGCTATTCAAGCCGCGCAGCTGCTCGAAGTGCTGTTCGAGACTTGGCCCGGTGGCGATGACAAAAACTTCGCGTCCATTGAGGGTGCCAAACAGCTCGGCGACATCGCGATCCCTTTGCACGAGACCGAAGGTGGATTGCAGACGCTCGATGATCTCCGGAGCCCGTGGGTCGAATTCCCGGTTGTTGAAGGCCAGATGCGTTTCACTGATCAGCCGGTCGCGTATCTTCGCGTTGAAATCGTCGGCCAGCACCAGTTCGGCGGGCAGGGCGAAAAACGGCAACTGGAGCTCCGCCAGATCGCCGGCATAAAGCATTTCGACACGCGGGTCAGCAAGCCATGACGACTGGTCCAGCAACTGCAACACAAGGGCGAACACTGAGCCATTGAGGATATGCACGTACAGACGTTCAACCTCTGCCTGCTCCAGCAGCCGGTTTTGCAGATCCCCCAGCCCGGTGCCATAGACATGCACCGCAGTGGCGTCTGGCGGCAGGCTGCCGGCTTGCAGATCAGCTTCGGCGAGACGGTCATGCCGGCTGGTCAGCTGGATGCCGTTGATGCTCAGGGTCGAACCCAGGCCCTCCACCAGATCGGCCTGCAACTCACCGGCATTCTCCAGCAGCAGCCGCTGGGCCACGGCCGGCCAGCGTTGCTCGATCACCTGAAAATTGCGCTCAAAGAACTCGCTCATGGCGTCTCGCTTTTCCATCAGGCAAAAAAATAGCGTTCAAGGTTACACCTTGGACGCTATTTTTTGTGCTCGGGCATTAACGGCTCAAGGACGATAAATGATCGCCGACCCCCAGGACAGGCCCACGCCAAAACCACTTAACGCCACGCGTTTCCAGTCGGAATCGAGCACGTGCTTTTCCAGCAGCAATGGAATGCTCGACGACACGGTGTTCCCGGTCTCGACCATATCCTTGATGAACTTCTCCGGCTCGCCTTCGAAACGCCGCGCCACCGCATCGACAATCGCCGCACTGCCCTGGTGAATGCAGAACGCATCGATGTCGCTGGCTTGCAGATCGGAATCGGCGAGCAACTCATGCAAATGAGCCGGAACCTTGATCAAGGCGAAATTGAACACTTGGCGACCGTTCATGAAGAACACCCCGTCGCTGACCTTCAGGTGCGGCGCACCGGAACCGTCCGTGCCGAACTTGGCCTTGCCCAGGTGCCACGGTGCATCCTCGCCCATCCAGGTAGCGGTAGCGGCGTCGCCAAACAACATCGTGGTGTTGCGATCTTCTGGATCAACGATTTTCGAATACGGGTCCGCCGTTATCAGCAGGCCATTCTTCAGGCCGGCGGCTTCCATGAAGCCCTTGATGGCGTAGATGCCATAGACATAACCCGAGCAGCCCAGGGAAATATCAAACGCCGCCACGGTGGTCGGCAAACCGAGCTTGTCCTGAACGATGGCCGCCGTATGAGGCAAGCCTTCTTCGTCGCCGTTCTGGGTAACGACGATCAGTACATCGACAGATTCGCGCTTCAGTCCGGGATTGTTGGCAAACAGCGCATTGGCCGCTTCTACACACAGGTCCGAGGTTTCCTGCCCGTCATCCTTGCGCGGCAAGAAGGCGGAACCGATCTTGCCCAGGATGAATTCTTCATCCTTGTCGAACTTCGCACCTTGTGCGTAATTGTCCACGCCGGCTACAGGAACGTAGCTCGCAATGCCTTTTATGCCAATCATTACGGCTTCCCAATTAAAAACAGCCCAATACCACCGCTCGCAAGGATTCGAGGGGCGCCGACAAACGGGAAGTGTAAAGGGCTATCACTGGGCCTGATAAGGGCCAGGCGCCATCTTCCCGGTCAATACAATACAGTGAAGATGCGCGTTATGACTCACAGGTCACGCGATTTTACTGATTAGCTCGATCACAAAGCTATTCAACCAGTGCCCAGGCCAGGGGTGTACCCCGCGCGATCGCCTGGCGCGCGTGCCGGCCCATCACGGCGTCCGCATGCTTGGGAGCCAGTCCCAGACCCGGGCGGATGGCCCGCAGGTTCTGCGGTGTAAACGCATCACCAGGGTTCATGTCTTGCGTCACGTACAGCGAACGACGATAGACCAGCGACTTGCGCTCAGCCTCCGTCACGCCATAGTGCACCTGCCCAAGCGCCTGCCAGGCGCGCTCGGTTTCGATCACCAGCGCCGCGAGTTCCGCCGGTTCCAGCGAGAAACTGGCGTCCACTCCGCCGGCGGCGCGGTCAAGAGTGAAATGTTTTTCCACCACGGTGGCGCCCAACGCCACGGCGGCGACAGACACCCCGACGCCCATGGAATGGTCCGACAAGCCCACCTCACAGCCGAACAATTCTCGCAAATGAGCAATGGTGCGCACGTTGCTGTTGGCCGGCGTGGCCGGATAGGTGCTGGTGCATTTGAGCAGCACCAGATCCTTGCAGCCGGCTTGGCGGGCGGCACGCACGGTTTCGTCGAGTTCTGCGATGCTGGCCATGCCGGTGGAAATGATCAACGGCTTGCCGGTGGCGGCGACCCGACGGATCAGCGGCAGGTCCGTGTTTTCGAAACTGGCGATCTTGTAGGCCGGCACCTCCAGACTCTCGAGGAAATCCACGGCTGTCTCGTCAAACGGCGTCGAGAACGCCAGCATGCCCAGCGCCTTGGCCCGGGCGAAAATCGGCGCATGCCATTCCCACGGTGTATGAGCCTTTTCGTACAAGTCATAAAGCGAGGTCCCGGCCCACAAGCTGTTGGGGTCCTTGATGAAGAACTCACCTTCGCTCAAATCCAGCGTCATGGTATCGGCGGTGTAGGTTTGAAGCTTCAAGGCGTGGGCACCGGCCCGGGCGGCGGCCTCGACGATCTGCAACGCCACGTCCAAGGACTGGTTATGGTTGCCGCTCATCTCGGCAATGATGAACGGTGGCACCTGCGACCCGATGCTGCGGTGGCCGATCTTGAAACTACTCATGGGGGTGATCCTTCAATACACGCGTAAACACGCAGGTACTTTGAATAAAACCGGCCTGCCGAAACAGGTTCAGGGATGCTTGATTACCGGGCAGTATTTGCGCGGTGAGAGTCCGCAGTTGAGGCCAATGGGCGCTGGCAAAGGCTTCGCCATGGGCCAGCAGCGCCCTGCCCCACCCCAGCCCCAGGCGACTTTCGAACAGATAAATCGACACCAGCGCCTCGGTGCCTTGCAAGTCATAACGTAACGCGCCCACGGGCCCGTCCGTGGTTTCACCGATCAGCAACAGGCGCTGTGCGTTCACCAGGCTTGCTTGCAGCCATTGGCAATGGCCGTCCCAGTCAATGATCGACGTATCCAGCGATACGCGGCGCACGGCCTCGGCGTTACGTCCGTCAAAAAGCAGCCGGGCGTCGGCTTGCGTGGCCGGGCGAATCCGCAGCAAAGCACCGGCCAGCGTCGCTGCGACCCTTTTTGCGCCCAAGCCATCGACCAATTGCCGTGAGCGCTGGGCCAAACTACAGCGCATGCCGTGATTGTCCGCAACGAACCCGATGGCTTGGCGCAACTGCTCGATGCTGACCGTCTCCCGAGGTCCGAGATAAACGTGTGCGCCGAACGTCGCCATCACCTCGCCATTGGCCTGCTGATTGTTCGACACCGCAATGCAAATCGTAGGCAGGCCCATCGCGGCGCGCTCCCAACTGGTACCTCCACCGGCGCCGACGAACAGGTCCGCCTCGAACATGAGCTGATGAAAGTTGCGCACGAAACTGTGCAACCGCCAGCGCGGCCGAGTCGCCACCATCGCCTGCATCTGAGCCCAGGCCGGGTTGTCGGCACCGGCGACAAAATCGACGTCAAGATCATGAAAATCCGCCAGCGCTTGCATGGCGTGATGGGTTTGCATCGCGGCATCAAACCCGCCGAAGTTGACCAGTACCCGTCTGACATTGGGTTTTGGCTCAATCGCCCGACCACAAAACTCATCACGTAACAACGCGTACCGCGGCCCGAGCAGTGTCTGGCAGTGCTCGGGTAATAGCCCTGCGTACGCGTCCCGGGTGCCGGACAGGTTCTGATTGAGCAGTAGATCGACGCTATAGGTGCGTGTTGCCAGGTCGTCCAGGGCCATGATCCGGGGCGCAAAGCGCCGTGCGGCGGTTTGCCAATGATGATCCAGGCCATAATGGTCGACGATGATCCAGTCAAAACGCTGCTGAGCGCTCAAGGCCTGTTCCAACGCAGTGATATCCGCCTGCCAGGGCAGCAACGACTCGATCGCCTGCAGCGGGTCCTCGCTGGGATAAAGATCCGGCAAGGCAAATGTTTCAAAGCCCTCGGTTTCTAGTGCCTGTAATCGATGCCCTGACAGCGAGCGACAGGCAAACGCGACGTGCGCCCCCTGCCCGCGCAGCACGCGAGCCAGCGTCAGGCAGCGAGCAATGTGCCCGCTGCCAATGGTTGGCGAGGCGTCCGCGCGAATCAGTACCCTCATTGCAGCTCCCCGCCTGCTTTCAAGGCGGCGTAGAGGTATTCGGCCCGTTTCCAGTCTTCAGGGGTATCGATGTCCTGCACCAGATGGCGGGGCAGGATCACCGGCAGGCTGTTGGGAGAAAACAGCACGTCACCCCGCAACCAGGCCTCCCGACGCCCCCAATAAAACTGGCCGGCATCCTGGAAAGCTTCCGGCAGGTCCTGAGAGCGAGTGTCGCGAAACTGCGGATAAAGCGGGGTCAGCGCGCCCTGCTCATCCAGGGTCAAGGCCCGTTGTACGGGAAAACCAAAACCGGTCACTGAAAACGCGAACGACTTGTCGGGGTGCTCGCGTAACAACTCAAATCCCTCACGCAGGAACCGCGCCTGCAACAGCGGCGCGGTGGCATAGATACAACAGGCGAAATCGAACGACCGCTCGCGCAACTCGCCCACCGCATGGGCGATCACCGCTGCCGTCCCGGTGAAATCATCAGCCAGCGCGCCCGGACGCATGAACGGTACCCGCGCGCCATGAACCTGCGCCAGCTCGGCGATTTCTTCGTCGTCGGTGCTGACAATCACCTCATCGAACAGCCGCGAGGCCAGGGCCGTGCGAATCGAGTGGACAATGATGGGTACGCCAGCGAACAGCTTCAGGTTTTTGCGCGCAATCCGCTTGCTGCCGCCCCGGGCGGGAATGATCGCGATGGCGTTCAAGTGAAACTTCTCGACGACGTTCTTTGGCCATAAAAAAGTCGCCCCCGGCCCCTTGAACAAATCGCTTTTGACCGACTTTTTCCCATGTTCAACCCAACACCCGCCTCAAAATCTCCACCACTTCAACCTGCTGTTCGTCCGTGAGGTCAGGATAAAGTGGCAAGCTGAGAGCCTCACTGAAATAGCGCTCGGCTTCAGGAAAGTCACCCTGTCTGAATCCCAGGGCTTGATAGTAAGGCTGTAGATGTACCGGAATGTAGTGCAAGTTCACACCCAGTCCCGCAGCTCTCAAGGCATCAAAAATTTGTGTCTGGCTCAATTTGATCTGAGCCAACTGCAATCGCACCACATAAAGGTGCCATGCGGACTCGGCGCCCGGTTGAATGGCTGGCAAGGTGACCGCTACATCCGCCAACAGCACCTCATAACGTGTAGCCAGTTGACGACGCCTGGCAACAAAAGCATCCAGACGCGCCAGTTGAGACAAGCCCAGCGCGGCGTGAAGGTCGGTCATTCGGTAATTGAAGCCTAACTCCAGCTGCTGGTAATACCATAGGCCAGTGGCGGGCAGGTTCATCTGCGCAGGATCACCTGTAATTCCATGGCTTCGCAATCGTCGAAGGCGTTCGGCAAGATCCGCATGATTAGTGAGTACCATGCCGCCTTCGGCGCTGGTGATGATTTTGACAGGATGGAAACTGAAGATGGTCATCGCAGCGTATTGGCCGCAGCCTACCGGTCGTCCAAGGTATGAGGCACCTACTCCGTGAGCAGCATCCTCTATCAACGTGAATCCATAACGCACAGACAACTGCGAAATAGCCCGCATGTCGCAACTCTGCCCTGCAAATGCAACAGCTACTACCACCTTGGGCAGCTTTCCGGCTACCTCAGCTGCTGCGAGCTTGTCTGCCAGCAAATTCGCGTCAAGGTTGAGCGTGCCCGGATCAATGTCAACGAAATCGACCTCTGCCCCGCAATAGCGGCCGCAATTTGCCGACGCTACGAAGGTATTGGGGCTCGTCCAAAGGCGATCTCCTGGCCCCAACCCTGCGGCAAGGCAGGCAATATGCAAAGCTGCAGTGGCATTGCAAACGGCGACTGCATAACTCGCTTGGCAATGATCGGCCAGGGCTTTCTCAAAGCGCTCAATAGTGGGGCCTTGTGTCAGCCAAGGCGAATTAAGCACTTCCATAACAGCGTCGATATCCGCCTGATTGATGCTTTGCCTGCCATAAGGAATCCGATACGGCATCATAATTGGCACTCAACACAAGACGTATCCAGCCAGCACATGCGAGTTTCGTTAACTTTCAGCTTGTCGTTGAGCATACCTTGAGTCCCTTTGCCTGACAGCCAGGCCTATGCAAGCAACCGCGCCCAGTCCACGACCGTAGCAGTGCCCAGCGCAAAGCCGGTGCCGGTCAAGGCCAAATTGGGGTTACGGGCCGGGTCGTGTTCAAAGCGCGCCTGCCATTTGTCCTGCAGAGCGCCGGCAGCCTGTGGCGCTTGGGCGAATGTGCCGGGGTGCAGCATCTGGGCCTGAGGGGTCCAGACGGTGAGATACCCCGCATCGGCCGCTTTCAGGCACAGATCGACATCGGCTAACGCGTCAGCGAAGTGCTCCTCGTCCAGGCCGTCCACGGCTTCGAACAGCTCCTTGCGGATCATCAGGCAAGCGCCCGACACCGCCGAGTAGCTCTGCTCCACCTGATGACCGTTGAGGTAGCCCTTGGCGTCCTTGCGTTCGCCAACAAACACCGAGCCCACCTGGCCGTCGGGTTTAAGCACCAGACCGGCCTGGGTGGTGACACCGCGGATGTCCATCTGTTTGCTGCCGACGATCCCCACTTCAGGCCGCTGGGCCTGGTTGAGCAGACTGTCGAGCCAGTTGGCATTGATCACTTGCACCTGGGCCGACAGCAGCACCAGATAGTCACCTTTGGCCTGGCCGCTGGCCCAGTTGTACAACGCCGAAGTACTCAAGCGCCGGTCGCTGCGCAGGATGCTAATCCGGTCGCCCTTGCCTTCCAGGCTATCCAGCCACTGGATCAGGTCTTCGGATTGGCTGTGGTTGTCGGCAATCACGATTTCATGACGATGGTAGCGGGTACGCTGCAGCACGCTGACCAACGCCTGTTGGATGTGTTCGAAGTTGTCGCGGCTCTCAAGGATGATCGACACCAGCGGCCGTTCGGCGTGCTGGTAATCGATCTGGTAGGTCAGCGGCTGGGCCGAAGTGACCTGGGCGCGATAGCCCCGGGCAGTCAAGTGACGGGTCAACACCTGACGCTCTTGAGGGTTTTCTTCCTGCGTCGGGGCGTTGCAGATCAACAACGGCTCGGCCAGATGCGCCAGGCCGCTGAGCCCTTCGTCCTCGATCAGGCGCAACAGCAGGTCCAGTTCCAGGGCCTGGGTGTATTGCGCGGTAAAGCCACGGGCCTGGGTCAGCACCTCACGGCGAATCAGCCAGTGCCGCGCCATCAACGAAGGTACCGATTGCAACAGATCGAGGTTGACCCCCGGACGGAATACGTCGGTGAGGCCGCCATCGGCCTTGCGCTGGATTTCATCCATGGCCACCGCGCGCACGCCCTCGGCACCGATCAGTTCGAGACTGGCGCGCAGCAGGCCGCTTTGGGTGAACTGGTCACCCGCTTCGGCCAGCAACAGCCAGTCGGCTGTGGATTGCCCGACGATCTGATTGATGCGCTCGACGTAATTGGTGGTGCTGACTTTGACGAAGTGCACGGTGTCACGCACGGTGGTGGTCGCCGGCAAGTCACCCGTGGTGAACACCACGACGTTGAATGCTTTGCAATGGCCGTTGACCAGGCTGTCGAAGGTGGCCTGCAACTTGAACATGTCAGCGTCCAGATCCAGCAACAGGATGCCAAACCGCGGCCCGCCCTGATGCTCGACCAGGTGGGCGGCGATGGACTTGAGTTGCTGTTCATCAGGGTTACGTGCTTCAAGCCAGCTCAACAAGCGACCAGAGTGCATGTTCTCCAGTAACCGGCGATCCTGCTGCCCCGGCACCGAGTCCAGACGCTCGAGCCAGGCCTGCAATTTCACCGCCTCTTCAGGCTCGTCGCTGTTCTTCAACGACTCGGCCAGGCGCTTGACCACGGTACGGTTGAACGCATAAAGACCTTGGGCTTCCCACAAGCGGCTGCGTATCGTGCGTTCGTTGTCGTTGGGTTGCACCTGCATCAATTCGTGCTGGCGCAGCAGGATGCCTTCCAGTTGCTGAAGCTGAAGGCGACCGGCCGGCATTGCATGCAGCAGGAATTCAAACTGGGTCAGCAGATCGAAAACCCTCTGATTATAAAATGGCATTTCGACAAACTGCTGTGGGCCAAACGAACGTATCGGCTCGCCCCCTGCTTCCAGCCAGGCGGAACGAATGATCTGTGTACCTTTGAGTGAGCGCCCCTGCTGCAAGCAGTCAGCCATGGCCGCAAAACTGTCCAAAGCAATCTGTTTGATACGCTCCGGAGCCTGCTCGGTAAGCTGGGTAGGCACGGATGCGAGAAACTCGGCGAACTGTTCCCGCTCGGCAACGCTTTTGGCGTCCTTGTAGCTAAGCACGGTCAACACATTGGTGTTGTGTTCGGAACCGCCGTAGTTGAGTTCGCGCACGGCGAACGGAATCGGCAGGATCCGCGCCTTGGCGCACGCCAGCAAGTAAAAGGTATGACCGATTTCCTGCCATTCGAAACTGGTGCCTGGCGGCAGCATGCCGTACCACTGCTGCAGCAGGTCGGTGCGGGTCACGGCGTAGAACGGCGGAAGGAACTGATCCATGAAGCGAATCACACGGTCCTCGGCCAGTTCGCTGTTGTAGTCCTCATGCACCTTGCGATCACGGCGGAAATAGCAGACTTCTGTGGCGCAGGACAAATACATGATCCCGTAGCCATGGCACAGGCCATAGTCAGGGTTGGCTTCGAGGAACTCCACCGATTCGGTCAAGGCATCGCGCAGCAGGAAATCGTCATCGGCGGCGAACACCATGTAGGGCGTCGTGACCTGATTGACGCCGTACACCAGCTTGTCTTGCAGCCCCTTGTAGGTGAACTGAGGCAAGTGCCGGTAATCGACCGAGGGAAAGTCCCGGGCAATTTGCTCATCGCGCTCGACCGATGAATCAAGCACCAGCACCGAACATGGATAACCGCTGTAGTAATGCAATGTCCGGCGCAGGAACGCACTGCGGTTGTGGGAGATCACCACCACTGTGAACCGCTCGTTCAGCGGTGCCACGTTGCTTTGAGCATTGTTTCGAACCTGCATATTTCCTGTCCCCACAACCTGCCAGACGCCAATGATTTGATACGGATGAATTAACGAACCCGGCGCAGATAGCCATCCGGTGCGACGGTGATCAGCAGCTTGTTCTGCAACTGCCGGTCAATTTCGAAATCGCCATTTTCCTCGAGGTATTTCCACACCGCGGTTTTCGGGTTGTCGCCCGGGCCCCATGGACGATCCGGGAAAAAGTCCGCCGGCATGTCCTCGACCACGGTGTCCATCACCACGCAATAGCTGCCTACCGAAACCAGCGGCGCGTACAGACGCAGTTCTTCGAGCACATGGTCGTGGGTGTGGTTGGAATCGAGCACCAGGATGACTTTCTTGCCTTTGGCCGCTGCATGGACCTGCTCGGCGATAGCCGCATCGATGCTCGAACCCTCGATCATCGAGATGCGTTTGCTCATCGGGTGGTTTTCGATGGCTTCACGGTTATGCGGGCGGATATCCAGGTCGATGCCCAGCACTTCACCGTGGCCTTGCAGTTCCAGCAACGAGGCGTAGTAGATGATCGAACCGCCGTGGGCGATGCCGCACTCGATGATCAGGTCAGGCTTGATCTGCCAGATCAGTTCCTGCATGGCCATCATGTCCTGCGGCAACTGGATGATGGGGCGGCCCATCCAGGAAAAATGGTAGCTGTACTTGTGACGGGCCGATTCGTTGAAGAACTCTTTGGCCAGGCCAACGAGTTTCTGGTCTTGGCCTTGACCGGCGATTTCGGTCTGGCATTGGGCTTCGAAGGCTTTATGGATCGTGTTGTCGGTCATGTTCGAATCTCGTGGTTATTGGAACGAAGCACTGTCAACGGCGTGGTAGACGTAACGCCCACCGGTCATCCGCTTGATCTCTTCAAGGTAATTGGAATTCATCACAAACACGTGCGCCCCTTCAGGCAAGGTATCCATCGCCTCATCCGGTGAGCAGACACGTGCGCCACTCAAGGGCAGATACCGTCCCTGCTTGGCCGGGTTGATATCCACCACGCAGTCCACCGCAACACCAGCGCGTTGCAGGAACAGCGAATAGATCACACCTTTGGACGAAGCCCCCCAGATCGCCGAGCCCTGCTGCGGCGCAGCCTGGATAATCTGCACCGCGCGCCCGAGACTGGCAGTGAAGCCGTCCGGCAACGCAAGTTCCACCGCGGGTTCTTCCGGCGTCAGGCGCAACGTAGCCAGGTCAGCCACGATGTACAGGTACTGGCCGCCGAACAGATGTCCGGCTTCATGCACCGTGCCGAACATTCGGCGCAGGTCATCGAGGCGGAAATAATTGACATGCTCGTAGAACAGGTCGAACCAGGCGCGATGCTCCAGGATCCAGTCCAGGCATGGCACTTCGATGTAGATCTGGCCGCCCTGATTGGCCGCTGCGATTTCGGTGAGAAAGCTCAGCGGGTCCTGGATGTGCTCAAGCACATGACGAAGCACCACCGCGTCGGCCGACAGGCCCAGGTCACGAGTGAACGGCGCCTTGATCACATCGGCGTTATCGCCCTCGTAGGCCGGGTCGATGCCCGTGATGGCGTAGCCACGCTGCTTGAGCAGTTCCAGGAAATAGCCCTTGCCACAACCGACCTCGATCAGCTCCTGAGCGCTGAAGTGCCGGGCAATGATGCCTTCTACCTCAGACAGGTGCCGCTGGAACTGAGCCGAGTGGGCCTGTTCGTTCTGATAATCACTGTCGTAGCTGAGCTTGTCGGCATCGAATGCCTGGTTGAAGACCAACCCGCTCACTTCGTCTTGGACGAGTACCATATCGGCACACGCCGACGCTTTGGCCGACTGCTCATCGGCGAAGGTCCGGTTTTGCAGCACCGGAAGACCGGTAGCCCGGTACAGCTCACGCGTCATGTGCGGCTCCCAATAAGGTTTGCAAACGGTCAGCCACGCCCCAGAACGCCATGGGTTCGTGAGTCGGGTAAGGATAATGGCCCAGGTTCAGGCGAAGGGCGGCACCACGCTCGCGCAGGTGTGCTTCCACCAGCGCGCGCACTGACACCGGTTTGCCGCTGGAACAATTGACCACGCCATTAAATCGGCGCCGCAGCAGCAGGCCAGCCAAATGGGCGGCCGCAGTCTCGATCGGCAGGTAATCGCGCAACTGTTCACCCCCGGACATATCGAATACCGCTGCTTGTGTATCGATGGCCCGGTCCAGCGCCGCCAACAAGCTGTTGGGGTTCTGGCCAGCGCCATGCAGGTAGAACAAGCGGGCCCACTGCAAGGTAAAGGGATGCTCGCGTTGCAGGTGTTCGAGAAACAGGCGCAAAGTATTTTTCGCCAATCCGTAAGGATTGGCCGGTTGCGGCGCAGTCTGCTCGTCGAGCGGCCCGCTTTGCAGGCCGTATTCGAAACAGGTGCCAGTGACCAGCACTTGGGAGGTGCCTGCCTCGACTGCCTTTTTGATGAAGCGATAATCAGCCATCAAGTTGTGTTCGAAATGAAACAATGCCTGGTAATTCGGCAACCCAGGCCAGGCCAGGTGCGCTAACGCATCGACCCCTTCGACCAGCGCCGCGACGTCCAGCGCCTCGTCGTGGACATCAGCCGCCACGAACTCGACCTGGTCGAACCAAGGCAATGCTCTCGCCGGTTCGACCCGACGGGCAACGGCCCTTACCTCACAGCCACGCGCTAGCAACGCCTGGACCAGATGACGGCCGACGAACCCCGAAGCGCCAGTCACCAGGACCTTCATAGCACCGTCAACTCAGGCACGGCGATCACGAACTGCCCACCCCATTGACGAACCTCGGCCAACTGCTGGCTGACTTCGCTCAACAGGTTCCAGGGCAGGACAAGGACGTAATCGGGTTTCTCCCGCGCGATACGCTCGGGCGACACCACTGGGATTCTGCTGCCCGGCAGGTACTTGCCCTGTTTGTGCGGATTGGCATCGGCTACCCATGCCAGCAGGTCGGGTTTGACCCCGGCATAGTTGAGCAACGTATTACCTTTGGCGGCCGCGCCATAACCGACTACATGCTTGCCATCAGCCTTGGCCTGCAACAGGAAGCGCAGCAAACCATGCTTGATGGCCTCAGCGGCCGGCGCCAAAGTGGCGTAATACGCAGAGGTTTTCACGCCTGCGGATAGCTCAGCCTGCAATTGCTGTTGCACCGTGGCCAGCACCGGACGACGCTCGCCATCGGCGCGCTGGACGAACACCCGCAACGAACCGCCGTGGGTCGACAGTTGGCTGACATCGAATACTTCCAGCCCGTTGCGCTCGCACAGTGCTTGCACGGCCGTCAGCGACAGGTAGGAAAAATGTTCGTGATACAGGGTGTCGAACTGCTGCCCGGCCATCAGCGTGAGCAATTGCGGAAACTCAAACGTCGCGACGCCCGTCGGCTTCAGCAGCGTGGCGAAACCGGCGAGGAAATCATTGATGTCCGGCACATGGGCGAGCACGTTATTGGCCGCCATCAGGTCGGCTGCCCAACCCTCACCCATGAGTTGCGACGCGGTATCGCGGCCAAAGAACAGCTCGCGAATTTCCAGACCTTTTTCACGAGCCGCCTCGGCGGTGCTGCGGGTCGGCTCGACGCCCAGGCACGCAATGCCGCGCTTGGCCACGTACTGCAACAGGTAACCGTCGTTGGCGGCAATCTCCACCACGCGGCTGTCCGAGGTCAAATCGAAGCGTTCGACCATCTCGGCCACATAGCGCTCGGCATGGGCCAGCCAGGTACTGGAGAACGAACTGAAATAGGCGTAGTCGGCATCGAACAGACTGTCGGCGCGGGTGTAATCCTCGGTCTGTACCAGCCAGCACTGCTGGCATACCGCAACCTTGAGCGGCACCCACTGCTCGGCCTGCTCCAGTTGGTCGGCCCGCACGTATGCGTTGGACGGCGGCGACGTGCCAAGGTCAATCAGTGGCAACACCAGGGCAGTCCCGCAACCTCGGCAATTCATACACGCACTCCAGCGAAATGCTCGTCGAGCAAGGGATGGCTGCTGTCCCGCATCGACAGATTATTGACAGGCAGCGGCCAGGCAATCGCCAGCCGCGGATCATTGACCGATACGCCACCCTCATGCTCCGGGGCGTAATCGGCACTGTGCAGATACAGGAGCTCGGCATCGTCGGTCAGGGTCTGGAACCCATGGGCAAACCCGGCCGGGATCAACAGGCTGCGGCCGTCACCCGCCGTTAAATGCTCGGCATGCCAGCGCAGGAAAGTGTCGGAATCGGGACGCAAATCCACCGCCACATCCCAGACCTCACCGCGCAGGCAAGCGATCAATTTGGCCTCCGGTTGCGCCGCGCTCTGGTAATGCAGACCCCGTACGCTACCTCGCTCGCGGGTGCAGGAATGGTTGATCTGACGGATATGAAACGGTTGGCCGAACGCGCTCAGACTGCCCTCGCAGAACAGCCGGGCAAAATGCCCGCGCTGGTCTTCGAAGCGTTTGTGCTGGACGCTGAACAGTCCGGCAAGAGGCAATGCCTTTAACAAAAACTCGCTCACACCGCGCCTCGGTACAGGTTCAATTGGCCGAGGGTGACCTGGCGCATGTCATCGCCGTTCTGCCACGCCAAATGCCAATCGAGAGTCTGGGCAAGACACTGCTGCAACGACCAACGCGGCTGCCAACCCAGCAACTGTCGGGCGCGGCTGCTGTCCAGGCGCAACAGGCCGGCTTCATGCAAATCACTCGCTTCGATCCGCAGGCCCGGCGCCAGCGGCCAGCGTTCGGCGAGCAACTGGACGACTTCGCCGACGCTGCACATGTCGGCCTCGCCGGGGCCAAAGTTCCAGGCACCGGCAAACTCCGGGCCTTGCTCATAGAGGCGCGCGGCCAATTGCAGGTAACCGGCCAACGGCTCCAGGGCGTGCTGCCAGGGGCGTACGGCCTGGGGATAACGCAGCGTCACCGGTTCGTCCGCCGACCAGGCCTTGAGCACGTCTGGAATCAGCCGCTCAGGGGCAAAATCACCGCCACCCAGTACGTTTCCAGCCCGGGCCGTGGCCAGGGCCAGGCCGTGTTCGGCGTAACGATCGGCGGAGAAAAACGAGGCGGCATAAGACTGCGCCAGCAACTCGCAGCAGGCCTTACTGCTGCTGTAAGGATCGTGGCCACCCAGGGCTTCGTTTTCGCGGTAGGGCCACAGCCATTCCTGATTGGCGTAGACCTTATCGGTAGTGACCAGGACACAGGCACGCACGCCGCCGATCTGGCGGACCGCTTCGAGCAGGTTCAGGGTGCCCATGACGTTACTGGAATAAGTGCCCAGCGGATCGCGATAACCCTCGCGTACCAATGGTTGAGCCGCCAGGTGCAGGACGATCTGCGGCTGCACGTCGGCGAGCACTTCCAGCAACGCGCCGAGGTCGCGCAAATCACCGCGCCGATCATCGATGCCCTCGCCCACCCTTGCCAGCTCGAACAGGTTGGGCTCGGTGGCCGGATCCAGGGAAAAACCGCTGACCCGAGCGCCCAGGCTTTGCAGCCACAGCGCCAGCCAACTGCCCTTGAAACCGGTGTGGCCGGTGACCAGCACCCGCTTGCCGCGCCAGAACTCCGGGCTCAACCCCATTGTTTCCATGGGGCCTCCCCGCTTTGCCACAGGGCCTCAAGATGATTTTTATCGCGCAGGGTGTCCATCGGGTGCCAGAAACCGTCGTGCTGGAACGCCTGCAGTTGCTGTTGCGTTGCCAACGCTGCCAGCGGCTCGGCCTCCCAGGAAGTCTGGTCGTCAGCGATATAGGGCAGGACCTTCGGCGAGAGGACAAAAAAACCACCGTTGATCCAGCCACCGTCACCCCGAGGTTTTTCGGTGAAACCCAGGACGCTATCGCCGTCGCGCTCCAGCGCACCGTAACGTCCAGGAGGCTGGACTGCCGTCACCGTGGCGAGCTTGCCGTGCGCCAGGTGAAAATCCACCAGCGCACCGATGTTGAGGTCCGAGACGCCGTCGCCATAGGTAAAGCAAAACGCCTCTTCGTTTTCCAGATAACGCGCCGCCCGCCGCAGCCGGCCGCCGGTCATGGTGTCTTCACCGGTGTCGATCAAGGTCACGCGCCACGGCTCGCTGTAGTTCTGGTGAACGTCCATGCGGTTGTTGCACATGTCGAACGTGACATCGGAGGTGTGCAGGAAGTAGTTGGCGAAGAAATCCTTGATGGCGTAGCCCTTGTAGCCCAGGCAAATGACGAAGTCGTGGATTCCATGAGCGGAATACTGCTTCATGATGTGCCAAAGAATTGGCTTGCCACCGATTTCGATCATCGGTTTTGGCTTGAGGTGCGACTCCTCGCTGATCCGCGTGCCGAGACCACCTGCCAAGATAACTGCCTTCATCGTCTCCCCTCTTGTCCATCACCGGGCTCGGCCAAGCGTTGTTTCGCTTTGCGGGCGCGGGGATTACACCTTCGATGCCGATCCGGGCGCCGCGGTATGCCGCAAGCGCTCGTTTTATGGCGATATGAGGGGGGCTTGCAGGAAACGCGCCAGCTCGCCGGAGGGGATTTGAATCAAAACAGGGTTGAATACTGATCTTAGTGGCGAGGGAATTTTATCCCCTCGCCACGGCCTTCCGGCCCAAACAGCTCATGCTCAGTCCGGCAACCAACCCCACAACCAATGCTGCAAGTTGTCGCCACTGAGCATGAAATCACGAAGCACCGCTTCGCGCAGTTCATCGCCCATGCGGTAGCTGGCGTCAGGGTCGGCCAGGTGCATGCGGATCGCCGCGATCCATTCCTCGGTGCTGTTGCTGCGTACCTTGGTACACGGCAGGAAGCCGTCGTAAGCCTTGGTATCGGTGCAGATCACCGGGTAGCCGCAGGCGCCGTATTCCAGCAAGCGCAGGTTGCTCTTGCAGTCGTTGAAGATGTGGAACTCCAGGGGCGCCAGCGCCAGGTCAAGGTTCAGGCTGGCCAGTTTGAACGGGTACGTCTGCAACCCGACGGAGCCGTGGAACTCATGAATGTAGGGGCGTAACGCGTCCGGGCACATCCCGAAGAACACCCACTCCACCTCATTGGCCAGTTCGCGGACGACGTCGGCAATGATTTCCAGGTCACCGCTGTGGCTGGTCCCGCCGCCCCAGCCAACCCGCGGCTTGGAAGATGTTCCGCGCCGGCTGGTCAACCGGGTCCACGGTTCGGGCGGCAGCATGTTGGGCACTACCCGAATTTCGCTATGCATGCTCGACAAGGCATCGGCCAGCGCCTGGGTCGTCACCACCACCCGGTCACACAAGCCAATTCCCTCGCGCAGCATCTGCTCAGTGTTGACCGGTTTGTTGCGGGCGTGGGTATTTTTCTTGGGGGCACTGACGACGTAGTCATCGAGCTCGAAAATCCGCAAGGCGCCGGAGTACTTCTTCATCCGCAGGATGTCACCGGCAGCGCCTTCGCTGTAGCGCCCCTGCAAAACGATGGTATCCGGGGACAGCCGCTCGATTTCCACGGTCGAAGGCGACTCGTAGGCCACCCGGGCAATCACCCGCCCGCTGGCTTCGAGTTCGGCCAGCGGGGCGGTGACCCGATAGTGGCCGACCGCGGTGGAGTTGACCGGCAGTCCCAGTACCAAGGGCAATGCACGGGTGCAGAACGGATTCCAGTTATTGCGCAGTGACGGTTCCAGGCTGAAACTGGAAGCCCCAAGACTCAAGGTAGGACTGTAAGCCGGGTCACGAGCAATCTGCGGCAACCATTTGCGATAGAAAACTTCGCGCTCGCGCTCCTGCAACACTTCTTCCGACTGGGCTGACGATTGCCCGGTCGTTTGCATGACGCTGGCGTAGGGTGTCCAGACCACCAGGTAGCCATCTTTACCTGCACGCAAGCACAAATCGACGTCACTGAGGCCCTGGCTGAATGTCGCGTCATCAAGACAACCCAGTTCCTCGAACACCTGCTTGCGCACCATCAGGCAGTCGCTGTTGACCGAACTCCAGTTCTGGGTCGTGTGCAGACGTTGCATGTAGCCACGAGCGGCCGCCGGTTCGCCATAAAACGGTGTTCCCACCGGCCCGGCCAACCCAAGAATTTGCCCACCACCGACAACCGTGCCCTGGGGGCTGAGTATCCTTGCGCCGACCACCGCGACTTCCGGGCGCAGGGCATGGTTGATCATCTCGTCCAACCAGTCACTTTCGCAAATGACAATCTGCGGGCTCAGCAGCACCAGGTAGTCGCCCTGAGCCTGACCCGCGGCAAAGTTACGCACCGAGGCGTCATTGTCGTCACCGGCGTAGCGAAGCACGCGCAGCATGCTCGCGCCCAGCTGCGCCATGTCCTCGAGCCAGCTAAGCATGGCCGAATCCCGGACGCCGCTGTCCACGATCAGGATTTCATAGTGCGTATAGGCAGTGCGCTCGATCAGGCTTTCGCAGCAGCGCTGCAAGGCTGCCAGTGAATCACCCGTGCGCAGGATGATCGACACCAACGGACGGGTGCCGTAGCGGTAGTCGATGCGATTGATCAGCGGCAACACATCCTGGCGAATCTCATGAGGTGCGCCAATACGCTCCAGGTGAGCGCCGACCATAGGAGCGTTGCCCTCGATCACCTCGGGCC
This sequence comes from Pseudomonas sp. FG-3G, assembly GCF_901007645.1. Classification (NCBI taxonomy): domain Bacteria; kingdom Pseudomonadati; phylum Pseudomonadota; class Gammaproteobacteria; order Pseudomonadales; family Pseudomonadaceae; genus Pseudomonas; species Pseudomonas sp. FG-3G. The sequence continues at coordinate 345,269 of NZ_CAAKGZ010000025.1, forward strand.
ACGACAACCACTGGGCGAAGCTCAGTGTGGATTCAACCTGGATCTCGGCAATGTGTTCGATGGTTTGCGGGCCGGCCTCTTCCACCAGCCGCCAGAGCAGATCGTGAGGCGCCAGCTCACCGCGAGCCGGGTCGAACCCGCCCAGGGTCATGAAGCGTTCACGCTCGAAGGCCAGTGCCCGACCGACGTAGGGATAGGCGCGCATCAGGTCGAGGTTGAAATCAGGCTTGAACACCGGTTCGATGGACTCGCCGTTTACCAGCGCGCCTTCGTCGCTGTAAGCGCAGAGAATTCCGCTCTTGCCCGCCACGCGTTCGGCCAGGATCAACAACGCTGAATCACGGAGGGTATCGCCAGCACGCAGAAGATAGAACCAATGTGCGCCCTCCAACTGCGCAACGATGGCATTGAGTTGCCGCGCCCAGTCGGACTGATAAGGCAACTGCAACACCCGATCATTGACCTCACAACGGGCGTCGGAAAGCACCACGACAGCCTGGGCCGGATAGAGCTGGCCCTCTATGCTGCGCAGCGTGGTCGCCAATGCCACGTCGTCGCCGGCACTGTCGATGACAATCGGCACGATGTTCGGACGCAATGGCCAACTGTCGATGCGCGCAGGCATGACACGCTGCTCGACCTCGCTGAAGCGACGAATCGACAGCCACTCGCGGTAGAACTCGGCATAACTCTCGCTCTGGGCACCTACCCGGCCATTGACGACCGTATTGCGATTGCCCAGCACGCGGGTCACACATAATTCCTGCCAGGCGTGAGGCTGATCGGTGACTTTGTCCAGATCAACGCAACGCACCCAGCCAGAGGCCGGAGCCGCTTCACCGTTGCGTGCGGCGAGCATCTGCGCCAACCATTGCCACTCCACTTTCGCAGCCTTGAGCATTTCAGCAGTCTTGCTCAAACGCTCAGGGTACAAGCGCTCGATACTCAAAACCGTATTGAGCGCTGCCAGGTTACCGCGGCGCATCAGACAGACAAACAAGGCAAAGTCGAGGGTGGCAACGAAACCGGCTCCGCCCTGGACCAGCGCTGGCAGCAGCTCGAGCACATCGGCCCGGCGCATCAGGGCGGAACTGAAATTACCAACGAAATTAGTCGGCGTGCTCTCGAAAATCGCCAGCATGTCATCGCCCTTGAGCAGAGCATCGTTCGGCGAGAATCGGCAATTATCGACGCGAGGCGGCAAGATGAAGTTACCGGCGTCACACAACAACCGAAGCGCGAACACAACGCTGACGTCAGCATGATCCATCAACGCCTGGGCCTGCATCGCAATGCTCGGCGCAAACAGCCGATCATCGTCGCACAACACTTTGATGAACTCGCCCCTGGCCTCTTCGACACAACGCAACAGGTTGCCCTGAAGCCCCAGTCGCTGCGGATTTCGCAGATAGCGGATCGGATGGGACGGCTCAGTGAAGGAATCGACTGTCCGGCGAATTTCATCGCCAGGCGAATCGTCGCAAACAACGATTTCGATCTGCTCGTAAGTCTGGGCCAGGGCACTGAGCAGTGCCTGGTCGAAGAACCGGGGGTTGTACGCAGGAATGACAATACTGACGAGGGGCAATGGTTTCACGGCGAAAACTCTCGAGCGGCGGGCCCCGACCTTTTCAGGCCGGAGCCCCGGAACCGCTTAAAAAAGACGGTTGGCGGCTCGGTCGATACCGGCTCAGATCTTGTTGAACAGGCCCAGTTGGGTGATCTTGCTGAACGCCAGTTGCGAGGCTTGCAGCATGGTCTGTTGCAAGGTCAAGCGGGTCATCACTTCGGCCGGATCGGAATCGCGGATCGACGATTGGGTCTGGTTATTGGCCAACAACAGGCTCTGGTTCGTGTCGCTTTGGGTTTCCAGAGCCTGGCCACGCCCACCTACCGAACTCAAGGCGCTGGACAACTGGTCGGTGCCGCTGGCCAGGTTGCCAATACCGGAGGCCAGCGAAGCCTGCAGCTTTTGCAGCGCAATCGGATCGTTGTTGGTTGGCGTGCTCAACGCGGTTTTCAGTTGGTTCACGGTGTCCAGAATGTTCTGGGTCTCGTGGGTATTGACCGCGATGCTGAACTGATCGTCCGCACCGGGCGTACCGTCCAGGGTGAAGCTCACACCCGAGGCGGTGGCCACGTTGCCGGCCAGGGTGCCGCTGGACACCGGCTGGCTGTTGGCAGTCAACGGCGCGGCGTACAGGTCGAAGTCGGTGGCGCTGGTGAACTTCAATACGGCCGAACCGGTAGGGAAACTGGCGTGATACGCCACCGGGTCGGTGATCTCGCTGCCCGTGACCTGGACGGTGGTCGGGTTGCCCGGGCTGCGGGTCGCGGCAAAGGTGTCCGGCTTGGCGGCCAGGGTGAAGGTATGGCCCGGCAACACGGTATTGGCATCATCACCGGTTTGCAGATTGATGTTCAGGGTCAGTTCCAGACCACGGAACTGCACCGCCTGACCTTTTTTGCTGCTGGGATCAAAAGCGCCGCCCTGGCTGGCTTCGGCGGTGACGTCGTTGCCGCCGGAGTCGGTGATTCTCAGCTGCGTGCCGCTGGTGAATTCAACGGTATAGGGTTCGCCGCTGCGAAATTTGCTGTTGTAGCTGACACTGGACGAGACCTGACCGTTGGACAGCACCACGCGACCATCGTCCACCGCCGGTGCGGTCATGGTGACCTGGCTGCGGCTGGTGTTGACGGCCTGCTGGAACACTTCCCAGCCGGTGCTGTTGGTGGCCATCGACATGGTATCGCCGACCGGCAGGTCGAGGGTCACCTGGTCACCGTTGTAGCTGTAGCTGCCATCGGTGTTGCGGGTGAACGGGATGGTGTCGCCCTTGGAACCGGCGAAAATGTATTTGCCGTTTTCGTCCTTGCTGTTCATCAGGCTGAGCAACTGCTCTTCGATCTGCGCCAGCTCCGAGGCGTTGGCCTGGCGGTCGGCGTCGGTGTAGCCAGCGTTGCCGGCACCGACGGCCAATTCCTTGGCGCGCTGCAGCACGTTACCAATGCTGGTCATCACTGCTTCAGTGGTGCCCAGGGTTGCCTTGATGGTGTTGGCGTTGGTTTCGTACTGGGCCAGCATCGAGGCCTGTGTGCCCAGTTGCAGCAGACGTGAAGCCCCTACCGGGTCATCGGCAGCGGTATTGACGCGCACCAGGCTGCTGGCCTCTTCGCTGGTCTTGACCACATTGGCGAAGTTTTTCTGATAGTTCGCAGCCGTGGATTCGTAAAACTGGGCGGTAGAAATTCGCATGGGCTACGACTCCTTAAAGACTGTTGATCAATGTGCTGAAGATTTCCTGCGCAGCCTTGATGATCTGCGAAGACGCGGTGTAGTACTGCTGATACTTGACCAGGTTGCCGGTTTCTTCGTCCAGGTCCACGCCCGACAGCGAATCGCGAGCGCCCTTGGCGTTATCCAGGATCGCGCCGGTGGCAGCGCTGTCGAGCTTGCCCTGGGCGGCCTTGGAACCTACGCCCTCCACCAGCTTGCCGTAGGCATCGTTCAACGAAATGCCCTTGCTGGCGGAACCGGTGTCCACGGTCTTGGCAGTCTGCAAACCGGCCAGGACAGTGCCGTTACGGTTATCCAGGCTGCCGGCCTGGCTGACGCTCACATCGATCGCGGCACCGTTGGACGGCGCGCCAGCAATCGACATGTCGAAGGTGACGGTACGCTGCACCGGCGGTGCCGAGGAATCCATGATCGGGTTGCCGCTGGCATCCTTGAGTGGAACGCTCAGGCTCAAGGTATTGCTCTGGCCGGGCTTGATCGTGCCATTGCTGATCTCGACACCCGTGGCATCGAGCAACTGGTAAGCCTGGCTGGTGCCGTCGGCGGACGTCGCGCCGAAGACTACCTTGACTGGCATCGAGGTCTTGATGCCGTTCTGGATGATGGTGGTGGTGGCTTCGTCGTAGATGTCCAACTGCGACGTCATGGTCGGCTGGCCGCTGGCCGGAATGGTCAGCGTACCGCTGCCGCCCGGCACGATGGCTGCGCCCAGCGGCGCGGCAATCGCCAACCGCTTGGAGTCGGTCATCTCGGTCTTGATACTGGTCGCCGCGTTGCGGGTCGGGGTGATCTTGAACGAATCGCCAGCGGCAGCGGTGCCATTGGCAAAGGTCATCGAAAAACCGTCGATCACCGGCGGCGGCGTCGTCGCGGTATTGAACGAACCCATCGAAGTGCCGTCAGGCAGGCGCTGGACCGTGTAGTCGGTGGCGCTGGTGAACTTCACCTTGTAATCATTGGTGGTCAGCGCGCCGGTGTCTTCGATGGCCACGTTGAAGTTGCCGGAACCGGCGCTATTGTTCAACGCGGCAATACTGCGCTGACTCATCTGCGCGGCACTGTTGATGTTGGTGAACAGGTTGGAACCGAAGGCGCCGTTCTTGTCGATGCCCGAGGCCTGGATCGCGTTCATCTGGTCGGCGACCACCAGGGCCACGCGGCCCAGTTCATTCATGGCCGGGTCAAGCACAGTGCTGCGATAGCGCATCAGGCCGCCGATCTCGCCGCCGGTAAGTACCTGGGTGAGGTCCATGACACTGGAACCGCTATTGAGCTGGATCCCCAGGCGGCCCGGATCGTTCTTGTCCGGCACGGTTTCCAGGGTGTTGACCGTATTGCCCATCACCAACGGCTGGCCGGAACCCAAGTAGATGTCCAGGCTGCTGCCGTTCTCCACGATCTGAGTGCCGGTGAAGGCCGAGAGCTGGAGAATGGTCTGGTTGCGGGCGTCGAGCAGGTCGTTGGGAGCACCGCCGGAGTTGGAGACTTCGGCGATTTTCTTGTTCAACTGAGCGACGGTGGTAGCCAGTTTGTTGACCTGATCGACCATGCTCGACAGGTTGCCGTTGATGTTCTGATTCTGCTCCGTCAATTGGCTGGCGACCGAATTGAAACGATTGCTCAAGGCTTGCGCATCGCTGAGCAGCAACTGACGGGATGCATCATCGCCCGGCTTGGCGTTGACGTTCTGCACCGAGGCGAAGAACTTGGTCAGCGCGCCATTGAGGCCCGTGCCGCTGTCCGACAGCAAGGCATCGAGCGGGGTGATCTGCCCTTGATACGCGGCCGCATCGCTGTTGAGCGAGGTCGTGGTCTTCAACTGCGCTTCAAGGTAGGCGTTATAGACCCGGCGCACATCGGCCAGGGTGGTGCCGGAGCCGATGAAGACGTTGCCGTATTGATTGGACGCCTTGGTGGTCTGCACGGTCTGCTGACGCGAATAACCGGCGGTATCAACGTTGGCAATGTTGTTACCCGTGGTCACCAATGAGGTCTGACTTGCGGACAGACCCGACATCCCGATGTTGAGCAAACTCATGGTTCAGACCTTATAAAGTCGTAGTGGCGCCAGCCGAAGCGTAGTTTTGGTAACTGGTCATCTGCCGGGCTATATTCGAAATCTTGCTGGCGTAGTTCGGGTCGGTGGCGTAACCGGCCTTCTGCAACTCACGCACAAACTGTTCCGGGTTATCGGCCGACTTCAGCACATCTTGATAGCGACTGTTGCTTTGCAGCAGATTGACCAGGTCATGGAAGCTGTCGCGATACGAGGCGTAGGAACGGAACTGAGCCGTCTCCTTGACCATCTCGCCATTGCGGAATTCGCTGGTGATCGCCCGCGCCGAATCGCCCGTCCAGTTCTTGCTGGCCTTGATACCGAACAGGTTGTGGCTGCTGCTGCCATCAGGCTGACGCATGACCGACTTGCCCCAGCCGGTTTCCAGGGCCGCCTGGGCCACCAGGTAACGAGGGTCCACGCCGATACGGTCCGCGGCTTCCTTGGCCATTGGCAGCATGGCATCGACGAATTCGTCAGCATCGCGGAAGGCCTTGCGGGCTGGCGCCAGGGGTGGCTGCGCCACGGCACGCCCGTACACCTGCATGGACCCGCTCGGTTCTGACGCCTTGAGCGCGGCCAACCAGTCGCCATTGGCCAGTTCGCCGGTGGCAGGCTTGACGGCGGTGATGGCACGATCCGGCAAAATATTCTGCGCCTTGACGTCAGGCGCGGCGGCAGCCGAAGGCACCAACCCGGCAAGCAGCCGATCGGCCAGTTTTGGCGGCAAAGCCAGGCGGCGCTGGTTGAGCAATTCCATGTCGTTGCGGTGAACGCCCTCGCCCGCCCCTTGCGGCGCACTCACGGCCCGCGAAGCCCACAGCGGACGCTGGCCGTTGGAGCGCGACAATGGCCCGTCGGGCAACGTGCCGGCGGCAATGGGCGTCGGCACCGGGGCCTTGACGGCCTCGTCCAACGCTTGCTCCTGCTTGCCGGCCGACAGCGTTGCCGCCTCGCCTGACACCAGGGGTTTGTTCTTGGACATCTGGCGCAGCAGCACGTCAGCCAGGCCAATACCACCGCCCTCGCGAGACATGGAAACGGCCAACTGCTGGTCGTACATTTCCTGGTACTGCTTGGCTTCAGCGGTATTGAGCGGATTGTCCTTGCCCATCGACTCGGTCGCCGCACGCATGGACTTGAGCATTTCACCGATGAACAGCGACTCGAATTCCTGCGCCACTTTGCGCAGGTTGCCGTCACTGTTCTTGTCGCCGACCTTGAGCTGGTTCAGGCGATTGAGGTCCGAGTAGGAACCCGAATCCCCGCTGATCAAAGCGCCCTTGCGCATATCCATGGCTCGTTCCTTAAATCACGATCAGGTCGGCTTGCAACGCGCCGGCCTGCTTCAAGGCTTCGAGAATCGCCATCAAGTCGCCCGGCGCCGCGCCGACCTGGTTCACCGCCCGGACAATTTCATCCAGGGTGGTGCCCGGGCCGAACTTGAACATCGGCTTGGCTTCCTGCTCGGCATTGACCCGCGAACGGGGCACCACGGCGGTCTGGCCGTTGGACAAGGGTCCAGGCTGGCTGACGATCGGGTCTTCGGTAATGGTCACGGTCAGGCTGCCGTGGGTCACCGCGGCGGGTGAAACCTTGACGTTCTGGCCGATCACAATGGTGCCGGTGCGCGAGTTGATGATGACTTTCGCAACCGCCTGGCCCGGATCGACTTCGAGGTTCTCCAGGATCGACAAATAGTCGACCCGCTGACTCGGATCCAGAGGCGCGGTGACGCGCACCGAGCCGCCGTCGATGGCCTGTGCCACGCCAGGGCCGAGCATGTCATTGATCTTGTCAACGATGCGCTTGGCGGTCGTGAAGTCGTAACGGTTGAGGTTCAGAGTCAGGCTGTTGCCCTGGTTGAAACCGCTCGGCACCGCACGTTCCACCGACGCACCACCAGGAATGCGGCCAGCCGACGGAACGTTGACGGTGATCTTGGAACCGTCACGGCCTTCGGCGTCAAAGCCACCCACCACCAGGTTGCCCTGGGCGACGGCGTAGACGTTGCCATCGATACCCTTGAGCGGCGTCAACAACAGGGTGCCGCCGCGCAGGCTCTTGGAGTTACCGATGGACGAAACAGTGATATCCACCTGCTGCCCGGGCTTGGCGAACGCCGGCAGGTCGGCACTGACCGACACCGCCGCCACGTTCTTCAACTGCACGTTGCCCGAACCCGCCGGCACCTTGATGCCGAACTGCGACAACATGTTGTTGAAGGTTTGCAGGGTGAACGGGGTCTGGGTGGTCTGGTCGCCCGTGCCATTGAGACCCACGACCAGGCCATAGCCGATCAACTGGTTGGAGCGCACGCCGGAAATGCTGGCGATGTCCTTCAGACGCTCGGCTTGAGCGGTGAAGGCCGCCGACATCAGCAGTGCCCCCATCAACAGCTGCTTGAGATTCAACCGCTTAAGATTCAACTGGGCCACCTAGAAAGGGAACTTCGGGCTGAGGAAGAAACGGTCGAACCAGCCTGGCTGACTCGCATCGGCAAAAGCACCGGTGCCCGAGTAGGTAATACGTGCATCGGCTACACGGGTCGACGAGACGGTGTTGTCGGTAGCGATATCATCGGCGCGAACCATGCCGGCGATGCGCACCAGTTCGTCACCGGTGTTGAGGGTCAGCCACTTCTCGCCCCGCACAACGATGATGCCATTGGGCAACACATCGGCGACGGTCACGGTGATCGAGCCGGTCAGGCTGTTGCTCTGTCCGGACTTGCTGTCGCCCTTGGTGGCCCGGTCGGAGCCATAACCGGCGTTGAGGCTCAGGTCCCCGCCACCGATGGGATTGTTGGTGGTCAGGCTGGAGCCGAACAACGACGTCAGGCCAACGCTGGTCTCGCTGGTCTTGTCGATCTGCGAGTTGGCGTTCTTGCTGGCCTGGGTCCGTTCGTTCAGGGTGATGGTGATGATGTCCCCAACCCGGAAAGCCTTACGGTCGCTATACAGGTTCTGCTCGAAGCCAGCCTGGTAGATCGAACCGTTGTTGGCAGCGGCCGGCAACGGCGTGCGCGGCAACACCGGAGCGTAGTACGGGTCATTGGCCTTGGGCGTTGGCGCGACACAGCCCGCGAGCGCAGTAACTCCACTCAGTGCCAGAACAGATACGAAGCGATTCATGACCCTACCTCTTGGTGTTGCAGGCGGCCTCAGGCCGCCCTATAGACGTGATTACAGATTCTGCGTAACGAACGAGAGCATCTGGTCGGCGGTGGAGATCACCTTGGAGTTCATCTCGTAGGCGCGCTGGGTGGTGATCATGTTGACCATCTCCTCCACGGTGCTCACGTTGGACGTTTCCAGGGTGTTCTGCAGCGTGGTACCGAAGCCGTTCAGGCCTGGCGTGCCGACTTGTGGCGCGCCGCTGGCCGCGGTTTCCAGGAACAGGTTGTTACCCACCGCTTGCAGGCCGGCCGGGTTGATGAAGTCGGCAGTCTGCAGGTTGCCGATCACCTGCGAAGCAGGGTTGCCCGCCACAGTGATGGACACGGTGCCGTCGCGGCCCACGGTGAACGTTTGGGCGTCGTTCGGGATGATGATCGCCGGTTCCAGGGCGAAACCGCTGGCGTTGACGATCTGGCCATTGGAATCGAGGTGGAACGTACCGTCACGGGTGTAGGACGTGGTGCCATCGGGCTGCAGGATCTGGAAGAAACCGCGACCGTCGATGGCCATGTCCAGCGGCTGCTCGGTGGTTTGCAGGCTACCGGCGGTGAAGTTTTTCTGGGTGCCGACGATGCGCACACCGGTACCCACTTGCAGGCCCGACGGCAATTCGCTGTCCTGGGTCGATTGGGCGCCTGGCTGGCGTTTGACCTGGTACAGCAGGTCCTGAAATTCGGCGCGATCACGCTTGAAGCCCGTGGTCGACACGTTCGCCAGGTTGTTGGAAATAGTAGAAAGGTTGGTGTCCTGGGCGGACAGACCTGTTTTGGCAACCCAAAGAGCCGGAAGCATTCGATTCTCCTCGTACGCCTGTTTTTCGGCGCGACGCTGTAATTAATGATTAGATCTGCAAGACCCGAGCCATGGCTTCGTCGCCTTCTTTGGCGGTGTTCATCATCTTGACGTGAAGCTCGAACTGCTTGGCCAGGGCCAGCACCGAAGTCATCTCGTCCACGGCATTGACGTTGCTCGCTTCCTGGAATCCCGACACCAGTTGCACGTTGGCATCAATGACAGCCGGCTGGCCGTCCTTGGTGCGGATGGTGCCGTCCAGGCCCTTGGTCATGTTGCGAAGATCCGGGTTGACCAGCTTGATGCGGTCGACTTCAGCCATCACGCGCGGGCCTTCACCCATGGCGCGGATACTGATGGTGCCGTCCTGGCCGATTTCGATTTTCTGCTCTGGCGGCACGGCGATCGGACCACCGTTGCCCATCACCGGCATACCGTTGCCGGCCCGCAGCACGCCCAGGGCGTCAACGTTGAGGCTGCCGGTGCGCACGTAGCTTTCGCCGCCTTCAGGGTTCTGCACGGCTATCCAGCCCGGCCCGCTGACTGCCACGTCAAGGTCGCGACCGGTTTCCACCAGCGCGCCAGGAGTGAAGTCGGTGGCTGGACGCTCGGACATGGCAAATGCCCGCGCCGGAAAGCTGTCGCCAAACACCGGCATCGAACGAGCCTGCTCCAGGTCTTTCTGAAAACCGTTGGTGGAGATGTTCGCCAGGTTGTTGGCATGGGCCCGCTGCGCCAGTGCGTTCTGGCTGGCGCCGGTCATTGCCACATAAAGGTACTTGTCCACTGTCGTTCCTCTGCATGCCGGACGTTTGCCGTCCACTGCTGTACTGCTGAGCACTAAGCAATTTGCAGACCAACTTTTTTCTGGCGCCGTCGAGCCGCACAAACAAAGGGCTTCAGGGTTATTGAAGGGATTTGGGTAAATGTATCGAAGACGAAAAACCGGCGGTGTCATGCCGTTTGGTGGCAACGCTTGACCTTCTGGCAACGGCTACTGCCGTCATCGCGAGCAGGCTCGCTCCCACCATGGATCTTGGGTGCTCGCAGGATTTTTGAACACTCGATACCCCTGTGGGAGCGAGCCTGCTCGCAATAGAAGTCCCCACCAAACACAACAGGTAAGCAACTATTATGAGCCGGCCTTACCCACCTCATACTCACGCAACTTATTGGCAATGGTCGTATGGGAAACCCCCAGCCGCTTGCCCAGTTGCCGGCTGCTGGGGTGTTCGGAATACAGCCGCTCAAGCACGGCTTTCTCGAATCGCCCGACGATGTCGTCCAGCCCACCCTCCAGGGAAAAGTCCCCCAGAGGCTGACGCACGCCGTAGTCCGGCAGACGGATATGCTCGGCTTTCACCGTTGCGCCATCACACAGGGAGACAGCCTGGAACAGCACGTTCTCCAGCTGCCGAACGTTGCCTGGCCAATGGTAGTGGCTGAGACGGTCCATCGCCGCCGGGGCCAGTTTCGGTAGCGCACAACCAATCTGCCGACTGGCCTGGTCAAGAAAATGCTCCACCAGCGGCATCAAGCCGTCGAGGCATTCGCGCAGAGGCGGGATGTGCAGCGAAAGGACGTTCAAACGGTGGTACAGATCCTGACGAAATTCCCCTCGGGCGCAGAGCTCAGACAAATCCACCTGGGTCGCACAGATCACCCTGACATCCAGGTACACCTCTTCATCGCTGCCTACACGACGGAAGCAACCGTCCTGCAAAAAGCGCAGCAATTTCACTTGCAGGCGCGGGCTCATTTCCCCTACCCCATCGAGGAACAACGTGCCTCCGGCGGTCAGTTCGAGCAAACCGAGCTTGCCTTCGGCCCGGGCCCCCTCGAAAGCACCGGGGCCGTAGCCGAACAGTTCGGTCTCGGCCATGGATTCGGGCAACCCCGCACAGTTGAGTGCCATCAACGGTGACTGCCCGCGCGGACTCGCCAGGTGACAGGCGCGAGCCAGCAACTCTTTGCCAGTGCCGGTTTCGCCTTCTATCAACAGCGGCGCATCCAGTGGCGCCATGCGCCGGGCTTCCCGGACGACAGCGGCCATCACCTTCGAACTCTGGAAAATGCTGTCGAAGCCGCGCAGTTCCTGCTTGCGCACGTTATAAATGCGCTCGCCAACCCGGTCTGCCCGATGCAGCGTCAGCACCGCACCGGCCATGGCCTCGCTGTCGTCGTGCTCCGATTGCAGTGGCGCGATGTCCGCCAGAAACACATCGCCCCTGACCTTGACCCGCAAACCGTTGATGCGTGACTGATTGGCGCGCACCAGCTCCGGCAGGTCAAAATCCTCGGCGTACCGGGACAGTGGAATCCCCGGCACTTCGTCCACTCGCACCCCGAGCAACTGCGCCGCAGCCCGGTTGGCGGCGACGATGGAACCCCCCATGTCGATGGACAGCACCGGAAACTCCAGGGCGCCGAGCAGCGCGTTGAGCTCCATGTGCCGACGTTCACTGGGCATCAACCCCACCCGCTTGACGCCGAAGACCCCGGCAATGCCTTCGAACTTCGGGCGAAGCGCCTGAAACTGGATGTTGATCAGATTCGGGCAGTGCAGATAAATCGCATTGCCGTGCTCACCGCCCACTTCCCCGCGGGCGACGTTGATGCCGTACTCCACCAGCAGGTTGAGGATGTCCCGCAGGATGCCGATGCGGTTCTGGCAATGGACTTTGATGCGCATGAAAAGGCCCGATATCGATGTGTATGCAAGCATGGGAGAGCGGGCTGCTTCGCAGCCCAGCGGGAGCAAGCTCCCTCGCCACAAGTTTTTTCTGCGTGGCAGCGCAAATAAACGTCAAGATTATGTGACAGTTGTAGGCCATTTCCCAGTCGAAAAACCCGACAATAGCGAAGAACAGCCAGCCCTGTAACGAAAATTTTACGAAACCACACCTTTATCGCGATACCCGCTCTTGTCTGCCTGCTGCACACATCCCTGCTTCGGGTTATCTCTAATGCATCGCTGGACATAACAACAAACAAGCCGTCCCCCCGAGGGAAATCAGCAGGAGAGCAGCATGAAGCAGACGCAATACGTGGCCCGCGAGCCCGATGCGCAAGGTTTTATTCACTACACCGCCGAAGAACACGCGGTGTGGAACACGCTGATCACCCGCCAGCTCAAAGTCATCGAAGGCCGTGCGTGCCAGGAGTACCTGGACGGTATCGACAAGCTCGGCCTGCCCCACGACCGTATTCCGCAATTGGGTGAAATCAACAAGGTGTTGGGCGAAACCACCGGTTGGCAAGTGGCCCGGGTACCAGCGCTGATCCCCTTCCAGACCTTTTTTGAATTGCTCGCCAGCAAGCAGTTTCCCGTCGCGACGTTTATTCGTACCCGCGAAGAACTGGATTACCTGCAAGAGCCGGACATTTTCCACGAGATATTTGGCCACTGCCCGCTGCTGACCAACCCCTGGTTTGCAGAATTTACCCACACCTACGGCAAACTCGGCCTACAGGCTTCCAAGGAAGAACGCGTCTACCTGGCGCGCTTGTACTGGATGACCATTGAGTTCGGCCTGGTGCAAACCCCGCAAGGCCGACGCATCTACGGTGGCGGCATCCTGTCTTCGCCCAAGGAAACTGTTTACTGCCTGTCGGACGAGCCGGAGCATCAAGCCTTCGATCCGCTGGAAGCCATGCGCACGCCGTATCGCATCGACATCCTGCAGCCGGTGTATTTCGTGCTCCCCGAGCTCAAGCGCCTGTTCGACCTGGCCCACGAAGACATCATGGGCATGGTTAAGCGCGGTCGCGAACTGGGCCTGCACGCTCCGAAATTTCCGCCAAAAGCTGCGTGAACCGCGTCTTTTAATCTCAATTGAGTCTGTTGCACAACGCGGCTTTGCTTTAGCGTGAGTGCATCGACGTTTTTCAAATATTCGATCCGGGAACACACCATGAACACTCTGAACCAAGCCCATTGCGAAGCCTGCCGCGCCGACGCGCCACAAGTCAGCGACGAAGAACTGCCGGTACTGATCAAGCAGATCCCGGACTGGAACATCGAAGTGCGCGACGGCGTGATGCAGCTGGAAAAAGTCTTTCTGTTCAAGAATTTCAAGCACGCCCTGGCCTTCACCAACGCCGTTGGGGAAATCTCCGAGGCCGAAGGTCATCACCCGGGTCTGCTCACCGAATGGGGCAAAGTCACCGTGACTTGGTGGAGCCACTCCATCAAGGGCTTGCACCGCAACGACTTCATCATGGCCGCCCGCACCGATGACGTGGCCAAGACCGCCGAGGGCCGCAAGTAATGCATTTCGATGCCATCGGCCGGGTGCCCGGCGATCCGATCCTCGGCCTGATGGAGGCTTACGCGGCTGACAGCAATCCGGGCAAGTTCGACCTGGGCGTGGGCGTCTATAAAGACGCCCAAGGCCTGACGCCGATTCTTGCGGCAGTCAAACAGGCCGAGCAGCGCCTGGTGGACCGCCAGAGCACCAAGACCTACATCGGCGGTCATGGCGACGCCGCGTTCGGCCAGTTGATCAATGAACTGGTGCTGGGCGCCGACTCGACGCTGATCAAGGACAAACGCGCCGGTGCGACCCAGACGCCGGGCGGCACCGGCGCCCTGCGCCTGAGTGCCGACTTCATTGCCCAGTGCCTGCCGGGCCGCGGCGTTTGGTTGAGCAACCCGACCTGGCCGATTCACGAAACCATCTTCGCCGCCGCCGGGGTCAAAGCCAGCCATTACCCCTATGTAGGCACCGACAACCGCCTGGATTTCGAAGCGATGCTGGCGACCCTGAGCCAGGCACCCAAGGGCGATGTGGTGTTGCTGCATGCCTGCTGCCATAACCCCACCGGCTTCGACTTGACCCAGGAACAATGGCGCCAGGTGCTGGAAGTGATGCGCAGCCGCAACCTGCTGCCGTTGATCGACTTCGCTTATCAAGGTTTCGGCGATGGGCTGGAGCAGGACGCCTGGGCCGTCCGGCTGTTTGCCCAGGCACTGCCTGAAGTTCTGATCACCAGTTCCTGTTCGAAGAACTTCGGCCTGTACCGCGACCGCACCGGTGCGCTGATCGTCTGCGCCGGCGATGCCGACAAACTGGTGGATATCCGCAGCCAACTGGCGAACATCGCTCGCAACCTGTGGTCGACGCCGCCGGATCATGGCGCGGCGGTAGTGGCGACGATCCTGGGCAACCCGGACCTCAAAAGCCTGTGGGCCGACGAAGTGCAGACCATGCGCCTGCGCATTGCGCAGTTGCGCAGCGGCCTGCTGGAAGCGCTCGAACCCCACGGGTTGCGTGAGCGCTTCGCCCATATCGGCGTGCAACGGGGAATGTTTTCCTACACCGGCCTGACGCCGGAACAGGTCAGGCTCCTGCGCGAACGCCACAGCGTGTACATGGTCGGCACAGGCCGGGCCAACGTGGCAGGCATCGACGCCACGCGCCTGGATTTGCTGGCTGAGGCTATTGCTGACGTGTGCAAGTAACCAGCCTTTGAATAGCTGAACACATCCCCTTGTGGCGAGGGGGATTTATCCCCTCGCCACAGATAAGTCCTTTTCACCACAAGAGCTGCGCCAGACGCTAGACCTGCGGGCCCGTCCACTCCCGGACAAACTGACCGACGTCTTCCTTCGGCGCCGTGCGTGCTTCTTTCTGCGGTGTGCCCAAGTAGAGAAAACCGATCACCTCTTCCCCGTCCTCAAGACCAAGCCCCTTGGCCACATGAGGTGAATACGCCAGCTCACCCGTACGCCAGACTCCGCCCACCCCTTGGGCATACGCCGCCAACAGGATTGCGTGGGCCGCACAGCCGGCCGCCAGCATTTGTTCGGATTTGGGAATCTTGAAATGGTCCTGCAACCGTGCAATCACCACCACGACCAGCGGCGCGCGCAGCGGGCCGTTGAGCGCCTTCTCCACGACGGCCTCGGCTACCAGCGGATCATTGAACCGCGCTGCTTCGGCCAGAAGCTCGCCCATGCGATGACGCGCCTGCCCTTCGACCGTCAGAAAACGCCATGGCCGCAACTGGCCATGATCCGGAGCCCGCATCGCCGCGGCGAACATGACCTCGCGCTGTTCGGCGGTAGGCGCCGGGTCCACCAGGCGCGGGACGGAAACACGGTTGAGCAAAGCGTCGAGAGCCTGCATCGGCCACCTCCTGAAAAAATGTCCAGCTATTCTAGTGGCTTGTACGGCGAGTTCGTTAGCTCAAATTCCGCAACCAGAAGTCCATTGCGCAGGCCACTGGCCTCACGCGCCACCGGGTGCCGGTTTACATGCCGCTTGTCGCGGGTAGAATGACGCCCTTCCCTTTCAGCCCGAGCGGACTTCATGGCGTTGCCGACCCTACGGATCATTGGTTTCATCATCGGCATCTTCCTGATCACCCTGGCGATCTTCATGGTCGTGCCCATGGCCACCTTGCTGATCTTCGAGCGCACCAACGACCTGCCATCGTTCCTCTGGTCGAGCATGATCACTTTTGTCGCCGGCCTGGCCCTGATCCTTCCCGGACGCCCGGAACACGTGCATCTGCGGCCCAGGGACATGTACCTGCTGACCGTCAGCAGTTGGCTGGTGGTGTGTATCTTTGCCGCGTTGCCCTTCCTGCTGACCCAGCACATCAGCTACACCGACTCGTTTTTCGAAAGCATGTCCGGGATCACCGCCACCGGCGCCACGGTCCTGAGCGGCCTGGATAACATGTCCCCCGGCATCCTGATGTGGCGGTCGTTGTTGCACTGGCTCGGCGGGATCGGCTTCATTGCGATGGCGGTGGCGATCCTGCCGCTGTTGCGCATCGGTGGCATGAGGCTGTTCCAGACCGAATCCTCCGACCGCTCGGAGAAAGTCATGCCCCGCTCCCACATGGTGGCGCGGCTGATCGTGGCGTCCTATGTAGGCATCACCATTCTCGGCACCCTCGCACTGTGGTGGGCGGGGATGAACCTGTTCGATGCCATCAACCATGCGATGTCGGCGATCTCCACCGGCGGGTTCTCGACGTCGGACAAATCCCTGGCCAAATGGACCGAACCGGCGGTGCATTGGGTCACTATCGTCATCATGATCCTCGGCAGCCTGCCGTTTGCCTTGTACGTCTCGACACTGCGGGGCAATCGCCGGGCGCTGATCAAGGACCAACAGGTCCAAGGCCTGCTGGCGGTGCTGCTGGTGACCTGGGTGGTACTGGGCACCTGGTATTGGGCGACAACCGACCTGCACTGGCTGGAGGCCCTGCGGCACGTGGCGTTGAACGTGACGTCGATCGTCACCACCACAGGCTTCGCGCTGGGAGACTACAGCCTGTGGGGCAATTTCTCGCTGATGCTGTTCTTCTACCTGGGTTTCGTCGGCGGCTGTTCCGGTTCGACGGCCGGCGGGATCAAGATCTTCCGCTTCCAGGTTGCCTACATCCTGCTCAGGGCCAACCTCAAGCAATTGATCCACCCGCGCGCGGTGATCAAGCAAAAATACAACGGCCACCGCCTCGACGAAGAAATCGTACGCTCGATTCTCACCTTCTCGTTCTTCTTCGCCATCACCATCTGCGTGATCGCCCTGCTGCTCTCGCTATTGGGCGTGGAATGGATGACCGCCCTGACCGGCGCGGCCAGCACCGTGTCCGGCGTCGGCCCGGGACTGGGAGAGACCATCGGCCCGGCCGGCAACTTTGCGCCGCTGCCGGATGCGGCCAAGTGGATTCTGTCGGCTGGCATGCTGCTGGGCCGACTGGAGATCATCACCGTATTCGTGCTGTGTATCCCGGCGTTCTGGCGTCACTGACCGGCCTGGCCGTTTGACCGCGCCCGGTATTCGCCGGGCGTCGTGTCGAACCAGCGTCGAAAGGCCCGGAAAAAATTGCTCGGGTCGGCGAAACCCAGCAGATAGGCGATTTCCAACAGGGTCAGGGCCGGCTGCGCCAGATACTGTTCGGCCAGTTCGCGGCGGGTATCATCGAGCAAGCTCTGGAACGTGGTGCCCTCTTCCTGCAAGCGTCGCTGCAAGGTGCGCTGGGACAGGTGCAGCGTCTGCGCCACCACGTCACGCTTAGGCTCGCCCCGTGGCAGCAGCCGGCACAACACTTGCCGGGTCTGGTGGGTCACGCGGCTTTCGGAAAAACGCGCCAGGTATTCACCGGCAAACCGGTCGTGGAGCTGCGCCATGGCCTCGTTGGCGGTGGGTAACGGTGCTTCCATGTCACTACGTTCGAAGATCAACGCGTCGTAAGGTGCGCCGAACATCAGTGGCGCGGGAAACGCCTGTTGATAAGGCGCCAGATCAACCGGTTCGGCGCCCTGGAACAGCACCTTCATCGGGTGCAGGGTGCGTCCGGTCAACCAGTTGCACATGGCCAGTGCACAGGCCAGGGAAGCCTCGGCACTCTGGCGGGTGGGCGGGAGATGGTCGCCATGCACTGTCAGAACCAACCCGTAGCCCCCCTCCATCTGACGAAAGCTCAGGTCGGCGCTTTCAGCGATGATCCGCTGATAACGCACGAGCCGCTGGAAACCCTCGACCAGCGTGCGGCTGGACATCAAGGCATACCCGACCACGTGAAACGACGCCGGGCGCACCACTTTACCCATGTTCAAGGCGATGGCCGGGTTGCCCGACAACTCCACGGCGCGTTGCCAGAGTCGGGTCATCGAATCCTGGGGGAAACGTGCATCCGGATCTTCCAGCGCGTCATAGTCCAGCCCCAGCTGTTTGAACAGCATCCGACAATCCAGGCCGTCCATTTCCAGTGCCTTGACAATCCCCATCGCCCAGCTTGAAGAAGTCGTTCGTTCGCTCATGACGTTTTACTTGCATGACGAGCCGCAGGGTACGGCTGGATTTGCGAAGGATACTAAAGTGGCGCCCATTGTCACTGGTCGTTGCAAGTGATCGCTCTAGACTTCAATCAAACCGTTGGTCGCCCAGAACCAACAGAACAATAACCACAGAGCCCGCAGTCGTGGAAAACACCAGACGCTTCAATACGTTCGCTGAGTTCTATCCCTATTACCTCAGCGAACACAGCAACAGCACCTGCCGGCGCTTGCACTTTATCGGCACCTCTCTGGTCATCCTGATTGTTGCCCTGGCTCTGATCGTCGGCAACGGCTGGTGGCTGATCGTCTTGCCCATTGCCGGCTACGGCTTTGCCTGGGTCGGGCATTTCTTCTTTGAAAAGAACCGTCCCGCCACGTTCCAGCACCCGTTCTACAGCCTGCTCGGCGATTTCGTCATGTACCGCGACATGCTGCGGGGCAAAGTTGCGTTCTAGCCACTCTCAAAGGACTGCCCATGAACTCCCACGCGCGCTTTACCCACATGAAGGACGGTACTGAGGAAGACTGGGCAATCATCGCTGCCGACTTCAGCGCCTATGCCCGGCAATTACCGGGTCGAATCCTGACCCATTTGAAGTTGCTGGACGGCGATTTCGGTGGTTTTCCGGTGGATCGCCTGACCCATTCCCTGCAAACCGCCACCCGCGCCTATCGTGACGGACGGGACGAGGAATATGTGATCTGCGCCTTGCTTCACGACATCGGCGACACCTTGGGCAGCTACAACCACCCGGACATTGCCGCCGCCATCCTCAAGCCGTTCGTCAGCGCCGAAAACCTGTGGATGGTGGAGAAACACGGGATATTCCAGGGCTATTACTTCTTCCATCACCTGGGCATGGACCGGCACCTGCGCGAGCAATTCAAAGCGCATCCCCAATACCAGGCGACCATTGATTTCTGCGCCCGATACGACGCCGCGGCGTTCGATGCCGAGTACGACACCCTGCCGTTGAGTTTCTTCGAGCCGATGCTGGAAAGGCTGTTTGCCGCACCGAAGCAGTCGATCTACAAGGCGGCGATGGCTGAACAGGCTCAAGCCTGACTGATTGCTGGGGATCGCGGCGCCGTCCATCGCGGGCAAGCCTTGCTCCCACAGCTGGTGCTTGCTCTCGCAGGCTGTGAATACCTGTGGGAGCAAGGCTTGCCCGCGATGGCGTCAGATCGGCTCACGCCGGTTCGGTGACTTTCAACTCAGCCCGGATCAACGCCTCCCGCGCCTGGGCATCGGCCAACCGATACAACTCGATCGACCCGTCCCAATGCTCGATCAGCGCCGTGCACGACTCGACCCAATCGCCACAATTGAGATACTCCACCTCGCCCACCCTGCGCATCTCGGCATGGTGGATGTGCCCGCATACCACGCCGTGCAGCTCACGCTTCACACATTCATGGGCGATGGCTTCTTCGAAGTCGCTGATGAAGCTGACCGCCGTCTTGACCTTGTGCTTGAGGTACGCCGACAACGACCAGTAACCGTAGCCATAACGGGCCCGCCAATGGTTGAGCCAGCGGTTCAGGGTCAGGGTGAACTCGTAGGCCGAATCGCCAAGGAATGCCAGCCAACGGTGGTACCGGGTGATGACATCGAACTGATCGCCATGGATCACCAGCAAATGCCGGCCGTCCGCGGTCACGTGCACCGCTTCGTCCACCAGTTGGATATTGCCCAGGATCAGCTTCGAATATCGCCGCAGAAATTCGTCATGGTTACCGGTGACGTAGATCACCTCGGTGCCGCGCTTGCTCATGGTCAGCAAGCGGCGAATGACGTTGGTGTGAGCCTGTGGCCAGTACATGCCGCCGCGCAGCTTCCAGCCGTCGATGATGTCACCCACCAGGTAGATCTTGTCGGTATGGTAGCCCTTGAGAAACTGCGACAAATGCTCGGCCTGGCAGTCCCGGGTGCCCAGGTGCACATCGGAAATCCATAAGGTGCGAACACGCTGTTTGCGGCTGGGTCTGGCGAGCTCGGCGCTGGTCATGGGCAACCCTCTGATCGTTTTAGCCACTGTGCCTTCCTGCGGTTAATACCCCATGACAAACACAAGTCCGTTACATGACAGCGCGAAGCAGCGTGGCCTCGGTGTATGCTGACGGCCTGCCCCGGGAGACCGAGATGAGACCGACCCTGACGCTACGCCATTACAGCCACGACCTGATTGTCCACAGCCACGACCACGCCCAACTGGTGTTCGGGTTGTCCGGGCTGTTGGATTTCGAGGTCGAAGGTTGTGGCAGCCAGGTCGTGCAGCAGAGTTTCGTGGTGATACCCGCCGGTGCCCATCACGCCTGCGGCAGCCCCCGTGGCAGCCGTTGCCTGGTGCTGGATGTGCCGAGCGATGACTGGATCGGGCAAGCCTTGGGTGATCACGCCGACGCCAGCCGCCGATTGCTCGACAATGCCGCGCGCAGGCCCCTGGATGCGGGGCAAAGCCAGTTGGTCAGCTGGCTGGCGGGCAGCCCGGTGGACGACCCGGTGATCGCCCAACAAGGGGCCGTGCTGCTCCTGGCCAGCCTCAATGGCACTGGCCAGGACATCGTCGGCGGCCGGCGCCTGCCCTATGCGGCGCTCAACGCCCACATTGACCAGTACGCCGCCTATCCGCTGCAAGTGGCGGACCTGGCCCAGGTCGCCGGGCTCTCCAGTGCCCGCTTGCATGCCCGCTTCGTCGCCGAATGCGGGCAAACCCCGATGGACTACATCCGCAGTCGCCGTCTACACAAGGCGGTGGACCTGCTGCGTGATTCGCAACTGCCCATCGGTGAAATCGCCCACCGGGTCGGTTATAGCTCGCAAAGCGCCTTTGCCGCCGCAGTGCTGCGCGAATTCGGCGCCTCACCGGGCAAGCTGCGGCGCCAGCGCTAGCTTCGCGCTAAAAAACGCGAGGATCGCGACAGACATGAACGGCCGGTAGCGGGTTCAATACCCAGACGCTCAACCGTTGGACAAGGATCGCAATGACTCCCCGTACCGCCCTCGGCGCCCTGCACATTGGCGCACTCATGTTTGGCCTGACCGGTGTATTCGGCAAGCTCGCCGCCGCCTCGCCAGCGGTCATTGTGTTCGGCCGCGCCGTATTCGCCGTGCTGGCCCTGGCGTTTTTTGCCCGCTTCGCCAGCAGCGCCCGCTGGCACAAGCTCCACGCACAGGACCTTCGACGCCTGCTGCTGGGCGGCCTATTGCTCGCCGGGCACTGGGTGAGCTTCTTCATATCGGTCAAAGTCGCCGGTGTGGCAATCGCCACGTTGGGCTTTACCAGCTTCCCGGCCTTCACGGTGCTGCTCGAAGGGTTGATTTTCCGCGAGCGGATCCGTGCCAATGAAATCCTGTTGGTGGCAATGGTAAGCATCGGCCTGGTGCTGGTCACACCGCACTTCGACCTGGCCAGCGGCGCCACCACCGGCCTGCTGTGGGCCGTGCTTTCGGGGTTGCTGTTCTCGCTGCTTTCGCTGGTCAACCGCGCCGGTTCCACACGGGTGCCGCCGGTACAGGCCGCTTTGTGCCAGAACCTGGTGGTCGGCTTTTGCCTGTTGCCAATGGCAGCGCCGCAACTGATTGACGTGCGCCCTGTCGACTGGCTGTGGATCGCCCTGCTGGGGGTGTTCTGCACCGGCCTGGCCCATAGCCTGTTTGTCGCCAGCCTGGCGGTGATCAAGGCCCGCACGGCGGCGGTGGTGTTTGCCATGGAACCGGTCTACGGCATCACCATCGCCTGGTTGCTATTCGATGAAAACCCGACGTTGCGCATGCTGCTGGGTGGCGCGCTGATCATCGTCGCGATCGTGATGTCGAGCCAACTCAGTGGCGGCACAAAGAAACCGGGTGTAAGCGCCCAAGCCGCGTCTCACTGAACCCGGTCGTTGTGGCCCAGGTCCCGCTCCGGGTCGATCCGGTCGCGGACCCGCTGCTTGAGAACCTTGGCCTCGGGAAAACCACCATCGGCCTTGCGTTCCCAGATCTGCGTGCCGTCGCAACTGATATGAAACACCCCACCGGTGCCCGGAACCAACGACACCTTGCCCAAGTCGTCGCTAAACGTGCTGAGCAGTTCCTGAGCCAGCCAGGCGGCGCGCAGCAGCCACTGACATTGGGTGCAATAGGTGATGACGACTTCCGGCTTGTGCTCGGTCATTGCGGGTGAACTCCTGGGGGCAAAGGCATCGCTATAATACCTGCCTTTGATTGCCCGCCCCGAGATTGACGATGCGCCGCCTGCTGCCTTGCCTGCTTCTGCTACTGCTGCCCCTGCTCGTTCATGCCAACGAGCCCGCCGTCGAGGCGCCGCGTCCGAAAATCGGCCTGGTACTGTCCGGCGGCGCCGCCCGGGGCCTGGCCCACATCGGGGTGCTCAAGGCCCTGGAAGAACAAGGCATCCAGATCGACGCCATCGCGGGCACCAGCATGGGCGCAGTGATCGGTGGGCTGTATGCCTCGGGTTACAAAATCGACGAGCTGGAAAAACTCGCCCTGGGCATCGACTGGCAACAGGCCCTGTCCGACGCTCCGCCGCGCAAGGACGTACCGTTCCGGCGCAAGCAGGACGATCGGGACTTTCTGGTGAAACAGAAACTCAGCTTTCGTGATGACGGCAGCCTCGGCCTGCCCTTGGGCGTTATCCAGGGGCAGAACCTGGCCCTGCTGCTTGAAAGCCTGCTGGCCCACGCCAGCGACACCCGGGACTTCGACAAACTGCCAATCCCTTTCCGCGCCGTGGCGACCGACATCGCCAGTGGCGAGAAGGTGGTGTTTCGCAAGGGCCACCTGCCCAAGGTCATCCGCGCCAGCATGTCGATCCCGGCGGTATTCGCGCCGGTGGAACTGGACGGCCGGTTGCTGGTGGATGGCGGCATGACCGACAACATCCCGCTGGATGTGGCCCGGGAAATGGGCGTGGACAGGGCCATCGTGGTGGACATCGGCACCCCGCTGAGCACCCGCAAGCAATTGGTCACCGTGATCGACGTCCTGAACCAGTCGACCACCCTGATGACCCGGCGCAACTCAGAAGAACAATTGGCAACGCTCAGAGAAGACGATGTGCTGATCCAGCCGGCGCTGGCGAGCTTCGGCGCCACAGACTTCGGCCGCGCCCAGGAAATGATCGACGCCGGTTACCGTGCCACCCAAATACTCGAGGCCCGCCTGGCGCACCTGCGCCCCACGGAGCCGGCCGACCCCGAGCTCATGGCGGCGCGTACCCCAAGCGAGCGCACGCCGGTCATCACCGCCATTCGTGTGGAGAATGACTCCAAAGTCGGTGACGACGTGATTCGCTATTACGTTCGCCAGCAAGTCGGCGAGCCGCTGGACCTGGGTCGTTTGCAGACCGATATGGGCACGTTGTACGGGCTGGATTACTTCGAGCAGGTGCAGTACCGCGTAGTGCACAAGGCCCCGGACCATACGCTGGTCATCAGTGCCCGGGGCAAACGCACCGGCACCGATTACCTGCGGCTGGGGTTGAGCCTGTCGGACGACATGCGCGGCGACAGCGCTTTCAACCTTGGCGCCAGCTATCGGGTCAATGGCATCAATCGCCTCGGCGCCGAGTGGCTGACCCGGGCACAGATTGGCGACAAGCAGGAGCTGTACAGCGAGTTCTACCAGCCGCTGGATGTCGGCTCGCGCTACTTCATCGCACCTTACGGACAATTCGAATCCCGCAACGTCGAGTCCATCCTGGACAACGACCCGGTGGCCCAGTACCGCGTCGAACGTTATGGCTTTGGCCTGAACCTGGGCCGGCAGATTGGCAACAGCGGCGAAATCCGTTTCGGTGTCGGCCAAGCCTGGGGCGAGGCAGATGTACGCATTGGCGATCACGACCAGCCCAGCGAAAGTTTCAATGAAGGCTTCTACGACCTGAAGTATTCATTCGACTCCTTCGACAATGTGTACTTCCCCCATGAAGGCGAAGACATCGGCCTGACCTGGCGCCAGTATGAGCCGGGATTGGGTTCCGACCAGCGTTACCGCCAATGGGAACTCAATCTGGACAAGGCGCTGAGCCACGGCCCGGACACCTTCATCCTCGGCGGGCGTTACGGGCGTACCCTGGACACCGCTGAAGTGGTGACCTCAAGCTTTGTACTCGGTGGTGCGCGGCAACTGTCGGGCTTTCGCGAAGACGGCATCTCCGGGCAGAACATGAGCCTGATGCGCGCCGTGTATTACCGAAGGCTCACACCGCGAGCCTACCTGCCGCTGGATTTCCCGCTGTACATCGGCGGCTCCCTGGAACGCGGCCGGGCGTGGAACAACGACAATGAGTTCGACAGCGGCTACATCAATGCCGCCAGTATTTTCCTGGGGTTTGATACGCCGTTGGGGCCACTGAATTTCAGCTATGGGTTTAACGATGATGACGAGCAGGCGGTGTATCTGAATCTGGGGCAGACGTTTTGATGGCCCTGTATCCGCAGCAGCCCCCACATTGGTTTCGTGTCGTTCGCGGGCTTGGCGTTCACCGCAAATCCCCTGTGGGAGCGAGCCTGCTCGCGAAGGGGCCTGCAGGCTCACTAATAAAGGACTTCAGCGAATCCCCGCCAGGAGCACGCGCGCGGTCTGCCTGAGAGGTTCGTTGCCCTCTTCGAGCAACTCTTCCAGCAGTTCGACGGCGGTTTTCAGATCGCCATCGTCAATGCAGTTCTGCGCCTGCTCCAGCTTGTCGGAGTGTTCCGGTACCTGAGGCTCTTGGCGGACAGGTTCGAGGGCCATCGGCTCCAGTTCCAGCGACTGTTCTTCATCAGCAAACCCATCGAGAAATGCATCGTCCAGCGATTCGGTTTCCGACGGCGCGCTCCACTGCAGGTCGGGCTCGTCGAAACTCGAAAGCGACAAGTCCCCAAAGCCTTCGGGCGCAACAGGTGTTCTTTCAGTGGTGCTGTGCTGCGGCTCGGCAAGGTCCCAACTGGTTTCCATGGACAGCGCATCCAGATCGAGTTCGAACTCGTCACTGGACGCAGGAGCAACGTCAGTCAGCGGCGGCTGAGGTTCTGTGACCATGGGCGCGGCCACCGCGGCGACCTTCGGATAACGCCCGCGGATTTCTTCGAGTGTGCTGACGTCAATGCCCTGCGCCAACAAATGATGCTCCTGGGCCTGGAAACCGATGGTATCGCCCTGCTTGCCCAGCACTTCCAGCAACTTGAGGCCCAGGTCGGTGCGCGCGGGCTCTGTCAGCAGCGCGGCGCGCAGTAATCCCGCCGCTTCGGTGAAACGACCGTAGGTCAGGTAAATCCCGACCCCTTCCAGCACGTCCCCCAAAGGTGCATCACCGTTGCTGAACGACGTGGCGGCCTCAGGCTGTTCCGTGTCGGCGGTCGAAGCGTAGGTTTGGGTGTCGTCTTCAAGCATCGGTTCAGGACGCTCGGGCAGGGGCTCCATTTCCGCCTGTTCTTGCTGCCGTCGACGAAGAAACAGCAATAACCCGAGCAACCCCAACAGCCCCACCAGCGCCGTTATCCACAACCAGTTAATGCCCTCCTCTGGTTCCGGGACCGGTTCTGTGACGGGTTGTGCTTGATCTGGCGGCGCGGGGGTTGCGGCAGGCACAGACTCCGGCTGCGCAGATTCAGCAGGGGCTGGCGCGACCTCGGCCAGTTGTGTCTGCAACTCTCTGATCTGCTTGCGCTGACTCGCGATTTCTTCGTCTTGGGATTGGAGCAGCGCCTGCAGTTGCTCGATGGTTTTTTGTTGCTGCTCGTTTTGCAGCACGCTGGCGGCCAGTTGCTCGTCGGACACGGCGGAGGCCGGGACGGCAGCCGTTTCTGCCGCTGATGGCAGCACCGCAGAATCGGGCAGCAATAAACGCTGGCCCACGGAAAGCCGGTCACTGCCGGGGTTCAGGGCCTGGATGCCCTGCATCAGCTCATTGACCGAAGCATTGCTGCCGGCGTCATGCAGTCGTTTGGCGATGGACCAGGGGTTGTCTCCCTGCACGACGGTATAGCGCTTGCCTTGAGTAGCCGCAGGCGGCTTGATCGCAGGCGTTGCCTGGGCCGCGGCGGCTGGCTCGTCCCGCGCCGGTACGATACCCGGCGTGCCCGGTGGGTCGATCAGCACGGTGTATTCGCGCAGCAGACGCCCGTTGGGTTGATTGAGCTGCACCAGGAAATTGAGGAAGGGTTCCTCCACCGGTTTGCTGGAGGTCACCCGAATGTAGCCGCGCTCGCCGCGCAGCACTGGCGTGAAGCGCAAGCTATTGAGATAGAACACCCGCTCCACGCCGGCACGGCTGAAATCGTCCGCGCTCGCCAGGCTGGCCGACAAATCGCTTTCACTTACCCCGGTCACATCGACCAGAGCGATATCGGCACGCAACGGCTGATTCAGCGCGGAATGGAGGGTGATCTCCCCAAGCCCCAGCGCCGATGCCAACGCCGAATACCCCATGGCTGCCACGACTACCAACACGTTGAGCCAACTGCGCAACGTGCACTGCAAACTTACAAGCATGGGCATCCCTTTTGATTACCAGACTGAGCGCCTAAGTACTGGTTATAGTTCGCGAACCGCCGAATCTCAAAAGTCTGATGCCTGGGATATGCCTCAGGATTTTTCCAGATTGGCCAGAATCGTGCCATGGACCCGCATGCACACGCGCATGTCGGCTTCATCGACCCCCTCGAACAACTCGCGGCGCAGTTGCGTGGCAATGGTTTCGATCTGTTCGATCAGCGGCAGCGCCGGTGCACAAAGCACGATTTTCTTGGCACGACGATCCTCGGCCACGGCCTGACGCTGCACCAGGCCCTGAGCTTCCAGGCTGTCGAGCAACCGGGCCAGGGTCGGGCCTTCGACAGCGACACTCTGGGCCAGTTCGCGCTGGGTCGGCGCCTGTTCGAAACGGGCCAGGTGCAACAGCACCAGCCAGCGGGCCTGAGACAGACCCAACCCGGCCAGGCGACGATCCAGCTCGGCGCGCCAGCCTCGAGACATCTGTGCCAACTGCATGCCAAAACGGTGTTGATCGGTTAACGGCATAAAAAAACTCATCAGATCTGAAATAGAGAAAAACTAATTATTAGTCAGCTAAGCATGAGCTTCGGATTCAGGCAAGGTTTACCCTGTAGTGAATCGTTAAAGGAAGGTAACTCACTGATCAGACTTCAAATTCCGACTGCAACGCAGCCCTGACACAATACAGGACACCTTCCGGAACCCGACCGACAAACAGTGCTGCAACTTCCGACACCGCTGGCAACTCGCCTTCGCCGTCCAGAAACGCATCCTGCACCTCGCCCATCAATTCCTCGGGTAAATCCAACGCCTGCTCCAAAGACAACTGCTGCTTGCCGATGGCCTCGGCCAGCATCGTATAAACGTTCTTTTCCGAGCATTGCAGTTGTCCGGCAATCTGCAACGGGGTCATGCCGGCGCGGGCCAGGGTGATCAATTCGTGACGAACATCGGCCACCGCTTTCGGCGCCTCGACCTCGCCGCCCAGCACTTGGAGGAAGGCTTCGCCGTAACGCTCCAGCTTGCGCGCGCCCACGCCACTGACCCGGGCCATTTCCGCCAGGGACGTGGGTTGGCTGCGGAGCATCTCCAGCAGCGTCGAGTCGGGGAAGATGACATACGGCGGCACGCCATGCTCTTCGGCCAGCTTGCGACGCAAGGCGCGCAAGGCTTCCCACTGGTCCCGCTCTTCGCCGCGCACCAGTTGGCTGGCCTGGCTCTTGCTGTTCTTGATCGCCGTTGCCGGCTTGAGATCACGGCGCAGTTCGAGGGAGACCTCGCCTTTGAGCAACGGCCGACAACTCGCACTCAGGCGCAGGCCGCCGTAGCCTTCCAGGTCGATATCGGCCAACCCGCGGGCCACGAGCTGGCGGAACAATGAACGCCACTCACTTTCCGTGCGTGCCTTGCCTACACCGAACACCGAAAGATGCTGGTGGCCAAAGCTGCGCACCTTTTCGTTGTCCTTGCCCAGCAGCACGTCCACCAGATGCCCCACGCCATAGCGCTGCCCGGTGCGATAAATCGCCGACAACGCCTGGCGGGCCGGTTCGGTGGCGTCCCAGGTTTCCACGCCGTCGACGCAGTTGTCGCAATGTCCGCAAGGCTGGGGCATGTCTTCGTCGAAATAGGCCAGCAAGGTCTGGCGCCGGCAGCGGGTCTCTTCGCACAGCGAAAGCATGGCGTCGAGCTTGTGCTGTTCAAGACGCTTGTGGCGCTCGTCGCCCTCGGAGTTCTGCAGCATCTGCTTGAGCATCACCACGTCTTGCAGGCCGTAGGCCATCCACGCGTCGGCCGGCAAGCCATCACGGCCGGCGCGCCCGGTTTCCTGGTAATACGCCTCGAGGGATTTGGGCAGGTCCAGGTGCGCGACGAAACGCACGTTGGGCTTGTCGATGCCCATGCCAAACGCCACGGTGGCCACCATGATCAGGCCTTCCTCATTGAGGAAGCGTTTCTGATGATAGGCCCGCAAGTCATTGGGCAGGCCGGCGTGATACGGCAACGCCGGAAAACCTTGTTCGCAGAGAAACGCCGCCACTTCATCGACCTTTTTGCGCGACAGGCAATAAACGATGCCGGCATCGCTGCGCCGCTCGGCAATAAACGCCAGCAACTGCTTGCGCGGCTGCTCCTTGGGCACGATGCGATAGAAAATGTTGGGGCGGTCGAAGCTGGAAAGGAAGCGCTCGGCGTTCTGCAAATGCAGGCGATCGACGATTTCTTCGCGGGTACGTTTGTCGGCGGTGGCGGTCAGGGCGATGCGTGGCACGTCGGGAAACAGTTCGGCCAGTTGCCCCAGTTGCAGGTATTCACGACGGAAGTCGTGGCCCCATTGGGACACACAGTGGGCTTCGTCGATGGCAAACAGTGCGATTTCCAGGCTCTGCAGGAACGCCAGCATGCGCGGCTGCACCAGGCGTTCCGGGGCCAGGTAGAGCATTTTTATTTCACCGCGCTTGATTCGCGCCGCCAGGTCCCGTTGCTGCTCGGCACTGAGGGTCGAGTTCAGCGAAGCGGCTGCAACCCCCAGCTCTTCAAGGGTCGCGACCTGGTCGTCCATCAACGCAATCAGCGGCGAGACCACTACCGCCAGGCCGTTGCGCAACAGCGCCGGCACCTGGAAGCACAACGATTTGCCGCCGCCGGTGGGCATCAGCACCAGGGCATCGCCACCGCTGGCCACGCGCTCAATAATGGCACCCTGGCGGCCACGGAAACTGTCGTAGCCGAAGATGTCCTTGAGGACGCGTTGAGCCTGTTCGAGCATAAAAACTCCAAAAATCACCGAAACATCCCTGCAAGGCTGGTTCAGAATCAAAAACGCTGCACCGGCAAATCGTAAGTGCGCGTTTCGAAACGCCGGGACGCCGCAGGGCATCACAAAACGCGGCAGTATACCCGAGGGTTTCGTTGTGAAGGGTGATGCTGACAAGAGGTGTCGGGGGTCTTCCGGTTGCCATCAGTCCCTGTGGGAGCGAGCCTGCTCTCGATGACATCGGCCCATTCAACATCAATGCAAGCTGCTCCACCGCTATCGCGAGCAGGCTCGCTCCCACATTTGATCTGTGGGCGAGCGCAAATTTGTGTCCACCCCGGGCATTGGAGAGGCAAATACACCACGCGGCTGGCCTGGGCGCTCAAGAAGGCCTAGAATTCCCGCATTGTTTATTCCCCAAGGTAGCCTGTAATGTCCTTCGCTGAGCAACTGACCCGCCTGCAAGTCTTCCTCGACGCCGATGAGCTGCACGAAGAGGCGCTGGATTACGTGGCCGCTCACGGCTACCTGACCGCCCTGTCCATCTGCTCCGAACAGGTGCCGGAGCGTGAGTGGATCGACGCGCTGTTCGCCGAAGAGCCGCATTACGCCGACGATGCCGAGCGTGAGGTCATCGAAACCACGCTGGTGTTGCTCAAGGCCCACATCGCCCGTCAGTTGGCTTCCGACGAAGAATTCGAATTGCCATGCGAGCTGGACCTGGGCGATGACCCGGACGATTCGGAACTGCGTGGCTGGTGCATCGGTTTCATGGAAGGCGTGTTCCTGCGCGAAGCCGCCTGGTTCGAAACCGCCGAGGAAGAAGTCAGCGAAATGCTGCTGCCGATCATGGTCGGTTCCGGTCTGTTCGACGAGCAACCGGAGTTTTCCGACATCGCCGCCGACGCGAACCTGATGGACGACATGATCGTGCAGATCCCTGAAGCCCTCACCGCCCTGTACCTGCTGTGCAACGCCCCGGACGAGAAACCGGCGATCCTCAAGCCGCGCCACCACTGAGCCACCGGGTGCCCGCGCCCATCGGCAACCGCTCGCTGATCCTGCGCTACGCCCTGCTGGCCATTGGCTGGTTGAGCGTGGTGCTGGGGGTCATCGGGATCTTCATTCCCGTATTGCCCACTACCCCTTTCCTGCTACTGGCCGCGGCCTGCTTCGCCCGCAGCTCGCCACGCTTCTATCGCTGGCTGGTGGGCCATCCGCGGCTCGGGCCCTGGATCGCTGACTACCTCAGCGGCAACGGCATCCCGCTCAAGGGCAAGGTCTACGCCATCGGGCTGATGTGGGTGAGCATCCTGTTGTCCTGCTATCTGGTGCCACTGCCGTGGGCGCGGGTGTTCATGCTCACCAGTGCGGTGCTGGTGACGGTTTATATCCTCAAGCAAAAAACCCTGCATAAGCCCTGAAGCCGGCGCGAAGCTACGTTGACCCACGCCAGTCGCCACAACGGGCGCGCCGAGGGCAATTGCGCGGTCAGGTCTCTTATTACGCCCCCGGCATCACGCGGTACCTCGCTCAAGCTTCAATCTCACAGCCAAGATAAAGAAGCAGTTGAAGGAATAATCCACTAAACCGGTGAGACTCCCAGCGTGCCTCACCCTCAAACCACCGATTCTTGCGCCATTGCCTACAACTGCGCCAGAATCCGCCGGCTTGTGCGCCTTGGGGTCGGGCTTTATCGTTTCCTGGTCGCTGATGAATCAGCGATCGGGTTTAGCAGCTCGAACCATCAAGGCACGCCAGTGTCGCCATTGATCAGTCGATCATCTTCGGCTGGTCAGCATTATGGCGGCTATGCGTGGGGCACTTCGGTGCGCCGGGTTCCTTGATGCCTGGTCTGCTAACCCGCGTACAGCCGCCACCTTCTTCGTTTAGCAGCGATGGATGACGGCTCCACTCATCAAGGAGTTTCATCATGTTCAAAGTAACCCCCAACCCACCAGACACCGCCCCGTCATCCCCCTGCGACACCCTCGATTCAAAAGCATTCGATCAAGCCGCCGAACGCGCCCTCGACTTTTACCTGAAACCCAAACCGACCCAACCCGAAACTGATCCGCCTCCAGGCCAACTCTTCACTGTCGTCAACGGCGTCGACACCGAATGCCTGCTCGCCAACCTGCGCGAAACCCTGGCTTCGGCCGATGCCATGATCAGTGACCTGGCCTTCGAGTTGGACGGCTCGCGACGGCATGTGGCGCTGGGTATTCAGCAATTGATCGAACTGGGCGGATTGCTGGCAAACCGCGCGCTGGATAACGTCGAGCCGCGCTAGTCGACACACCTTCTCCCTCACCACAAAAGCATGCATGCCGTTCACGCAAAAGTGTGCATCCCCTCAAAAACACAAAACCCGCCATGTCCTATTTGAACATGACGGGTTTTGTCGTTTCAGTTCACCTCACACGGTGTCCACCTTCAACGAATGATCATTCAACATTCCGTTGATGATGGTCGCTGTATCCGCGCCGGCGATCATGCCGTCCACGCCCGGTGTGACGCCGTAGTAGCTGGCGAGGTTGACGCCGGCCAGGTCGATGGTCTGGTTCGGTGCGGCGCCGGCCGTGGAGCTGACGTCGATGCTGGTCATGACCGACGCACCACTGCCGGTGACGCTGAAGTGCAGGTAGTCGTCCAGGGACGCGCTGCTGCCGTTCTCCCCCAGCAACAGTTGCGACAGGTCGAGTTTGTCGAGGCCAGGGGTGAAGTCCGTGACCAGGTCATGGCCGCTGTTGCCCACCTGCCATTGGAAGGTATCAGCGCCGCTGCCTCCGGTCAGGGTGTTGTTGCCCAGGCCTCCGATCAACACGTCATCGCCACCACCGCCATTGAGCACGTCGTCGCCCAGGCCGCCGTTGATGCGGTTGCTGGCACTATCGCCGGTGAGGGTGTCGTTGAAGTTCGAGCCGACCAGGTTTTCGATGCCCGCCAGGGTGTCGATGCCGGCGCCCACGGTGTTTTGGGCGGCTAACAGACCCAGGTTCACCGTAACCCCGGCACTGGCGTGGGCGTAGCTGGCGGTGTCGTTGCCGGTGCCACCGTCGAGCAGGTCGTTGCCGGCGCCGCTGTAGAGCAAGTCGTTGCCCGCCTCGCCGTGCAAGGCGTTGTTGCCCGAACCGGCGCTGAGTATGTCGTTGCCGTCGCCCGCGTTGAGGATGTTGTCCCCCTCGCCGGCGATCAGCACGTCGTCCCCTGTCGTGCCCGTCAGGGTGTGGCCTGCCTGATAGCTGATGCCGACCGCTGCGCTGTCGCTGCCACCGTGATTGTCGCTGGCGGTGTAGCTGCCGTGGTAATCCGGCGTGCTGTCCTGGGCGCCGGCGTAGTTGACGGTCAAGGTCAGTTGGTAGTTTTCCGCGCCGTTGGGGTTGCCACCACTGCCATTGGCGATGTTGGTGACGTGGATCTGGTAGTTGCCATCCGCCGCCGCGGTGAACGAGGCACCGTCGGTGATCGCGATGAAAGGCCCGCCGTTGAGGGAGTACTCCAGGGCGATCCGTCCGGCCGCCAGGTTGTGGTCCAGGGTGAGGGTTTCCCCCTGCTTGAGGCTGATGTTGAGCCGGTCTTCATCGTTGGTGTTGTGGTTGGACACCATCCCCAGTGCGCCGCTGACCACCAGCACCGCGGTCATGGTCGCGGCATTGGCGACAAAAGCGCCGCGGTTGAGGTTGATCGACTGCACGTTGTTACCGGTGAAGCTGACCGTGCCGGTACTGCCGGTGAAGTCTGCGCCCCTGGCAACCCAGCCGGTGTTGAAGCCGGTGGGCGACGCCGTGAGCGGGTCGCCGTTGGCGTCGCTGTCGTTGCCCAGCAGCATTTCTCCCGGGATCACGATGTTGCCCGACAGGACGTTGGTGATGATGTTGTCGTCGACTGCCACGGGCGGGCTGTTGGGGAGAACCTTGATCACCAGGCTGGAACTGGCCAGGTCGCCGTCGTGGTCGCTGACAGTGAAGCCGATGGTCTCGGTGATCAATGTGCTGGTGGCGGTCTGGGAGGTGTAGCTGTACTCGCCGGTGTCGAGATTCACCACCAGCGTGCCGTCGTGGTCGGTGGCGATACTCAGCGTGTTGTTGGCCGTGTTGAAGGTGCCATGGTTGGCCCCGCCGCTGGCGGTCAGCGCACCCTGTCCGGCGTTGGCGGCCGGATCGTAGCTGTAGGTGGTGCCATCGACCACCAGGCTTTTGACAAACCCGCCGTCGGCGCCGAACGAGCCGCCCTCGCCCAGCAGGCTGCCAGTGACCGGCACACCCTGCACGGTGCCGGAGAGCACCGAGTTGAGCTGGTTCAGGTCGGTGACCAGCACCGCGTCGGTGTTGGTGTGGGTACTGCCGTCGTAGGCCAGCGGGTCAAGGTGAGTGTCACTGACCCCACCGCCCAGACCGATGGCGTAGTTCTTGATGCCGTTGGCGTCGAGGAATGCTTTCCACGCCGCTTCGTCCGCCGCATCGATCCCCTGGCCCGTCGTGGGCTTGCCGTCGGAGAAGAAATAGCCAATGTTCTGTGCGCCGGTCAGTTGCCCCGAGGTGACAAACGCGGTCTTGGCCGCCGCTACCGCCGCATCGTAGTTGGTCCCACCGCCCGCTGACAGGCCGGAGAGGAGCGACTTGGCGGTCGCCACGTCCACCCACACGGAAGTCTGGTCGGTGGCGCTGCTGCTGAAGGTCACGAGCTGGACTTTCACATCCCCCAGATCGTCGTATTTATCGAGCAAGGCACTGATGGCCTGTTTCGCCAGGTCCAGCCGCGAGAGCCCCGGTACACCCGAGGGGTCGGCCATGCTCCCGGACACATCGAGCACAATCAACAGGTTCGAGTCGATCTCCACCGCCGTCACCGAACGCTCGGACGCGACGGCCGTGGGCACGTCGTCGACGATGCTCACCACCAGGTTGCCGGTGACACTGTTGCCCAAGGCGTCCGTGGCTTGGTAGGTGAAGCTTTCGCTCAATACATTTGGGCCGTCGTTGGCGTTGGGCGCCGTCGTGGCGGGCGAAGTCAGCGTGTAGGTGTACGAGCCATCGGGGTTGAGCAACAACTGGCCGTAGGCGCCGGTGGCGTTGCCCACCAGACTGAACGTCAGCGCACCACTGGCACCGGTCACCGAACCGACCAGGCTACCGCTGGCGGTTTCGCTGGTGGCGCTCGGCTCGCTGCCGGTGACGGTGCCGGGAGCCAGGTCCTGGCCGTCCTGATTCAGGTCCAGGGCTTTTTCGTAGACGGTGATGTCCTGATCGGTTTCGGCGACGAGGCAGCTGTTGTAGACATCTATGGTGATGGTGGTGGTGCTTTCATCGCCGTCGGCATCGCGCACGGTGTAGGTGAATACGTCAGTGGCCCCCGGCGCGCCGACGGCGTCCGGGTTGCTGTGGTAGACCGCATTGCCATTGGCGTCGAGCGTGAGATAGCCGTAGGTGCCGTTGATCTGGGTGTTGAGACCACCTGTTGCAGGGTTTGAGGTGTCGTTGCCAGCACGTACGCCGATCACTGCGCCACCGTCGGCGCCGAGTACGTCGTTGTCCAGCACATTGCCGCTGACCGTGCCGCCCTCCACTACCGAAGCCAAATCGGCCTGGGCGTTGGGTACGTCGTCAACGATGTTGATAACGATGGTGCTGGTGACGGTATTGCCCAGCGAATCGGTGGCTTGATAGGTAAAGCTTTCACTCAGGACATTCGGACCATCGTTGGCCGAAGGTGCGGTGGTGGCTGGCGAGGTCAGGGTGTAGGTGTAGGAACCGTCGGGGTTGAGCAGCAGTTGGCCATAGGCACCGGTGGCGTTGCCTACCAGGGCGAAGGTGACGGCGCCGATTGCACCTGTGACCGAGCCGACCAGGCTACCGCTGGCGGTTTCAGTGGTAGCGTTCGGCGCGCTGCCGGTGACGGTACCGGGGGCCAGGTCCTGACCGTCCTGGTTCAGGTCCAAGGCTTTTTCGTAGACGGTGATGTCCTGATCAGTTTCGGCAACGAGGCAACTGTTGTAGACATCGATGGTGATGGTGGTGGTGCTTTCATCGCCGTCGGCATCGCGCACGGTGTAGGTGAATACGTCGGTGGCACCGGGTGCACTGACGGTGTTCGGGTTGCTGTGGTAAACGGCGTTGCCATTGGCGTCCAGCGTGAGATAGCCGTAGGTGCCGTTGATCTGGGTGTTGAGGCCGCCAACCGCCGAGGTTGAGGTGTCGCTGCCAGCACGCACACCGATCACCGCGCCGCTTGCGGCGGGTCCATCGGCACCGCCCACATCGTTGTTCAGGACGTTGCCGCTGACCGTCCCGCCTTCGTCCACCGAGGCGGAATCAGCATGGGCGGTGGGCAAATCATCAACGATATTCACATCCAGATTGCCGGTGGCCGTGGTGCCGTTGTCGTCGGTGACCACGACGGCAAATTGCTCGCTAAGGCTGTTGGCGCCGTTGGCGTTTGCGTGGGCTTCGTTGTCCAGCAAGGTGTAGCTGTAACTCACCACGCCGGTGGCGGCGTTGAAGCCGGTGATGGTCAGTGTGTTGCCCAAGGCCGTGGTGATGGATTGTGGGAAACCGGCCGCAACACCGCCCGTGACGACATTGATGCCGCCCACGCTCAGGGTCTGCACACCGTCCAGCGCGGTGATGGTGAAGGTGCCGCTTTGGGTCAGCGCTGGAGCGTCCGGGCTGGTGCCGTCGCTGAGGTTTTTCTCCTGAAGGTTCAGCTCACCGCCTTCGGTGTCCAGGCCTTC